>NZ_JAFLJN010000082.1:0-4613 GCF_018682595.1 Janthinobacterium sp. JC611
CTGACGGCAACCCAAGGTGACGTCAGCACGAACAAGGCGGTCGTGACAACGGCGGGCACGCTAAATGTGACGACGAGCGCCTCCCTGCACAACACGGAAGGCACCTTGCAGGCGGGTCAACTGGATCTGCATGTGGGTAATCTGGACAACACCAAGGGCACCATCTTGCAGACGGGCACGGGCGATACGAGCATCGTCACAGGCAAGCTGGACAACACGGCTGGCCGCATCGCGGTCAACAGCACAAACTTGAACATCGATGCCGTCAGCGTTACCAACAAGGATGGCAAGATCGAGCATGCAGGCACGGGGACATTGAATCTGCAGGTGGGCGTGCTGGACAACAGCAAGGGCCGCATCACGTCCGCTGCGTCGGCGGACATCGTCAGCAAGGGCGTACTGAACAATACCGACGGCGTGATGGCAGCGACTGGCGACTTGCATGTGGGCGGCGTGAATATCGACAACACGCGCGGCGTCTTGCAGGCGGATATGTTGCGTCTCGATGCGGCGACCTTGCTGAACCAGCAGGGGACAGTGAGTGCCGGCACGGAATTAACGGCCAAAATCAGTGGTGACCTGAACAACGCCGGCCTGTTGTATGCAGGCCGCAACCAGCAACTGACGGTCGGCGGATTACTGAACAACAGCGGTTCCATCGCCTCCGTTGGCAACACCAATATTTCCGCTAATAAAGTGACCAGCAGCGGCTTGCTGGGCGCTGGCGTGAAAGCGGACGGTAGCCTGGGCACTGCGGGCGACTTGACCATCAGCGCGGATGGCGTCTTGCAGGCGAGCGGGCAGAACCTCGTGGCGGGTAGCGCTCAATTGACAGGCGCATCGGTCGATTTGTCGGGTAGCCAGACGGGCGCGGCGAACATCGCCATCACGGCAAATACTGGTGATGTCGTGACGAACAAGGCCGTGATTTCCGCCAGCAACGTGCTGGCCATCACGGCCAACGCGAACAATGCCCAGTCACTGGTGAACAGCCAGGGCCAGCTGGTCGCGGGGCAGTTGCAGCTGAACGTGGCGAACCTGAACAATGCCAGCGGCGAAATCGTGCAAACGGGCAGCGGCGACACCGTCATCACGACAGGCAAGCTGGACAACACGGCAGGCCGCATCGCCGTCAACAGCGCGAACCTGGCCTTGAACGCGACGGTGCTGACGAACGTCAATGGCAAGCTGGAACACGCGGGCGCCGGCATCCTGGCGATTAACGCAGGACAATTCAACAACCAGCACGGCAAGATCACGGGCAATGGCAAGCTCGATATGACGGCCGCCACCCTGGATCATCGCAATGCGACGACGGTGGCCAATCAACTGACCGTCAACGTCGGCAGCCTGGACAACCGCGTCGGCAGCCTGGCGCAGACAGGCACCGGCCTGATGACGGTGAGCGCCACCGGCCAGCTGGACAACACGGGCGGCAAGATCGAGGGCAATGGCGATGCGCTGGTGAAGGCCACGACCTTGCTGAACAATGCGGGCCGCATGGTGGCGGCGCAGGATGCAACATTGAACGTGGGCAGCCTGGACAATACGGAAGGTACAGTGGCGGCAGGGCGCAACCTGGTATTGAGCGGTGGCGACATCGACAATACCAAGGGCCAGTTGCAGGCCGTGGCCGGCAACGCCACCCTGAACGTGGTTGACCTGAACAATACCGCAGGCAACGTGTTTGCCGGTGCCAACCTGAACGCGACACTGGCCAGCCTGAACAATACGGGCAGCCTGTATGCGGCAGGCAACCAGACCTTGACCGCCAGCGGCGCCATCGTCAACACGGGCGTCATCGCGGCACAAGGCAACAACAGCATCACGGCAAAGACGCTCGACAGCAGCGCCAGCAGCTTGCTCGGTGCCGGCATGCAGGCCGATGGCAAGCTGGGCACGGCTGGCGACCTGACGATCAGCACTACACAAACGCTGGCTGCGCATGGCCAAAACCTGGCGGCGGGCAATGCCAAACTGACTGGCGGCACGCTCGATATCGGCGGCAGCCAGACTAGCGCCAGCAACATCGGCCTGACGGCAACGCAGGGTGATGTCATGACTAGCAAGGCGATCGTCGCGACAACGGGTACCTTGAACGTCACGACAAACGCCACCTTGCACAACACGGAAGGCAGCTTGCAGGCGGGCCAGCTCGACCTGCACGTGAACAATCTGGACAACGCAAAAGGCACGGTGTTACAGACCGGCGCGGGCGATACCGTTATCCGGACGGGTAATCTGGACAATACTGGCGGGCGCATTGCCGTCAATAGCAGCAATCTGACCCTCGCAGCGAACGCACTCACGAATGCCGCTGGCAAGATCGAGCACGCGGGAGCGGGAACGCTGGCAATTACGACGCCAGCCTTCAATGGTGCCGGCGGGACGATTACGGGCAATGGCATGGTCGATATCGTTGCCGGCACGTTCAACCACAGCATGGCGACCACTTCTGCCCAGCAATTGCGTATGACGGCCGATGCGATGAGCAATCAGGGCGGCAAATTGCAGTCGACAACGGCGCTCACGGTGCAGGTGGCGCAGGAATTGGACAATCGCAGCGGCGTCATCGCAGCAAATGGTGTGCTGCAAATGACGACAGGCAGTCTGGAGAATGCAAAGGGCAATATTAGCGCACAAGGCGATGTCACAATATCGTCGCAGGGGGCACTGAACAACAAGGAAGGCACGATCGTTGGCAAGGAGAATGTGCAGGTACATGCCTTGGCCTTGGACAATACGCAGGGCGTAGCGCAGGCCGCGCGTGGTGCCTTGGGTGTGACGGCTGCCGGCCTGGTCAACGCAGCCGGCGAACTCAGTGCCGCCACCGACCTGACGGTGGCCGTCACTGGTGACATGCTTAACAGCGGCTTGCTGTACGCCGGCGCCCAGCAGTCGCTCGACGTAGGCGGCAGCCTGGTCAATACCGGATCCATCGCCGCGTTGGGCAATACCAGCGTGAAGGCGGGCAGCGTGTCCGGCAACGGCTTGCTGGCGGCTGGCTTGACGACGAATGGCGCGCTTGCGCAGGCGGGCGACTTGACTGTGCGCAGCACTGGCGTCCTGCAGGCAGGTGGCAAGAATCTCGCGGCCGGCACTGTTGCGCTCAGTGGGGCATCGCTGGACCTGGCAGGTAGCCAGACCAGCGGCAGCAATATTACCTTGAGCGCTGGCAGCGGCAATATCACGACCGCCAAGGCGGTGCTCGGTACGGCTGGTCTGCTGAGTATTACGGCCAGCGCGCAGAATAGCCAGGCGCTGCTCAATCAAGGTGGCCAGTTAAGCGCCGGGCAGCTTGATGTCAAGGTGGCTAACCTCAATAATGCCGGCGGCAGCATCATCCAGACGGGAAGTGGCGATAGCGCCATCAACCTGGCTGGAGCGGGCCAGCTGGACAATACTGCCGGGCGTATCGCTGTCAACAGCCGCAATCTCCAGTTGACGGCAGGAACCTTGACCAACGTGGACGGCAAGATCGAGCACGCGGGTAGCGGTACCCTGGGCATCAGCGTGGCTAACCTGTATGGGCAACGCGGCCAGATGACGGGTAACGGCGCGCTCGACGTGCGCGCCACCTATATCGATCATCGCAACGCCAGCGCCATGGCGCAGCAACTGAGCGTCACCACGGCCATACTGGACAATCGTCAGGGAGAATTATTGCAGCTGGGCAAGCGCAACACATCGCTCACGGCCAGTGCCAGTCTCGACAACGCTGGCGGTCGGATTGAAAGCAATGGTGGCCTGGCACTGCAAACGGCAGACTTGCGCAATCAAAGCGGCCGCGTGCTGTCGGGTGGCGTGCTGGACGTAACGGCCAGTGCGAAACTCGACAACAGCGGCGGCACATTGGCTGGCGCTACCGGACTGGTCCTGACCGCAGGCGATGTCACCAACACACGCGGTACCTTGCAGGCGGTTATCGGCGATGCCAGGCTGCAAGTGAAAGACCTGGACAATAACGGCGGCAGCGTCCTTGCTGGCGGACAATTGGTCACGCATGCAGCCAATGTCAGCAATAGCGGCAGCATGTACGGCGCATCGCAAGTGCTGAATGCCACGGGACTGGTGAGCAACAGCGGTACGATCGCCGCGCTAGCCGATACCAGCATCACGGCCGCCAGTCTCGACAGCGGGGCGGGCGGCCTGCTGGCGGCGGGCATGCAGGCGGACGGCAAGCTGGCAGGCACAGGGAATCTGCTGGTCACGACGGCGCAGCAATTGCGCGCAGCCGGGCAGAATCTGGCGGCAGGCAATATGAGCATGACGGGCAGCGGCGTCGATCTTGCTGGCAGCGTGAATAGCGCGGCGAACATCGCGCTGACGGCGACGCAGGGTAATGTCAGCACGGCCGGCTCCAGCATCGGCACGGTCGGTACGCTGAATGTGAACGCGCAAGCGGGCAATGGCCAGACGTGGGATAACAGCCGTGGCGATATCGTGGCCGGTCAATTGGTGGTGCAGACGGCTAACCTGAACAATAGCAAGGGCAGCATCGTGCAGAGCGGTAGCGGCGATACGTCTATTGTCATGCGCGCGCCAAATGGCGCACTCGATAATACCGATGGCCGGATTGCCGTCAATAGCGCCAACCTTACCCTGGGTGCCGC
>NZ_JAFLJN010000083.1:0-9908 GCF_018682595.1 Janthinobacterium sp. JC611
CAGTTTAATCTCTGTTACTTTGCCGTTTTACCGGCACCGTCATTGCTGACGGGTCGCTCACTCAAAAAACTGACAGGCCACTACTTTCGTAGCGCCTATTTCATTATTTCTTGTGAACATTTGATATTTTAAGTATTACAGCAATCCGAGGATCGCTGCTGCACTGACATCAAATGTCCACACTTATCGACTGTTAATTGTTAAAGAACTGTATTCGGTTACTGCTTTCGCGCTATCGACAAAGCGTTGTGTTTGTCAGCTGCGAAGAAGGAAGAGTATGAAGCATTTCGCTAAATCCGTCAACACCTTCTTTACTACTCATCGCCGTTTCCGGTGATCCTCAAGTGCCGCAGTGACTGCGTCTCATTGGGGAGGCGAACTATAGCAAAGCCGCCCAAGGGCGGCAAGCTTTATTTCAGCAATGCTGCCACCGCCATGCCCATTTCGGTCGTACTGGCGCTGCCACCCATGTCCGGCGTACGTGGTCCATGCTCGAGCACCTGCTCGATGGCGCGCACAATCGCGTCATGCGCCGCCGTGTAATTGGCGTCGCCATTGCCGAGGAAGTCCAGCATCATGGCGCCCGACCAGATCATGCCGATCGGGTTGGCGATATTCTGGCCATAGATATCAGGTGCGGAACCGTGTACAGGCTCGAACACGGAGGGGAACGTGCGCTCCGGATTGATATTGGCCGACGGTGCGATGGCAATCGTCCCCGTGCAGGCGGGGCCCAGGTCGGACAGGATGTCGCCAAACAGATTCGAAGCGACCACCACGTCGAAACGCTCGGGGCTTAATACAAAGCGGGCCGCCAGGATATCGATATGGTATTTGTCCCAGCGCACATCGGGGAAGCTTGGGCCCATCGCTTCCACCCGCTCATCCCAGAACGGCATGCTGATGGCGATACCATTCGACTTGGTCGCCGATGTCAGGTGTTTTTTAGGTCGGCTTTGCGCCAGCTCAAACGCATACTTCAAAATGCGGTCGACACCCTTGCGCGTAAAAACGGATTCCTGCAGCACCGTTTCGCGCTCCGTCCCCTCGAACATGCGCCCGCCCACCGATGAATATTCTCCTTCCGTGTTTTCACGCACGACATAAAAGTCGATATCGCCCGGCTTCTTGTTCGCCAGCGGACATGGCACGCCCGGCATCAGCCGCACGGGACGCAAGTTGACGTATTCGTCGAACTCGCGCCGGAATTTCAACAACGAGCCCCACAGCGAGATATGGTCGGGCACCTTGTCCGGCCAGCCCACGGCGCCAAAATAGATGGCGTCGAAATCCTTGAGCTGGTCAAACCAGTCCGAGGGCATCATCTGGCCATGCTCGAGGTAGTAGTCGCAATTTGCCCATGCCATCGTCGTGAACTGCAGGTCGATATTGAAACGACGGGCGGCGGCGGCAACAACACGCAGCCCTTCCGGCATGACTTCATTGCCTATGCCGTCGCCGGCGATGACTGCGATTCTGTGTGCGGGCATGAGCTTCTCCTGTTGATAGATGGATGCATTGATGATACTGGCACTACATCAGAATACAATCAGGGGATTCATAACCCTAGTATCCACATTTCGTGGTCAATCAATGAAACATACGCCGCTGCTGGAAGACTTGCGCCTGTTTTGCCAGGTCGCCCATAAAACCAGTTTCGCCGCCACGGCGCTGGAACTGGGCATTTCCAAGGCCGTTGTCAGCAAGCGCATCGGCATGCTGGAAGCGGCGTTGCAAGTACGTTTGCTGCACCGGACCACGCGCCGGGTCAGCGTCACCGATCACGGCGAGATCGTTCGGCAATGGGCGCAGCGCATCCTGGAAGATGTCGAGCAGATGGGAGAAGCGGTCGCGCAGTCGACAGTGCAGCCGCAGGGCGTGTTGCGTATCTGCTCCAGCTCCGGTTTCGGACGCAACCGGCTCGGTCCCGCACTATCCCAGCTGGCACAGCAATATACGGACTTGAAAATACAGCTGGAATTGCTCGACCGCCCCGTTGACCTGCTGGGCGAAGGTTTCGATCTCGACATTCGCATCGGAGTGGTACGCGAGCCGGACCTGATCGCCCACCGCATTGCCAGTAACCAACGCGTACTGTGCGCCGCGCCCGCCTATCTGGCGCAACGCGGAACACCAAGCACCCTGGCGCAATTGCGCGAGCATGACTGCATCGTCATTCGCGAGCGCGACCAGGATGGGCGGCGCTGGAAACTGCAAGGGCCGCAAGGATTGGAAACGGTAAAGGTCGATGGGCCGCTATCGGCCAACAACGGCGAGATCGTTCATCAGTGGGCGCTCGACGGCCACGGCATCATCTTGCGCTCGGCATGGGATGTGGAAAGCAGCCTGGCGCAAGGCAAGCTGGTGCGCATTTTGCCCGCGTATCAACAGGCTGCCGATGTGTGGGCGGTGACCACCTCGCGGCTGTCGAACTCGGCCAAGGTCAGGGCCTGTGTGCAATTTCTGCAGCAGTGGCTGCAAGCCCGGGCCTGATGAGCTACGCCAGCCGTCTACACCAGGCGCGCCACATCGGGATACAGACGCGCCAGGGTATCGGAAGTAATAGACGATATGACGGGCAAAACGCGCTCGGCGGCTTGCTCCGGTGATTTTTCCCGTCGCATTTCCTTCCACAACTCGAGCAAAGCAGCGTCATGGCGCGCCACCGCCTGCTCGACCTCATCTTGCCAGAATGCGGGCGCCTCGCCTTCCACAAAGTTGCCGCGGCCACGACCAAAGTGCGCCACCGCCAAGTAACGCAGCACGCCCGCCACCACCAGGGTACGCAGGAAGGCATCCGTAAATTGCATCGTGGGCTCATTGCGATCCGTGCCGGAATTAAAACCCCAGGCGGCACCCGCAAACGTCAGCGCACCGACCACGCCGCCAAGCAAGGCGCCCGTGCCCAAGGTCAAGCCGCCGGAAATCAGGTCCGCAGACAAGCCCGTCGCGGCACCGGAAATCATGGCGCCCAGAAGACCCGCTTGCGCCTTGTCGATCGGCGCGCGCACGGCAAAATTTTCCCGTATCCGGCTATTGATCTTATGCGCATCGGTCGGGTCGAGTTTGTGCAGGATCAAAAGTTCACGCGTGGTCATGCCGCTATGCGTATTGAGTCGCGCCACCAGGCTGGCCATGGCCTTTTCCTGGCGTTGCTGCTCTGCATTCTTGCCGATACCCACAACCTGCAAGGCCGATTTCAGCAAGCCCTTGGAGACGGGCTCGATGGCTTCGCGATCCTGTCCAGCCACCGCCAGCTGCGTGGCCAGCAACTGCATGGCTTGCTGAAAACGTGCCGTATTCTGCGCTTGCCACGCAGCAAACAAGCGCGCATAACCAGCTTGCTGCGACTGCGGCAACAATTTACCCACGGCTTCGTAAAACACGCGTTCATGTACCCAGCAGCGGGCAAAGGCATCGAGCGCCAGGACGTCGCGCACGATGGGATACTGCTGCAAATGCTCGCGCCAGCGCGCCTGCTCGCCGTGCTCCTCATTGCCGGGACGCGGCGGCCCCATCTGATTAAGCAAGACCACCACGGGCTTATCCAGCCAGGCAAGGATTTTCATTTCCGCCGGCAAGTAACCCGCATCCCTGGGATGTTCGGACGAGTTGACCAGGTACAACACCACGTCGGCAGAGTCCTTGGCCGTGCGCAACGCTTGCTGGCTGAGCCAGAACGGGCGGTCCCGGTAACGGTCCAGCACTTCGCGCAGGAACCAGCCGATGGGATTACCCGACTGCCCCAGGCGCTTGAGCAGGCGCACGGAGTCGCCAAAGCCGGGCGTGTCCCACAATTGCAAAGCATCGCCCTGGGGCGTGGTCAGCAAGGTATGCGATTCCGCAAACACGGTCACGTGGGCGGCGTCGCGCACTTCGCCGACATCCACGCCCACCAAGGTACGCGCCAGGGTGGTCTTGCCATTATTCGTGTGCGAAATCAGCGCAAACTGAATCTGCACCGCATCCTCCTGCACATCTTTATTCACATTCACACTCATGCTGCCGCCGATACTTTCAGCCCGACACCGGCGTCGAGCGGATGCAGGGCAGGATTGAGCAAATTGACCCGGGTGGCCGTGGTTTTGTGGAAATGGCAGAACTGTTGCCACAAGGCGACTCGCTCCGCCAAGCGGGCGGCGCTGTCCGCTTGCTCGCCTGCATGTTCCAGGTAGCTCGATTCATCGATCAGCACGGCAATGCCGCGTGACGACGATTGCACCAGGTAATCGAGGAAGGCGCCGTGATTTTCCTTTTCCGGCGTCGCCGTCAGGTTGAACAGCACGGCCGTGATATTGACTTGTGGATCATTCAGGTCCGTGCCGCGCAAGACGTCCTGCGGCTCTTCGCCATACGACGTCGACGGGCGCAGCATCATGCGACCCTGCTCGCCGAACAGCATGAGGGCGATTTGTCCCAGGCCCTTGTGGCGCGCTTCATCGACAGTAAAGCTATATGGCAAGACGCGCAGCATGCCGCCCGTGGCCACGCCGATACTTTCATTGAGCTTGCGGAAATACGGTTGATCAAGATCCAGCGGAAAGTGCTTGGCCAGGCGCGCGGCGCGCCAGTTGTTGACCAGGGCAAGGATCAGGCGGGGAACGACCACTAGCAGGAAAATCGTTGCCGCATACAAATGCACCCAGCGCGCGCCGCCTTCCACGGTGGTCGTTTGCGGGAAGCGGAGCGCTTCGATTTCCGCCAGCGAAAACCCTTGTAAATGAAACAGGGCGATGGCTGGCGCGAACAGGGTCGAAAGCAGGCCGTGCACCTGGCCAGCATTCAGAAACGTGCTTTCCCAGCCGGCCGCGTATTGCGACAGGAAACCACGCGCATACAGCGAGGCGACGGCGCCGATGGCAAACATGGCGGCGCTCAGGTGGATGGTACGGCTGAGGCGCGCGGCCGTCAGCTTGGCGCTCAAATGCGCCCATTCGCCCATGAAACTGAGCAAGCCAGAGGACAGGGCGTGGGGCAGTTTGCGCGGCAAGGCCAGGCGGCCCACGCTCAGGTGGCGCACCAGTCCCGCTTTCGGCCAGCCAAGGGAATGCGAAGGAATGCATAGCCAGATCAGCAAGCCCAGGTAGACCAGCACATTCCAGGCGATGATCAGCAGCAAGGGCGCGGACAGCAAGTCGACGCGATGGGGATCGGTGATCCGATCGAGCCCGGCGCCCAGCAACAAAGCCAGCAGGGGCAAGGCCAACGCCAGGGTTTTCATGCCGTTACGGCGTTTCGCGAAGGCCGCGAAGGCCGGCGTGCGCTCGGTGATGCGCTTGAGGATCAGTTCAGAGCGCTGTTGCAGGAAATCGTCACCCGTCACTTCGGCCTGCTTGCCCGAAGCTTGCCACTGCGCAAGCTCACGCGCGCTGCGGCTGGCATACATGCGGTCGTCCTCGCTGAGGACTTCTTTGTTCTGGTCGGCCGTCTCGATCGCACGGACCAATACCACTTCTCTCGCAATCTGCTCGTTCATGGTGCTCCTGTTTTTGTATGAAACGACAACTACACAGGCAGATTGTGACGTACTTTTGTGTTTCAGGCCAACGCGTCCTCACCCCGAAACAAGTTATGCAGCAGATATATCAGGAAAGCAGCGATCCAGGCAGACCACAAGGTGTGCGTAAAAAACTGCGCACCCTGCAACTGTTGCTGCCAGCCCAGCACCAAACCACATGACAACATGACAATAGCGAGCAGCAGCGCCGTGCGTGGCCGTCCGGGCAGACAGAACAAGGGCAAGGCCAGCATCCACCAGGCTGTGTTCGCCTGCGTGCCGGGCAGGCAGGCCATGGCTGATGCGCTGGCCGGCAATGTTTCCAACAGGCGCGTATACGGCGCCAGTCCACCATAGCGCAACAACTCTGTGGGGCACGGCACGTCGCTGAAGGAGGAGAGCAAATAGATGCTTAGCGGCACGAAGATCGCCGACAGGGCCACGACGCGCAAGGCGCTGCGGCGTGAGGCAAGCCAGGCCAGCGGATGCAAGGTGTCCCAGATGGCCAAGCCGATCAAGGCGGCACCAAACAAGATCATGCCCAACTGAAAATTGCCCGCCCACGTGCTGCCAACGCCAAAAAATTGCCCGCGCGCCTCGTCGAACATGCTGTCGGCGATCATGAGGTCGAGGTTGCTGTAATTACCGATCCAGAGTATCAGCATGGCCGACAGCATCAGGATGCTATCGATGCCTTTCGGCGTTTTGACGAGTTTAAGCTTGGCCAGCATGGGTGCACACATTTGCTTGATGAGAATGGAAGTCATCGTACAGTGTGAATATGAAGAGAACATGACGGTGCCCGCCGTGCACAACATGTGGAGATAATGACAAAACCAGCAGACGTAAAAAAACCCCAACCGGATCACCGGAAGGGGTTTTTCGAATAACAAGCCTGACGATAACCTACTTTCACACTGGTTGCAGCACTATCATCGGCGCAAAGTTGTTTCACGGTCCTGTTCGGGATGGGAAGGGGTGGGACCAACTTGCTATGGTCATCAGGCATAACTTGTACTGGCATTTGTCCTCGGTGGAGCGACAAGGCCTGAATCTGGAAGAAGCAAAGATCGGGGTAATGAATGGTATCAACACACACGCAACGTTGTACCGTCTTATCCTCTGTACCTGCTAAGGTTATAGGGACAAGCCGTACGGGCAATTAGTACTGGTTAGCTTAATGCATTACTGCACTTCCACACCCAGCCTATCAACGTCCTGGTCTCGAACGACCCTTCAAAGAGCTCAAGGCTCTGGGAAATCTCATCTCAAGGCAAGTTTCCCGCTTAGATGCTTTCAGCGGTTATCTCTTCCGAACTTAGCTACCCGGCAATGCCACTGGCGTGACAACCGGTACACCAGAGGTTCGTCCACTCCGGTCCTCTCGTACTAGGAGCAGCCCCCTTCAAATTTCCAACGCCCACGGCAGATAGGGACCAAACTGTCTCACGACGTTTTAAACCCAGCTCACGTACCACTTTAAATGGCGAACAGCCATACCCTTGGGACCGGCTACAGCCCCAGGATGTGATGAGCCGACATCGAGGTGCCAAACTCCCCCGTCGATATGAACTCTTGGGAGGAATCAGCCTGTTATCCCCAGAGTACCTTTTATCCGTTGAGCGATGGCCCTTCCATACAGAACCACCGGATCACTATGTCCTACTTTCGTACCTGCTCGACTTGTCAGTCTCGCAGTTAAGCACGCTTATGCCATTGCACTATCAACACGATGTCCGACCGTATCTAGCGTACCTTCGAACTCCTCCGTTACACTTTAGGAGGAGACCGCCCCAGTCAAACTGCCTACCATGCACTGTCCCCGATCCGGATAACGGACCAAGGTTAGAACCTCAAACAAACCAGGGTGGTATTTCAAGGTTGGCTCCACGAGAACTAGCGTCCCCGCTTCAAAGCCTCCCACCTATCCTACACAGATTGGTTCAAAGTCCAATGCAAAGCTACAGTAAAGGTTCATGGGGTCTTTCCGTCTAGCCGCGGGTAGATTGCATCATCACAAACATTTCAACTTCGCTGAGTCTCGGGAGGAGACAGTGTGGCCATCGTTACGCCATTCGTGCAGGTCGGAACTTACCCGACAAGGAATTTCGCTACCTTAGGACCGTTATAGTTACGGCCGCCGTTTACTGGGACTTCAATCAAGAGCTTGCACCCCATCATTTAATCTTCCAGCACCGGGCAGGCGTCACACCCTATACGTCCACTTTCGTGTTTGCAGAGTGCTGTGTTTTTATTAAACAGTCGCAGCCACCAGTTTATTGCAACCCTTTCACCCTTCCACAGTAAAGTGGTCAAGCTACCGGGGCGTACCTTTTCCCGAAGTTACGGTACCAATTTGCCGAGTTCCTTCTCCCGAGTTCTCTCAAGCGCCTTAGAATACTCATCTCGCCCACCTGTGTCGGTTTGCGGTACGGTCTCGTATGACTGAAGCTTAGAGGCTTTTCTTGGAACCACTTCCGATTGCTTCGTGAATAAATTCACTCGTCCCATCCCCTTGAATCCTGCGCCCGGATTTGCCTAAGCGCCTTCTATGAGACAGAAACTGACTATTCCAACAGTCAGACAACCTTCCGCGATCCGTCCCCCCATCGCATCATACGACGGTGCAGGAATATTAACCTGCTTCCCATCAGCTACGCATCTCTGCCTCGCCTTAGGGGCCGACTCACCCTGCTCCGATGAACGTTGAACAGGAAACCTTGGGCTTACGGCGTGGAGGCTTTTCACCCCCATTATCGCTACTCATGTCAGCATTCGCACTTCTGATACCTCCAGCATCCTTTACAAGACACCTTCGCAGGCTTACAGAACGCTCTCCTACCATATGCTTACGCATATCCGCAGCTTCGGTGACTGGCTTAGCCCCGTTACATCTTCCGCGCAGGACGACTCGATCAGTGAGCTATTACGCTTTCTTTAAATGATGGCTGCTTCTAAGCCAACATCCTGACTGTTTTAGCCTTCCCACTTCGTTTTCCACTTAGCCAATCTTTGGGACCTTAGCTGGCGGTCTGGGTTGTTTCCCTCTTGACGCCGGACGTTAGCACCCGACGTCTGTCTCCCAAGCTCGCACTCATCGGTATTCGGAGTTTGCAATGGTTTGGTAAGTCGCAATGACCCCCTAGCCATAACAGTGCTCTACCCCCGATGGTGATACTTGAGGCACTACCTAAATAGTTTTCGGAGAGAACCAGCTATTTCCAAGTTTGTTTAGCCTTTCACCCCTACCCACAGCTCATCCCCTAATTTTTCAACATTAGTGGGTTCGGACCTCCAGGGCGTGTTACCGCACCTTCATCCTGGCCATGAGTAGATCACTTGGTTTCGGGTCTACACCCAGCGACTGATCGCCCTATTCGGACTCGATTTCTCTACGGCTTCCCTATCTGGTTAACCTTGCCACTGAATGTAAGTCGCTGACCCATTATACAAAAGGTACGCAGTCACGGAACAAGTCCGCTCCTACTGTTTGTATGCACACGGTTTCAGGATCTATTTCACTCCCCTTCCGGGGTTCTTTTCGCCTTTCCCTCACGGTACTGGTTCACTATCGGTCGATTACGAGTATTTAGCCTTGGAGGATGGTCCCCCCATATTCAGACAGGATGTCACGTGTCCCGCCCTACTTGTCGTACGCTTAGTACCACCGGTCCGATTTCACATACGGGGCTATCACCCGCTATGGCTCCTATTTCCAGAGGATTCTGTTATCGGTCCGACTATCACGTACAGGCTCTTCCCATTTCGCTCGCCGCTACTTTGGGAATCTCGGTTGATTTCTTTTCCTGCAGCTACTTAGATGTTTCAGTTCGCCGCGTTCGCCTTGCATACCTATGTATTCAGTATGCAATACCCTAAAAGGGTGGGTTGCCCCATTCGGAAATCTGCGGATCAAAGTGTGTTTGCTCACTCCCCGCAGCTTATCGCAAGCTACTACGTCCTTCATCGCCTGTAATCGCCAAGGCATCCACCATGTGCACTTATTCGCTTGTCCCTATAACGTTAGCCTCTGACAACCGAAGTCATCAAAGAGCGCTACAGGGATAAGAAAGTACAACGTTGTTGCTTGTTTGTTGATACATACAATCATTACCCATCGATTCACCTTTTACGATAAACCGATCAATAAATAATCTTTACTTCTTCCAGATTGTTAAAGAACATACAGCACTTGGTCTCGAAAAGACCAAACCTAAATCCCGGCGCACTATCTGCACTGATTTACGTTTGAACTTTTGGTGGAGGATGACGGGATCGAACCGACGACCCCCTGCTTGCAAAGCAGGTGCTCTCCCAGCTGAGCTAATCCCCCATGTTTGCTACGGGTGCTACAGAAACTGGTAGGGCTGGTTGGACTCGAACCAACGACCCCCGCGTTATCAACACGGTG
>NZ_JAFLJN010000016.1:0-32145 GCF_018682595.1 Janthinobacterium sp. JC611
TACCGGCCCGGCCCGCCCCGAATCCTCCACCTGCTGCCGCTGCGCGGCAGCCCCGCGCGCCGCAGGCGCGCGTTCGTGGTTCCAATCAGCTTTTCGACTGAGCCAGCTTCTACAGCGTCCCACGCATCAGTCCGTGTCCGAATGGCAGACCTGACCCTCGCGCCCGGAAGCCGTCCTTCCGCAATGCCTGGAAGCGCAAACAGTTCTGCATTATCCCCGCAGATAATTTCTTTGAACCTTGCTATGAGACTGGTAAGCCAGTTCGATGGCGCATCGAGCGCGCCGATGGCATGCCGGCCGCCATCGCCGGGATATGGGAATTCCGGGCGCAGGATTTGCTGCTGTCGTTCTCGATGCTGACGATAAACGCCGATGGCCACCCGCTCATGCAGCGTTTCCACAAGCCGGACGATGAAAAGCGGATGGTGATGATGCTCGACCCGGGCCAGTATCGCGGCTGGCTCGATGGTTCCCTTGTGACCGAGGGGGATTTGTTCCGGCAGTATCCAGCAGAACGCCTGATGGCTATAGCTGATCCGCTTCCGCTGCGTACGAAAAAATGAATACGGGTTTGGCGTTTGCGTGCAATACGCAAGCCTGCCAATCGGACAAAAGCTTAACAGCTTTGTGCGTCAACGCACGACGAAGTTCACGACACCAGTTCTATAAGAGAAGGGGCCGTGTCTAAATGTCAGCCCCCCCCGGTCCGCTAGGTTTTCCACCGCGCCGCTAGATCTTGCCCTATGCGTGGGATAAGAGCGGCGCGGTGAATAACCTCTTAGTACTTAATAGTTCTGTAAGCCTTAAGCAGCGCCTTGAACCAAATTTAGCGCATCACGATAAAGGAATGGAATCCAATAGATTGGCGTTTCCTTCGTTCCACGACGTTCAAAAAAGCCAGCTTCAACCAGTTTCTCCGCGATATTTGAAGAATCTTCCACCGGGCAGTTCCAAAGAGATGCTAATGATTCACGGCTTTGTTGGGTTTTTTCGCGCTCCAGTTTGTCTAGATAGGGCTTTAGCGAGGGATACTCAGCGCAAAGTGTCTGATCATAGCGTGCTTTGGATACCACAGGGAGTGCTGCCCTAATAGCCTGTTTTGAAAATAGTAAATCACCATCGGGAGAGGCATTGCCTAAATGGTATAACTTCAGCTGCTCCTCTTTTGCTGCGAGCAATAAATGAATTAGTTCGCGCGGCGCTGTACGTCCTGTGCCATCCGCTGTACGCGACAACATCCAATCTAATGATTTTGGCTGGCGTTGGCCGGCGTCAACCTGTGCTGGAAATATCCGATAGAAAAAAGATTCCTGCGATTTTGCCGTCGACAAAATTTCGGCTTTGGACAATCCCGCTCTGCTACATATTTCTGCATTGGAGGCGATGCGCCGAACAAGAAGATTCATTAAAGACTGCTGGTCCCAGGCGATCGTAGTGGTTCTGATAATGTGACTGGCTTCTCTGAAGCCGCCGTTGACGATCTTGCGCCAAATATCGTCCCTCAAGAAAATCTTGACCTTGATATGCGTCAACGACGACATATCGAGATACGTTCGGAATAAAGCCCGTAGGGCATTTCGCTCGAGAGTGTCGGAATCCGAAAAAGCCACATCTAAACGGTCAAGGGCGAGCCATACGGTAATCCTGAAATGAGAAAATGCATTGTTCAAATGATCGAATAGATCATCAAGCGATTGATAACCCAGGCTTCGTTGCTCTGCCGTAGGTTCCGAAAAAGTTATTTTTCCAGTAATTTTTAACCCTGTATTCGGATCGATCACTCCACCTTCGAAGGTGGGAACGTGCCTTCGAATGTACTCAAGGACAGACTTCAGGCGTGTTAATAGCGTAACATTTGGTGCGCAGAGTCCATTCAGTGAGAGCATATTAATCACGCTCTCCGCATCGGCATTGCGTTGGGAAGTAGCTGTTAAATGTGTCCGTATATAGTTCGCGGAAATGGAAAGAAAATATAGTTTCCACAGGCCACGGAAACTCTCTTCGGAGAGGCTAGGTGAAGTGGTGAGGTCTCTGAAAACTGGTGTTCCCCTCGGATTTTCAGCAGAGATGAAAAGAGTTCTCGCTCCAAGTCTCAACTTGTCTTTTTGAGCAACAAGCAACGAGTAAAGGGCACTTTTTCCAGCGCCTTTTGCACCGAAAATTATGTCAACCTCACCAGATAAAATTCGGCGCCATTGATCAGTCTCAACAAAATACGAGTGGAGTTCATCGACTTCGTCCTCCGCGATTCTACTTCCGAATTCCGCACTCTCTAGCAACGCTTTGTCTGCCATATCTCTCTCTTCATCATTATTATTCATAGTCGATCCCCATGGCGAAATTTTCTACTGCGTATTTGATTGCAACACACTTTAATTCACTAGACGCCCTAGAATCCGTAACAGGGGTTTCAAGCCGCCAGCAACATTGCGATGAATTTACATATCTCATCGGAGAAAGCTCCACTCATAGTTCGACGCAGACGTGCATAGTCTTCCTTCTGAAGCTTGGAAGATGCACTACAGAACTCTATCAGGTTTTGTGGAGGTAGTAGAGCGAAAATCTAAAGGACGCTGACGTTGGTGTAAGTGACCTGATCGCTGTAACTAACTGAAAAATCCCGATTCATCGTCGTCCACTAAATTAGTTCGTAGTCTTTCAGGAATTTTCGTATAGGAAGTTAAGCAGCGCAACTTTTGGCGTAGCTTTCAAAGACTGCCGGACTTCTTTGATAGGAGAGAAACGTGAGTGCATCATCAGCGTATCGGCACGGAGCCATGATGGAATTGCTGTGCGCCAGACTATGGCGTGACGGTTACGCAAAGAAAAAAAGGCTGTCATTTTGTTGTCATTCCTAGGCTAAAACAGCCCAAAAACAACCCAAATAATGACAGCCTTCTTCTTGCTAACTACTTGATTCTAAACAATTCAGTGGTGGAGACGGCGGGAATCGAACCCGCATCATGAATGTTGCGAACCTGATCGATCCACGGCATGTGTCGTTTATAGGGATATTGATTAAGGCTTGTCAAGACGTTGGCGTATCCACTGGGCAACTTGCTGCTCGGTCAAGTCTCCAGCAGCAACTGCAAGCATGAAGTTGATGGCGTCCATTTCAGTGAACGTGAACACGACACCATTGAGCGCCAGGAAAAGGCGCCCGATTACCCAAGCTGTACGCTTGTTGCCGTCACTGAATCCGTGACTGGTGGCGATGCCGTAGACGTAGGCCGCCGCCAGGTCGGCTACGTCCGGTGGTGGATTACCATAGGTGTCGGGGTCAGGTCTGCCATTCGGACACGATCTCGGCCTTGGCATCTAGACTCACAGCAAACTGAAATGGGTGTCGGGGTCAGGTCTGCCATTCGGACACGATCTCGGCCTTGGCATCTAGACTCACAGCAAACTGTAATGTACTAATTGTTAATGCGGCACGACTAACTATGAGGCGTATGCGTATTGACGTTGAGCTTACGCAGAGACTTCAGCTTGGAGATTCGGATAGATGGGCCTGTGTCGGAATGGTAGACCTGACCCTCAAACGCTCAAACGCAAACGTTGAGGATGATGCTAATCATTGGCTGTGGATCAGATCGTTCAATGCTATAGTCCATACCTAAAAAAATATTTATAAAATAGCCAATGTTGAAAAATTTTTTACGGTTGATGTCGAAGCTGTTTTTCGTCATATGTCTCTTGGTCGTTGCCCAAGTTAATCTCGGGCGGAATGTTGACAATATCGCTGAAAGGCTATTTGCCTCGACGTTCGCTCCTCTTTCGGATCAAAAGGCTTTGGAAATAGGCGAGGCGGCCCATGAAAGTATTGTAAGTGAACAAAATCGCAAAGAAAAAAGGCGGCGCCATTGTGTAAGAGGATTTGATGAAGACGACGTACTAACACAGTACATGTGTGGAAAAAAACAAGATGAATTAAAGGCAGCGATTACATCTGATTTGATTGCCGATGGCCATCGAATCCATCGAGAGGAGTTTTTTGTTTCGCAGATTAAGCCAAACGTCGGAACCGTAGAGACTATTATCAATTGGACTTTCGGTTTAGTTTATGCTTGCATCGGACTGTATGTGCTGAAATTTTTTCTGAAATGGCTCATTGTCGAGATACTTCCAGTTCTTCGTCGGGGCTCTAGAAGACTGAAAGAGATAGGGGCGGGGCTGCCAAGCATTAAGGCGCTGAGCGAAAATCGTAGATTGCGACGAGCTGAGAGTGACTTTCTGACATTGAAGAACCTTTACGAAAACGGGCTTATTACGGAGGAGATGTTTATGGCGCGAAAGAGCGCATTGAAGGCAGTGTTGGGAGAAAATAATAACCGCCAGATTGGGAAGTAGGTTTATTTAGTCTAAGGGCTGCCATGGCAGCTCCTTATTCTCTCAGACGATGTCTCCAACTTCCTCAATATGTTTCCACGCATGCAGGGGCGCCCGCTTCGCCAACTACTTGCTCTGGGACGGATGCTCCGGCGTCTAGAGCGTGCTATTGGCGACAGCAGTTGCAGTGTTTGCGGCTGGGCACTTCCTGATAGTTGAAATGCGTGAGCTGTGTGCTTAGCGCGGTCGCAATGGTTTCCGGATCAGCAGCCGCCAAAATTTTATGCCATATTTCTTTGGAGCGTACTTGGTCAGATATTCCCAGTATCTGCCTATGGATATGGTTCCGAATTTCGTTTTCCTGGCGTTCTACTTCTTCTAAATTTCTGGTGATCATGACACTCTCCAATATTGATGCTTTTGATGTATTAACAGGCCGAATTTTTGCAAAACTGTACGAAAATTTTCCGAAACCAATCTTCCTGGACGCGAGAAAATTTGTAGAAGGTGGCGAAGCTGCATGCTTCAATGCTGACAGCTTCACAGGTGCCGAAGTGACTCCTCCGGCAGAGGCATTTATCAATACCGCCACATGGTTGGTGCAAGAGGGATACATTTCCGTACGCCCCAATAGCAAGACAGCCACAGGCTTCTCGGATGCGGTACTTTCCGAAAAAGGTTTGACTGCCCTCAAAGCTGTCCCTGATAGTCTGGTGAGCCGCGTTACCTTGGGCGAGAGATTGGTGCAATCGGTGAAGGCCGGAACTATGGAGACACTCAAGGGTGTAACAAATGAAGTATTGAGCGTCCTGATAAAGTCTGTGACCCTCCCGTAGTTCGTCACGCCTGCGCTTTGGAAGCCGTTTCCGCCGGCCTCCATGGCTCCTCGCTGTTCTCCCGAATGATTTCGCGCACCTCCTTGATGTGCTCCCAAGCCAGTTTTGCCGCTCGCTTGGCGCCGCTCTTGCTTTTGTAAAGATGCTCCAGCGTCTTGAGCGTACCCGTGGCGCCAGCCTGCTCCTGCCCCGATTTTTTCTTCTTCGCCGCCACGTCCTTCCACTTCGCCACCACGCCCGTGATGCCTTCGTCCGGGTCTTTCTCTTCCTCGCGCTCGGCCTCGACCGCTTCCGTTTTTGTCTCAAACTCCACGCGCGTGGTAAAGCCATTGCCGCCCAGGCTGTGCGTGACCTTGACCGATAACCATTCGGTGGCGTCGATCTCGGGCTTGAAGCCTTGCACGATGACGGGTGATTGTGGGAACACGGCCGGGTTGCCCAGGGCCAGGCTCATTTCAAAGGTGGCCAGGCCGCGCAGGATGCGCTGCCATTCGGCCACGGCCGCCGCTCGCGCGTCCGTTTCGTTGGCGAAGGTGGTGCGCAGGCGCTTGCTGTTGCCCGGCACGCCGGCCACGACGCTGCGGCGGCGCGCGTAGCGCTCGTCGTGCCAGAAGGCGCGCACGCCCGTGTAGGCGTCGCTTTCCGCGCTGTGGTAGCGGTGGCCGTCGCCCAGGGCGCGCGTGATGGGGATGACGGGCAGCGCCTTGCCGCTGGCGGTGCGGCTCTGATTGATCGGGATGAATAGCAGGGTGTCGTTCTTGACGGTGGTCACCGCGTCGTATTTCCTGCCCAGCCGGCGCAGGAAGGCCGCATCGCTTTCGTGGGTCTGGTCGATGTGCTCGATGGTGGTATCGCGCAGGCGTGCTGACACGCCCGACGCCAGCTCGTTGCGAAAGGCGATGGCCTCGATGATGGCGCCCAAGGTGGTCTTGTGAAAGCTGTGTTCCTGCTGCTGTTTGAAGGTGTCGATCAGGTTGGCCGACCTGGCGCGCAGGGTGATGGTGTCGGGCGCGCCGCTGTGCTCCACCTCGTCGACGGTGAACTTGCCCATATCCACCAGGCCGGTGGCTTGCCAGCCCAGCGCCAGGGCGATCTGCGCGCCGCGCGGCGGCAGGGCCAGCTTGCCGTCGCTGTCATCAAGGGAAAGGTCGAGCTGGTCGCTCTCGTCGCCACGGCACAGGGTCAAGGTCAGATTGATCAGCCGCGGTGACACGATGGCCGTCAAATCCTTGTCCTCGATGCTGACCTTGAAGGCGGGGATATGCTCGCTCATTTGAACTTGTCCGCCGCGCTGCCGATGGCGCCGCTGATGCTGCTGCCGATCTTGTCTTTCATCTCGCTGACCACGCCGCCGTATTTCGAGGTGATGCCGCCGACGACGTTGCCCACCACGCTGCCCACGGCATTCTTGGCCGCGCCGGCAATGCTGCTGGTCATGCCGTCGATGCTGAGCATGTTTTTCAGGTCGCCGATGTCGCCCAGGCCGACCATGGCCAGGACACCGTCGTCGTCGCGCTTGAGCGCAATCGAGAACTCGACGCGGCGCGCGCCGCCGCTGCCGTCGAGGATGGTGCGGCCTTCCGTCATACTGGTGATGCGGTAGGAGCCGAGAATACGGCCCGTGCCCTGAATCAGAATCCACGATTTACCGATGTCGGCCATCATGCGCAGCGCATCGAGCGAGTACAGGGACCCGGTTAGTTCCGGCGCCACCCAGCCCGACAGGGTGATGGTGTCGTCGCCGGGCCCCACGTATTGATGCGCGTCGCGCAGGCCCACGCGCGCTGTGCTGGCGTGCTTCCATTCCGTTTGCCGCTGCAGCTCGTGATAGGCCAAGGTCGGCAGGCTGAACACGAACATTCCTAAAATCATCATCATGGTGTGCTTCTTTCGTTAATCGTGGTCGCGCAGGGACGAGCGGATGCGTGCCGCCTTTTCGCGGTCGCGCTGATCGAGCGCCGCGCTCACGGCGCGCGCAATGGCCTGGGGATCGGTGCCGGCCTGCACGTTGAAAGTGATTTCGATCTTGTCGCCTTGAATGATCATGCCGGCGCCGAACCCGCCTTGTGCCAGCGGCGCGCGCGTGTCGAAGGCGCTGGCGGGCAGGGCGGTGGCCGTGCCGATGGCGATGCCGGCGCCCAATTGCGTCAGGCGCTGCGCCAGGCCCGATACCTTGGCAATCGGCGCTCCCTCGCTACGGTCCAGGCCCACGGCCAGGCCCTGCATGGTGTAGTCGCCGAGCAGGGCAAACACGCGGCTTGGGCTGTGGATGCCCAGCTTTTCCTTGAACCAGGCAATGGTGCTGGAACCGGCATTGCTGATGGCGTCCTTGACGGCGCCCATGGAACCGGTGATGCCGTTGACCAGGCCGCGCAGGATGTTGGCGCCAAAGTCGGTGAACTTGGCCGGCAGCTCGATGCCGAACCAGCCCAGCACGCCCGCGAACGCCTGGTAAAACACGCCCAGCGGCGACCAGTTGAGGATGAGGTTGTGCACGCCAACCAAGCCACCAGCAAAGGCGACTTTGACCTGCGACCAGATATCCACGAAAAACGCCTTAATCGGTTCCCAGTTTTTATAGATCAGGTAGGCGGCGCCGGCGATGGCCGTCACGGCCAGGCCAATCGGGTTGAGCATGAAGGCACGGCCCAGCCACAGCACGGCGCGGCCCGCCCACATGAAGGCGCCACCCAGGCCGCGCAAGATGGGCGTGAGCACACCGCCCGTCACGCCCATCTTGGCGAACATGACGTGCAGCATGGCATACGGGCCGATCATGGCGGCGATGCCCAGCATCAGCGGGCCCAGCACCAGCAGCAGGCCCGCCAGCACGGCAAAGGCGGTAATCATGATCTTGGCCACGGTCGGGTTGCGCTCCATGAAGCCATTCAGGCGCTGCACGGCGCTGATGGCCATTTCCAGCCCCTGCGCATACAGCGGCAGGATTTTCTCGCCCATGGTCAGTTTCAAGTTGGCCAGCTTGGACTGCGCCTCCAGTTCCTTGCCGGCGGCCGAGTCGCGCCCCAGCTTTTCCAGTTTGCCGATATCGGCGGCGCCACGGTTGAGCTTTTCGTTCTTGTGGATTTGCACGCGCTGCAAATACATCTGCGAGTACAGGTTCGACGCCGTGCGGTTGGAAAAGATGCTGCCGATGGCGTCGAGCACCTGTTTCTTTTCCGTGATGCCTTTCTTGGCCAGTTGCGGCAATAGCACCTTTTCCAGCCATTCGAACTGGTTTTCGCGGAACAGCTCGGCGCCCAGCAGCGCTCCCGGGTCGAGGAACGAGACTTGCCCCGCCTTGTCGTGCTTGACCTTGCTCTTGTCGCCGATCAGGCCGAACTCTTCCAGCTTCCGGGCTGAACGCTTGGTGGTGCGGCCCTGGTACAAGTTCTGGTAGGCACTCATCAGGGACGTGCCGACGCGGTTGCCGCTCATTTCCTGCACCAGCGGTTCCATTTGGTAATAGAACGCATCATCTTTCAGGCCTTTGGCCGCGATGCCGCCCGTCTTGATCATGTTCAGCCATTCATTCGGCCCCACGCGCCCGCCCGTGGCGGTGATGACCTGCTGCACGATATTGGCCTGGGCCTCAAACTTTTCCTTGCTCTCCAGGCCGCCGCGCAGCTCGATGACCTTGAGCATGTCCATGAACTTGCGTTCGTTGTCGGCGCCCTCGGCCTCGCCAAAGAAGGCGTGATTGGCAAACTTCATCTTGGCCAGGGTAGGGGCGACCATTTCCGCGTGGTGCACGTCGGCAAAGGCGCTCATGCCGTCGCGCATCAACTGCAGGTTGTCGAGCTGGCTGGTGCCGTAGGTCTTCATATTGCGCGCGAAAGCGACGGCCTCGGCTGATACCTTGTCGCCCAGGCCCAGGGCGTTGACCCTGCCGACTTCCGTTTGATAGTGCTTGGCCTCGTTCAGTCCCTTGACGACGGGCGCGCCAAGCACGGCGCCCGTGGCGGTGGCGCCCGCGCCGGCCATGGCCAGGTTGCCGGCCTTGTTGCGCAGCTTGTCGGCGTGCTGGGTGGCATTGGTGACGCGCTGCTGCTTGGCGGCTGCGTTGGCCAGCTTCTGCTGCTGCAGCGTCATGGTTTTGTTGGTGGCCTCGATCTCGCGGCGCAAGGTGCGCTCGTGGTTGGCCAGGTCTTTGGTGCCGATGCCGGCGCCGGCCAGGCGCTCGCGCATGACCTGCAGTTGCTGGGCCTGCTCTTGACCGGCCGTCTTCAAGGCGCCGGCCGCTTTGACGGCGGCGTTAAACTCGCGCGTCATGGCGCGCGTAGGCGCCTCCGCCTGTTTCATCTTGACGGCCAGGCTGGCGACCTTTTGCTGGGCCGCTTCCAGCTTGGTGCGGGTGGCGTCCAGGCCGCCGTGTAGCTCGCGGAACTTGCTGATGTTTTTCTGCTGGGCGTTCAGCTCGCGCAAGCGGTCGCTGGTGGCCTTCAATGCCTTCGCCGTCTCGCTGGAGCCGCCCATGATTTTTTTCAGCGGGCCGGTGATTTTGTCCAGCGCTGCAAACACTACCTGTAACTTCAAATCCCGACCAGCCATCTATTCCGCTCCGCTTCGTTGCCGGGCGCGCTCGCGCCAGGCCATCAGTTCATCAATCGTAAAGCCGTCCATCGCTGCCGGCGTCCAGTGGAAGACGCCGGCAATGTCGGCCATGGCGTCCTCTACTTCGCCGGGGATACCGAAAGGCGATCGGCTTTGCTCGCCAAAAAACCGGCAACCTCGGCGCCCACGGCCAGCAGGTCGGCCGGGTCCATGTTGGCAATATCGTGCGCGGTCAAGGTTGGCTCGGTGATGCGCGGCAGCACGATCTGCAGGGCCGACACGTTCAGGTTGGCCAGTTCGATCAGGGAAATGCCGCGCAGGGCGCCCGCCTTGGGCTTGCGCACGGTCAGCGAGGTGATGAAGCTGTCGCCTCGCTTGATCGGCTCGTCCAGTTCGATGACGGCTTGGTTTTGGGTATCGTTGTGCATGCTGTGTTCCTTGTTGTGGTGTGTTTAGAAAAGGGGATTACAGGCCGATGGCCTTGCGGATGGCGGCATTCGTGTCGCCGCCGCCGAAGTTCTCGGTGCCGCTCATGAAGTCCAGTTCGATGACGGTGGCGCCGTCGATCAGCAGCTTGTAATAGCTGCAAGCCATCGTGTATTTGTGGGTGGTGTCGTCGCCCATCTTGGCGCCGCCCATGTCGATTTCCTTGTAACGGCCGCGCACGACGACCTCGACGGCGGCGACCGTGCCGTCATCGTCTTCCTGGTAGGCGCCGGCAAAGCGCAGTTGCACGGCGCCGTGCGTGTGTGCGCCGTACTGTTTCAGTGCTTCGGCGATCAGGCCGCCGCCACTCCATTCCAGCGACAGCGCCTCGTTACCGAAGTCCACGGACACGGGGCCGCTCATGCCGCCGGCGCGGTACTCTTCCATCTTGCGGCTAAGTTTCGGCAAGGTGACTTCGGGCACCATGCCCAGGAAAGACACGCCGTTCTGGAACAGGTTGAAGTTTTTCAGTTTGCGGGGCAGGCCCATAATTTCTCCAGTATTTCAATGCGCCCGCGCTGGCGCGGGCAGGGGGGGATGGGTATTAAGCCGCGATGCGCGAGGCGAAGTCGGCCAGGTAGCGGTCGGTGATGCGCTGCTGGAAGCGCAGGTTTTCCAGCGGCGGCACGGGCGTGTAGTCGTAGTCGATGGCCAGCTTGCCCGCCTTGAGCGTGTCCTTGTCGTTGAATTGCTCGTCATACCAGGCGTGGCCGTCGATGATGTAGCCCTGCAATTTCAGGTCGCGGAACTTGGCGTTGATGCTTTCCAGCAGGTCGCGCACCAGGGACGGATGCAAGGGCAGGTCGACAAAGGCGAAATGCGCTTCGGCGATGGTGTCGGCCAGCACCTGGGCCGTGCGCGTGTAGCTTTCAAAATAGAAGAAGCCGCCCGGCGCCTCGCAGGTGCGCGAACCCCAGAAACGATAGCCGCCCATGTTAATCAGGGTGGTCACTTCCTTGGCGTTGAGCACGCCGGCATCGGTGGCCGGGTCTTGCAGGTCGAAAAACACATCCTTGCTGATGCCGGTGGGGCCGTTGATGACCACGTTGGATAGCGTCTTGTGCCAGCCCGTTTCCTCGTCGATCTTGGCGCGCAAGCCCATGGCGTAAGCGACGGCGGAAATGCTGGCCTCTTCATCGGTGGCGGTATCCCAGTTCACGAAGTCGGGCCAGATCATCATGATTTCACGCTGGCCGAACTGGCCACGATAGGCGGTGGCCGCCGTGACGGTGGCGCAGCCATAGGCGGACGCATACAAGAAGGCGCGCAGGCGCTGCGCCACGCTGGCCAGGGCATTGGTGACGGCCTGGGTATCCAGGCCCGGCGCGCCCAGGATGCGCGGTTTCACGCCCAGCTTGCTTTGCGCGGCCAGCAGCGCCTGGGCACCCAGGTACTTGCCGTCCGGCGACACGCCGCCCACGGCGTTGCTGGTGGTTTCCGCTTCTGTCTCGCCCTGGGCCACGCGCACGACGACGCACAAGGGCTTGGTCTGTGCGGCAATCGCCTGCAGGCTGCGATACAAGGTGCCGGTCTTGCCGGCCTTGCCCATGGCGGCCAGCACGTTGGTGACGAGCACGGGCGTGTCGAGCGGGAAGGACACGGGGTCGGCATCGTCGGCCGTGGCGATCAGGCCCAGCACGGCCGTGGAGACGGTGCGGATGGGGCGCGAACCCTCGTTGATTTCAATGACGCGCACGCCATGGTGGTAGTCGGTGGCCATGTGGACTCCTATTGTTTAATTGAAATGATGTGGACTGCGTGAAGTTGTTTTTTCCAAGCCTGGGCGCAAAAATTGGCTACCATGCGTCGCACGCAAGATGAATCGCTGTCCCGTCGATTTTTGTGGTCGCCGTGATGGTCAAGCCGTTGATGGCGACTGAAAATTCGGTATCCGGGGAAAGCTGCAGCGGAAAGCCCGGCTCCAGCGTGATGGCGCCCTTGTGCGCGATAAATTCGATCCGGTAGCGCTGGGCGGTCGTGACGCCTGGCTGGAACGCGGCAAGCGTAAAACTGCCGCTCATGCCCTCCGGCAAGGTGTAGGCGGCCGCTGTCGATCCTTTCGGCAGATTGTAGAATCGCAGACGGTCGCGTACTTCGGCGCGCCCGGTGTAATCGGTGGCCCGGAAGGCGGGCATGCCCACGGCCGAACCGATAATGCAGGCGGGCGACACAAGATTGCCGTTGGCAGGATCAATGCGCCACGCCTCGACAGGCGACTTCACGCCGTAGCCGTCCAGCGCACCCGTATTCGCCTTGACCGATACCGGCGGCGTGGTCGTGTCGCCGTGCTGCGGGTAAATGTCCCAGGTGGCGCCGGGCAGACCCGGCCCGAATTGCACCCCGACCCCTTGCGGCAGGTTCACGCCGAAATTGCCATTGAGCATAGGCGCACGGCCGGCTTGCGCACCTTGCTGGCCGAGCTGCGCGCAGGCGTCGGCATTGCCCCGGTGATATGCGCCACGGATACCAGTCAAATTGGGGTGATTGACTTGGCCGGGATTAAAATTGGCTTTCTCCACGGCCGTCATGCTGCCCAGTTCAAGGAGCTGCCGGGCGTATTGTTCAAACTGGTATTGCTGCGCGTCGATGACGGGCACGCCAAATGTGGCGGCGATGCACTTGATCGCCATATTGCCGAAGTAATAGCGTTTGCTGACGGTAATCGGGCGGCCGTTTTTCAGCACGTCCACTTGCATCAGGCCCTCGTCGGCGGGGGGCTGCAGTGCGGCGGCGCTCACTGGCGCGGGGATGGCCGTCGGGTAGACCTGCGCCGTGTCGCCCGGCAGCGACTGCAGGCCGGGATTGCTGACGACGGCCGGATGCATGGACGTCGTTGCCACGATGTCGGAGCCGATTTTTTTCAGGTCGTACAGCACGCGGGCAAAGGTTCGCTGAAAGCCTTGGAAACCCTGGCCGCCGTTGTATTGAGCGGTGGCGAAGTCGTTCATCCCTGGGATCAGATACGTGATGTGTGGAGAGACGCCAGCGGCGAGCATGCCAGCGATGGCCGCCTCCCAGCTGGAGACAGTAGAGCCGTCGAGCGAATAGTTTCGGATCTCGAATTGGATCAGGCCGGCCGGGTCGATTTCAGCACGCAGGCGGGCAAAGAAGTCGTGTCCGGGCGCCTGCTCGATGCTGGGCAAAGTCGGGGCATTGCCCAGCGACGACGCAAAAATGCAGGCGACGATGGGTTTTTGTGCTGGGTCGCCGTAGCGATAGCGGCGGATCGCGTCAAACAAGCGCGGGAAGGAACTGGCATCGATGCGTCCAAAGCGTGACGGCATGCGTGCCATGGCGTCGCTCAGGCGCAGCGCGTCGCCGGTTGAGCGTTCCGTCACGCCCACCATGGTGTCGCCGCCTGTTGCGGCAAGGGCGTCGAATTTCTGCGCTACGGCGTCGGCGGCGAACTGGCGCGTGGCCATGACGATGCCCGGATCAATCGACAGTTGCACCGTTTCGGCGCTCGATACGATCAACACCATGCGGATCACTTGCGTGCGCGCAGAGCCTTCGGGCATTTGCGGCTTGTAGCTGGGCGGACAATTGGCGACGGCCACCAGATCGCCGTCGGCGTCGAGCAGGCCGATTTCGCGTATCCACCAGCCGCCAATCTTTTCCGCGATGACGCATTCGGCGATGACCTGGCTAGTGTTGATCGGGTCCAGGCTCAACTGGTTGAGCTGGGCGCGCCACACTTCGCGCACCAGTTTGGTTTGCCTGGCATCCGGGCGCGTCGCGGCGCCGCCGCCATCGCCGACGACCATGTGCGTAAATTTCAACGGTGCGCCGCCGGCCTTGGCGCCGGCGTCCTTGGCCTCGCCGATGGCGGTCAGGATGGCAAAATACTCTTGTGACATGGCTTCCTCAGGATGAAATAGGGTGAATCGTCGTGGTGTCGATGCTGTGGCTCGTGCCGGTCACGGCACAGCGCACGGCAACGCGCACGCCTGGCGCGGCGCGCGCATACACGGTCAGTTCGTCGCCCAGGTGGACCATGCTGCCGACCTGCGCGCCGCCGCTGGCTTGCACCTCGGGCCGGGTGCGGGCGTAGACCGTCAGCTCGTCACCTTGCTGGATTGCGGCGCCGATGCGCACCGCGCCGCGCACGCCCACATGGATGGCCAGGTCGGCCATGTGACGCGTCACCGGCTTGGCCTCGTCCACCAGACGCTCGATTTCCTGATACATGCCGGTGGTGGCGCCGGAATCGGGCACGTCGAAGTCGAGGTGAAAGGTGCCGCGCGGGCCGGGTGGCGTGCTTTGCCACCACTCGCGCACGCGGATGCCGGCGCTGATGGGGGCCAGCGCGTGGCGCAGGGCGCTGATGGTGCCTTTGCGCTTGTGCACGGCAAACGCCGACTGGATCATGGCGCGCTTGGTGCTGACGGGCCACGTGGGTTCCCAATGGTCCACCGAAAAGGAGGCGGCCAGGAAGGGCAGGGCCGATACCGGGCAGGTGGCAGGATTGGCCAGGTCGCGCAGCGGCACGGGCACGCGCTCGATCTGGGCACCGGCACGGGCGAGGTTGCGCTCCAGCCTGGTGGCATTGGGTGGCAGCAGATCAGCCACGGGCGCCCCCGTTGGCAATGTCGATGCCGTCGCAATATGCCGCCTGCACGTCGGCCACGGCAATATCGTCGGCCGGTTCATGCAGCACCACTTTCTTGACGCCTTCGGCGTGCAGGGCGGCGATGATGGCGGAACGGTTCACGTCGCGGCCCAGGCGGCGGCGCTCGTCGGCATATGCGGCGGCGCGCTCGCCGGCCGCCTGCAGGATCGGTTCGGCCTCGGGGTGCGCGTCGAGGTAGAGCGTGGCGCGGATCGCAAAATGCACGATATCGGCGGATTGCACGCTCAGGCGGTCGCCCAGGGGGCGCACGTCTTCGTCGCTCAGGGCGGCATGCACCACGGCCAGCAGCTCGCCGCTGGCAACTCCGTCATCGACATTGGACAGCACCGTTACGACGACTTCGCAGGGTTCCGGGGAAATGGCGCTGATGTCGGCCACGCGCGCGTCGGCGTCACGCGCATGCTTGACGTAGGCATTGCGCGGCCCGGCCACCGACAAGCCCTCAAAGGCCAGCTGGATGCGCTCGCGCAGCAGGGCGTCCGTTTCCACGGTGGTGACGGTGGTGTCCGCGTCGAGCTGCTGCACCTTGACCAGGCGCGTCAGATTGACGTTGGCGGCCAACTGGTCCAGATCGGTGCCGCTGGCAAAGGCCAGCATCAGGGCGCGCGCGCCATCGTTGACGCGCTGGCGCCAAATGAGTTCTCGGTAGGCGTTCTCCTGCAGGAGCTTGGCCATCGGCTCCGACTCGATTTCCAGCGCGCGCGCAATGGCGTCCTGCTGGTTTGCCGGAAAATGGCTGATCAAGGCCGCCTTGCGCTCGGCATAGATGGCCTCAAAGCTCAGCACCTCCACGATGCTGGGTGCAGGTAACAGGGACAAGTCGATGGTGCTCATCGCGTGCGCTCCTGGCCGATGCCGACCGCGAGCTGGACAGATTGGCCTTCGGCCACACCGTCCAGTATCAGGGATGCCGCACCCGCCTCGCCCGGCTCAAACTGCAGGCCGGTCAGGTTGATCCGTGGTTCCCACAAGCGGATGGCGTAGGCGGTGGCGGCGTAGATGCGCAGCACCGTGGCGCTATTCAGGGGCTGGTCGATCAGTTCGGGCACTTCCGAGCCATAGCGGCGGCGCATCAGGCGTGAGCCGATGGGCGTGGTCAGGATATCGCCGACGGACTGGCGGATATGCGCCAGCCCGGACAGCGGGCGGCCAGTGGCGGCGTGCATGCCCAGCATCACAGCGGCCCACCCGACTTGTCGCCGCCTGCCCTGACGCCGCCGTGCGGATGCTTGGCCAGGCTGATGGCGCCGGCCAGCACGTCCTCGCTGGCCTTGATTGTCCCTTGCACGGCCATGGCCACGCCGCCAGCGGCGCCGGCCTTGGCGTTCACGCCGCCATTCAGGGCGGTGGCGCCGTTGACGGTCGCCGCTTGCTCGACAAGCAGATTGCCCATGACGGTCAGGTCGCCCGTGCAAATGGTGCTGGGCGCGTTCGACGTGACCTTGTCGGCGGTGATGGTGGCCGTGCCGCCGGGGAGCGTCGCCGTCAGGGCATGGGCCGCGTGGTCGTACTGCACCACGGCGCCGTCCGGGTAGTGCGTGGTGTGGATGGTGTCGCTCGATTCGGGCGCGTCAAATTCTTGCGAGTACAGCGCCGGTACGATGATGCCGCGCGTCAGGTCGCCGCCGGGGGAAAAGACGATCACCTGTTCGCCCAGGGTAGGCGCCGACCAGGTGCGGGTGTTGCCGGCGCGCGGCGTGGCCCATTTCAGCCATTCGGTGGTGAGTGTCGGCCCGAGCCGCACGCGCGCCTTGGCCCCTTTGACCTCGGCGATGGTGCCCAGGCGGATCAGGTTTTGCAGCAAACGGAGGAGGTCGGACAGGTCGGCGTTCATGCAATGCATGTTGCCGAACTCCGCGTGCGGATGCACGCGGAGGCGGGTTGATAATGCACTTAACGACCATAGGCTATTAAACTATACCGTAGTCCTAGATAGCAGAACCTCATATATTCAAAGAATTTGAAGCTCAGTTGGAATAGTTGCTAGTAATAATAATTAGAAATTCCACCTGGGAAATGCTTCCGGATCGCATCGGTAGACTAAATATTTTTAGTAAGGCGAAATTGATTAAAAAATATCATACATCAAATTTTCTCTTGAAATAACGGTTTTGGAACGAAATCATCAGAAATTGGTCTCTTTCTATAAAATTCTCTAACTTCCTCTTCCGAATATTGCGAGAAGCGAGCGGATGCTAATGCTGGGAGTTCCTGCAAAGCATCGAGTGATCTATTATTTGGTAATACGCCAAACAATTCCAAATACTTTAAATTTGAAATGCATTTCAAAGGATCAAGCGAATCTACTAAAGTGCACTTACGTGCAGCATCCCAACTAGGTGAGGTGCTTAAAGATAATGCCTCCAAGTTTTTTAATTTTTCAAGGCCAGCCAAACTGGTGATCTTTGGCATATCTAAAATTTGCAAATAGCGCAATTTAGAGAGTTTTCCTAAGAACTCAAAAGAATCATCTGGAAATGTTGCTATTATGAGCTCTTCCAAGTTCGGGAAAGTAGCTAACGGCTCAAGGCTTCGATAGCTGCAGTGCCAAACCATCGCACTTGTAATTAATATTTTGTTGTCAACCTCAGGGAATGTCTTAGATTTATCTCTCATTAACTCAAGATGATTATTTTTTTTATTAAACATTGTCTGATACCTCACTTGTGTGAAAATTTTGAATTTGCCCATTGCACTGCTTCTTTATACCAATTTCGAAGCGGTGATATGGAATATATTTTATTTTGAAATTGTGGATTATTTTCGATTATTACTTGCTCTATTGCGCGCGCTTGGTCCCGTGTAACAGGAGTATTGGTAACTTTAGCATATGCATTAAAGCGAGCGCCATGTTCACAAGTGCGCATGGCTAAGTTGTTAGTAATACCCACATACGCTGGTTCACCAGCACGGTAACCAAGATAGACATTGTGAACGGCTTCCCCTGCTTTGCGTCCTACGAATGCCCCGTTCGATAATGGCGTTGGGACGCCAGTAGCAATTTCCGCACCGACAATAGCTACGGTGCCGATAGCGGCTGAATTTTCCACGAGGAAAATGTATCCTGCTATACATAATGGGCATAGCCCTGAAGAATCTGTAAAACTAAGAGGATTGCCACTAACATAGCTATATGTATTCGCCCCCCCCGCCAACCCAATCGGATCACTCTGCAAGTACCGCCCCAGCGACGCATCGTAGTAACGGTTCCAGTTGTACCACAAGTCCGACTCGGTATCGTAATACTGGCCTGGGAAACCGATATGCATGCCGCCGATATTGTCCATCACGACCTTGCGGTCAAACGCCGAGTTGGCGGCGCGCCAGACGACTCCACCGCTTGTACTACTCATGACTTCTGGACGGCCTAAATGGTCGTTATGGCTGAAGTAGAGCTGGTTGGCACGGGCCATACCGATTAGCTCGCCATTGAACCAGAAGTAATGGCTGGTTTGCGTACCGATTTCTGCCAAGAGTTCTCCGCTTGGACCATAAATAGCTCGCGTGACTCCACCAGAATTTTCTTTTTGTACACGCTGGTTCAGCGCATTGGTACGATAGTCGGCAATATAAGTGCCATTCACCAGAATCCCACGCATACGGTTGAAACCATCATAGGTGTAGGCACGTGTACCATCATGGCGCGATTCGCTCGCTAGCGTACCAACGGGGTTGTAGCTGAAGTTGCGGAACTCACCATTGCCGCTCCATGAGGCGAGTCGGTTGCTAATGGGGTCGAGCACAAAATTATAATTTATTCCCTTCCGTGTTTGGGAGGTGCGATTTCCGGCTTGATCCCAGGAAAACTTTTGATAATCAGATGGACGTGTTACCAAGCTTACGCGATCGCCAGCATCATAGTCGATACCTTGTGTCATATTCGGGTCGATCGAATCAAACATCGCAATGATCTGGTTCGTGTTGTTATGGCGATATTCGATATTCTCCACTTTGCCGGAAATTGCTGAAATGCGACCATCCGTGTCGAAATCAATTTTACGCGGCAAGTTATTGCCATAGCGCCAAGCGTAAGGCTTGGCACTAACCGGCTGATAGAGTACTGAGTCAAGAAGTTTCGTCCATACTCCGGTAGCATTCGTTAAGACTTCGCTCACACGGCCGTACGCATCATAAGTAAAGAAAGTACGTGTTCCCGTTGGGTAATGCATTCCCTCGAGGCGACCAGCCGCATCATAGTCCCACACCGTCGTGTACAGACTGCCATATATGTTGTTGGCTTGTACAGTCAGTTGCCCATATGCGTTATATGCGTATCCGGTGTATCCCGTCAGATCGGTGAAGCCAGTCAGATGCCCCTTGCCAAATGTACCTTCATCATAGGTAAAGCTTTCGGTTTCACCGCTATTGTTGCGCGAAGCCAGTCGCCCTAGGCTATCCCACGTGTATGCGGTAACTCTGCCATCGGAACGGGTTTCGCTTTCCAGGCGACCAGCAGTGTCATAGCTATACGTACTGGTGCCAGTGTCAGGACTGACAATACTGCTCACCTGTCCAAAACCGTTGTATGTATAACGTGTTTGCAAGGGACGCGGATCAGTCACCGATGCCAGATTGCCCTGCGCATCATAGGTCATGGTCGTTGTACCGCCGTCAGCAGCTCTGCTGCTCACAAGACGGTTCGCCGCGTCATATTGATAAGTTGTAGCGCGGCCTTGCGCATCCGTGCTGCTCGTCAAATTACCATTGTTGTCATAGCGCTTTTCGACACGCTGCCCGTTATTGCCCAGTTGAGTATAGGGACGGCCCAAAGAATCAAGGACGGTGGTGGCGCTAAATTCCGTCGTGCCAACGGCAACCGGAACAGTACCATTGAGCTGTGCATATTGGCGGGGGGAACTGCTGCGCACGCTGTTGCCGGGCACATCGACAGCCAGGTTTACGAACTCATTGAGCGCGTTCCCTACCTGTTCCAGCCGGCCCGCCGCATTGTATTGATAGCGCAGCACGCTGCCGTCCGGATTGCTGATCGTGCTGATCTGGCGATCATGGTTATAGGTATAGGTAGTGGTGCGTCCATTCGTGCTTTGTGACAACATATTACCGCGTGGGTCATAGGTGTAACTGGTCGTGACACCATTGAGGTTGACATAGGTCGTTGGTAAGCCGAGTCCATTGTAATTGCCCCATGTTTCCACTTGTCCCAAGGGATTCGTACGTGAAATCAGGTTTCCAGACAAGTCGTATGTGGAAGTATATGTTGCGTCGCCAGATGGCAACGATTCGCTGACTGTGCGACTGGCGATTGCTTCGTTGCCATGGAAGCTATAAGCATATTGCATTACACGTTGGCTTCCGCTGAGGACATCCGAGTACGTGGTACTCTCAAGCTTGCCGGTCGCCAGTCCTGAATTTACATAGCTGTATTGAATGCGCGCATAGACTTGGCTGTTTGAATCGAGAAATTCGGTTTGGTTGATATTGTCGCCACCCCAGCTATTGCGAGTAGTCGATGCAGCGGGGGTGCCCGTAGCAGTAGTCTCTTGCAACAGTTTTCCATCAACGCTGTAGCTATAGGATGTCACTACGCCATTCCAGTCCGTCGTGGTACTTAAATATCCGTTGGCGTCATAGCTGCTGGCGGCAGCCGCGGCGCTGCAGGTAGTGCTTCTTGCCCGGGAAATGCTGGTATTTTTGAGTTCACCGTTTATGTTGGAAAAACCATGGCGTGTCACGTCTCCCTTGGCAGTCGTGACCGTGGTTCCCGATGCGTCGTAAACGAAGGTATCGACTTCCTCACCGCCGGCCAAACCGCTTTGCTGCACCCGTTTGTCCGGATAGTAGCTATAGGTGCTATACCGTTTCCCATTGATCGAAATACCGGTGAGCAAGGCTGGATCGGCATTCTCATAATGGTACTGTCGAATGTCTGGTGAGTTGCCCGGCGATGTCACTTTTGCCAGGAGGCCCGAAGCACTATATTCGTAGCCCCATAGACTGCCTGCGGAGTCGCGCACGGTGGCAACCAGGCCATTGCTCCCATAGGTAAATTGAATGTTTTGACCTATGTGATTGGAGATCTTGCTGACGCGATTAACGCCGTTGTACTCATAAAAAATACCTACGCCAGCCAAATTGACAATGCTAAGAATGCGCCCGCCCGTATCATAGGAGTAAATAAGTTTTCCTTTGAACAGAGTCCAGCCATCGGAGGTATATTGCAATTCCCCGACCGTATCGCTACCACCTGGCGTATAGATATAGCTACCTTCCTCGCCGACATCACGTTTGTAGCGATGCGTAAACTGTTTTCCACTTGCATCAATGACCATCGCGGACTCTGGAATGCACATGGAACCCATTCTGATGCAGCCTGCAGTGCTGGCGATAATCCGCGGAACATCATATTTGGATAGCCAATTTTTCCCGAAAAATGTACCGGTTGCCTGGCGGCTGCGATAGGTCCGTTCCAGTCCAAGCCCGTACTCTCCTTGGGAAAAAAAATCTGTTTCTGTCTTGTGCTTTTCACCGGTAGCGATAACCACTGGATTGCCCGTCGATTGTGGCGCACCGGACAGGCAGTCCTTATCTATATTCGAATTATTCTCATATGTAGGTGCGGCTTTCGGCGAACCACCTTGGCCTCCGTCTCCGGGCTTGGCACCACCAAAACCATAATTGATTGGGCTAGGAGTATAGTCAGTTTTGCAATATTCCGTACCATCCTCTTTATAGGCCCATTTTTTTCCAGGACCACACTCGTGTATATTTACGGTGCTGTCGGCGTTGGCAGGTGAAGGTGATATCGAGAGGAAACTGGCTATGAAAATGAGGAGGATATTTGCCGAATAAAATTTCACTATTTCTCCTGAGAAATTTGCATAAAATATACCAAAAAAAATAATATTAGCATTTTAAATTGTTTCTTGGTAGTAATTTCTCTAATGTCGGTTTGCACCTATTCATCGCTTTTTTCACCCCGATCTGATGTGATGTAATAGTGATTCGAGTACTAAAGTCCGATCCTGATCATTCAAACCCAGCAGGGGCCGCTCCAGGTACTTGTGGGTGGGCCCTTTTTTGGTAACGCGGTCTTGCTGGCCAAACTGATGCACCCGCGCCACGCGCGCCACCCATCCAAAAAAGCCGACCTCGATCTGGTCGTCGGTCGCCTTTACTTTCAGGTGTTTGGTGGTGCGTATCTTGGCGAACATCGCTGCCTTCTGCCGCTTGATCCGTCCATTCTTGCCCTTGAATTCCTTGCGCCGCTTGCGCGCCGGATAGGCCGCGCCATCCGGTCCCTGCTGGGCCTTGATACGCTGCGCTTGGCTGCGGCGCAGGTCGATGGCCACCTTGTGATTGATGGCGCGGCGCTGGGCCGGCTGCAGTTTGGCCAGCAGGGCGCCGGCCCAGGCTTCCAGCGCATGCAGGTCGTCGCTCATGGCGTGGCCTCGGGCGTGCGCCATTCCGCCAGCAGGGTGTCGCCGTCATACAGTTTCCAGAACTCGTCCGCGTAGGCGGGCATGTGCTGTATCTCAGCCAGGTGCTTAATGTCCAGGCGGCCCGCCTCCCCGGCCTTGACGGCCACGCGCTCGGTCAAGTCCAGCTTGATGGAAATGTCGACCGTTTCGTGGTTATTAAAATCCACCTCGAAGGCGATGCCGTGCTTGCGGGCTTCCTCGTTGGCCATCAGGTCGAGCTGGTGGACTTTCAGCCAGGCGATCAGGGCCACCATGATGGCGTCCGCGTCGCCCGCGTAGTCGGTGACGATCAGGTTGAGCTTGAAGCGGTATTCGAAGGAGAGGGTGGCTGTGGCCGACGCCACCACGTTGCCCTCGTCGGCGAAGACCAGCAGGCGGTCGGGATCGCGCTGTAGGTCGGGGATGGCGGCGGCCAGGTGCTGGCGCAGGCTATTCGGTTTGTACATGGTAGGTGTCTCGCACTAGGTTGTAGGCGTCAATGCAGGCGTTCAGCTGGCGGGTGGCGTCGTCGCCGTCGCCGGCAATGGCGTCAAGAGCTGCCGCAGTCGCCGGGTCAAGTTCGGCGCGCGCTTGGTGCCGATTGCCTGCGGCAGCGGAGGTATCTGCAGTTGCGGCGCACTGGCCGCCGGCAACGGGGATTGACAGGCGCACAGCGCCGCTGCGCACGTCAGCATTGAAACGGTCGCGTTCAGTTTTCGCATGGGTTTGCTCCTGGGTGAGGTGGTCGGCGCGCTGCGCCAGGGCGGCGCCAGCGGCGCGCTCCAGCGTCAGCACGCGGGCGGTGGCCTGCGCCAGTGCGGTGGCGGTGGTGGTCGTTTGGATAGCGGCCGCCCGCTGCAGTGCGGCGATGCTGGCGTCCTTGCGCCAGCCCTGCGTCATCCAGCCCGCGATGGCGCCGCACAGCAGGACAGCGGCCAGCGGGCGCCAGGTGCTCGCGGTCACATGGCCACCCGTTCCTTGATCCAGCCGTACAGAAAACGGCGCTGGCTCTTGTTGGCCTCGGTGATTTCCAGGTAACGCGCCGCCTGCAGGCCGTTCAAGGCGCGCAGCAACACGGTGGCGCCGTCCTGGCCGCGCCATGTCAGGAAAGCGGCCAGCGCGCCCAGCGACTGCACGCCCAGGCGGCCGTCGACAAACAGGGCGGGGTAGCGGGCGCCCGTGTCATTAAAGCCGTTCAGCCAGCGCTGCAGGAACTCGGCCGCGCGGTGTGGCCCCATGTTCACGCCCGTGTCGATCACTTCGGCGCCGATGCCGGCATGGATGGCCAGCACCTGGTCGAACTTCGGTTCCGTGATGTAGCGCGCCGTGTAGATGGCGCGTGCCAAGGCCTCGGGCAGGTCGCGCATCGGCCCCGTGTAGCCGTTGGCGCGCGCCACGGCCACGGTGATGCCGAAGTTGGTTTCGCCGCCTTTGTCGGCCGGGTCGTTCACGTAGCCGCCTTCGGCACGCAGGATGGCGTCGATGGTGCGCACGATCAGGGGATTTTCCATGGTGGCCATCAGTGTTCCTTCGCGTCTTTGACCAGCTCGGCGATGTCCTTGTCGCTACGGCGCTGGAACCACAGGGCCACGGCGCGCGATAGCCACCAGCCGGGGGCGCCGACAATCAAGTCGATGGCGCTGGCGTTGACCATGGCGCCGATGGCGGGGAGCTGGGCGCACAGCAGCTGGTACACGGTGCCGCCCAGCAGGCACGAGAACACGCCGGCACAGGCCAGGCGGGCGACGAATTCGCCCTTGTTGAAGGTGCCGTCGGCATTTAACGGCGGTAGCACGATGTACAGCATGGCGGCGCCGACCATGCCCAGCGCCGCCTTGAAGCCGTACAGTTTGACCAGGGTGGCGAAACCACCAAACGATTCTGCGGACATTGCTTGATTCTCCGGGTTGAGGGGTGATAGATTTTTCATGAGGGTAAAAAGGTGGATTGCTGCGTTAATCCCATAGCTGCACAAGATCGGCTGCGGCCACCTGGCCCGTGCTGGGCGCCGGTTCGGGCAGGGTAACGACCAAGCCGGCGGGCAGCACGGCGCCGTGGCGCGCCAGCGCGGGATTCATTTCCAGGGTTTGCTCGACGTATCCCGCGCCGTTGCCCAGGTAGCGCCACACCAGGGCGTCTACCGTGTCGTGCTGCCGCGTGCGTACCTGCATCAGATCAATTCCACGGTGAGGTGGGTGCGCCCGACGATATCGGCGATGGCCCATTGCGCATTGCGTCGCTGCGCGCCGGGCGCCTCGTCCAGCCATTCCATGCTTTTCTTGTCGCTGGCCGACGATGCCGTGGTGTCGTAGTCGCGGTAACGCTCGATCAAGTCCGCCTTGGCCGTGCTGTAGACGGCGCGCCGGTACTGCGCCAGCAAACGGGACTCGCGGTTGATGCGCGTGGCCGGCACGTCCACCAGTGCGGCGCTACCGGCAGCGGCCTGCTTGCCCTGCCAGTCGGCCAGTTCACGGTTGACCTGCAGAATGGCATCGACCACGGCTTGCACCAGGCGCGCGTCGGTGACGGTGCCGTCCAGGCGCATGGCGTCGCGCATGTCAGCCAGCGAGATGTCGGGAAACCAGCCATCGTTTTCCACGATGCCGGGCGTGGGGCTGGGTGCCGGCGGCGTGCTGGTGCCACCTGGTGCGCGGGGAGGGAGGGCGATAAAGGACATGGTGTCTGCGGTGGGATTGAAAGGGAGGCGGTGGACGGGGTTCATCGGATCGATGGATTGATCGGAATCCCCCCGTGCCGCCTGTGCGCCGGGGGCTGCTCTTTAGTTGGAATCGGCCGCGCGCTTGATGCGCCGTTCCAGCCGTTCCATTTCTTTCTTGACGCCGACGGACTCGGACAAGGCCCGTGCCCGCTGCAACTGGGCCATGGCCACGCCGGCTTGTTCCAGCAGGGCCGGGGCGATGTCCGCCTCGTCGTGCTGGTCCAGTACGGCCACCATGGCCAGGCCGATGGCCTTGTGCAGCTTGGCGCGCGCCTGGTCGGGCGCGTCGCTGGCGGCCGTCAGCGCTTCGACGGCGCCCAGCACGGTGACGGCATGCTGCGGATCGTCGCCCAACTTTCCCTGCAGGTAGGCGGCGGCAAATTCGTCCAGCATCATGGTCGGAATGTCGCGGCTGTAGCCGTCGGGCAGGGTGAACTTGTGTTCCATGCAGTAGGCGGCAATCACCAGGGCGCGGTCATACGCACCCGTATCGATGTGCCACACCAGCAGGGCGGCCACGACATCGTCTTGCGCACCCTTGCCTCCGGCCAGCACGCCGTCGATCCACTGGTCGTAATCGGGCAGCAAGGTGCTCTTGACCTCGATCTTGCGTTCCACCGACTGGATGGATTTCAGGCGCCGCCGGTCGTCGGCCAGCTTGTACAGCATCAGGTCGTAAGCGTTGCCGGTGGTGACGCCCAGCGGCTCGGCGGCGCCGGCCGTGCGCTCGGCCAGCATGCGCGCGCGATGGCGCAGGGCAGGAGACAGATTGCGCATGGCTTAGGCTTTCAGCTCGATGTTTTCCACCAGCGCGGCCAGGCCCAGGTCTTCGATCACGTAGGCGTCGTTCGACGACTCGTAGTTCTCGATGCGGTCGCGTTTCGGCACGTCCTCGACGCGGCGGCGGCGCGCACCTTCCTGGAAGTAGATCGACAGATTGTCGAAACGGGTAATGAGGATGGCGTTGTCCGGGAAGTAGGGCACGCGCGCGGCGGGCAAGCCGCCGATGCGTTTCTGGCTGATGATGATGTCGGCCGCCAGGGTTTCCGTGGGCGCCTGCTTGGTGTTGACCAGTGGGAAGTATTTATCGCTCAAGAGCTTGCGCCCGACGATGGCCACCAGGCCCGTGTCTTCCTGATACCAGGGATCGAGCAAGTTGACGGCATCGACCACGGCGGCGTCCAAATTGGCATAGTCGGCGTCCGTGCCGTCGCCGATGATGACCTTGCCCGGCAGGCCGGCGCCGGCCAGGCCCAGCACGCGTTCGGGCGCCTGTTCGCGCAGGTGCTGCAGCCAGCCCTTGTTCACGTCTTCCAGCAGCGGATTGGCGGCCAGGTCAGTGGTGGCCATGACTTTCACGCCGTTGAAGCCGATGACGATACGGTCCAGCGCCTGGCGAATCACGATGGCGTTGGCCACGCGCGACTGAAAATCGGGGAACTTGGCCCAGGCGTCCAGCTTCGCATAGGTCAGGTGCGTGTCGAAGTTGGTTTGCTCGCAGCGGTACTTGGTGCTGTCCAGGGTGGACAGGTCGCGCGTTTCGCGTTCCTTGTCCTTGGTGTTGGTGCGGCCGGCAATCGGGCCCGACACGCCCAGGCCCAGCTTTTCGCCTTCCTGCTCGGCCACGCCGATGATGTTGATCTTCGACAGGAATTCGCTCGATTCCTGCATCTTCGTTTCCAGCTTTTGCTGCACGCTGGGCGCCACGCTGAAGGTCTTGGCCACGCTGTCCGTGTCATTCAATTGGCCCAGGCGGTTTTCGTACTGGCTGTAGACCTGGCGGGTTTGCTTTTTCATAAATCAGTGCTCCGTTGTTGAATGGGGTGTTGGTGGATGGCGCGCGCGCTTAAAACTCGGTTTGCACGGCGCCGTCGTTGCCGGTGGCGGCCGGGCGGCGCGGGCCGTTGCCGGGCGCCTCGTCCATCTGCGCCTTGAAGGCGGCCAGTTCGGCTTGCGTGGCCGTCAAGGCTGTTTCCGCTTTGTCCAGACGGTCCAGGGTGCTGGCGTAGTTGTCGCTGACGGTGACGACGTGGCCGGCCAGCTCTTGCACCGCTTCGTTGATGTCGGCGAACTGCGCGGCGTCGCCGCTGGTCTTGGTGGAAAAGCGCGCCAGCAGGTTTTTGACGGCATCGGCCAGCTTGACGCCGGCCGGTTCATCGAATGCCAGCTCGACCTCGACGCCTGCCGTAAACAGGTTGCTGTTGTGCTGCTTGCGGCTGGCGGAAAATTTCAGCGCATCGGTGCCCAGGCTGGCGGGGCTGTCGGTGACGCCCAGGCCGACCAGATAAGGCAGGCCCGTATCGGCAAAGTCGGGGGAAATTTCCAGGCTCGAATACAGTTTTTGTTTCGCCTTGTTGATGGCGACCAGTTCCGGCGTGGGTTCGATCTGCGCGAACAGCGCCAGTTTCTTGCCGTTGTCCGTGTCGACCTCTTCGGCTTTCACGGCAATCACGTCGCCGTAGGCCTTGAACTGGCTGTCGGGCAGGATGCCGCGGATGTGCTCGAGCCAGATGCGCGCACCGTAGGTTTTCGGGTTGTAGCTGGCGGCGATTTGCTCGATGGTGGCGCGGTCGATGTTGCGGCCGTCCGTAGTGGCGCCTTCGGTGGCGACGCGGAAGAATTGGGATTTGCTTGCCATGGTGGTTAGTCTCGGTTGATCGGATAACGCCATGGTCAACGTCTTGGCCCGGCGATTCAATGCGGGGCGGGTTGCTATGGGGCATAGCGACTTTTGTCTTTCCCCGTTCCGCGCGCGCGCGGCCTACGCTGGCGGCATGCTAGCCATTGAACAAAAAACCGAAGACAAAATCGCCGAATTGGCCGTGCCCGAGTCCGAGCCACGCCGTGCCGCGCGCGCCCTGTACTGGAAGGGCTGGCGCATTTCTTCCATCGCCCGCCACCTGGGAATCAAGCGCAGCACGATCAATAGCTGGAAAGAGCGCGACGAGTGGGACAAGGCCCAGGCCATCGAGCACGTGGAGGCATCGGCCGAACTACGCCTCGTAAAACTGATCGAAAAAGAGGTCAAGAGCGGCAGCGACTACAAGGAAATTGACCTGTTGGCGCGCACCATCGTGCAGATGGCGCGCGTGCGCCGCTATGAGCAGCCGGGCGGCAACGAGGTCGACCTCAATCCGAAATTGGCGAACCGCAACGCCGGGCCGAAGAAGAAGCCGACCCGCAACGATTTCAGCGAAGAACAGAAAATCCAGCTGCTCGACGCCTTCCAGGACTCGCTCTTCGACTATCAAAAGGTCTGGTATCGCAACGGAGACCAGCGCACGCGCGCCATCCTCAAGTCCCGACAGATCGGCGCCACCTGGTACTTCGCCCGCGAGGCGGTGGCCGACGCCATGGCGACGGGCCGCAATCAAATCTTCCTGTCCGCATCGAAGTCGCAGGCGCACGTCTTCAAGCAATACATCGTGCAATTCGCGCGCGAGGCGGCCGGCATCGACCTGACGGGCGACCCTATCGTGCTGCCGAACGGCGCCCACCTGTATTTCCTGGGCACCAATGCGCGCACGGCGCAGGGCTACCACGGCAATTTCTACTTCGATGAATTTTTCTGGACGCAGAATTTCCAGGAACTCAACAAGGTGGCCTCGGGCATGGCCATCCACAAGAAGTGGCGCAAGACCTACTTTTCGACGCCATCCTCGACCACGCACCAGGCCTACCCGTTCTGGACCGGCGAGCTGTTCAACAAGCGGCGTGCCAAGGCCGAGCAATTCAACATCGACGTGAGCCACCAGCGCCTGGCCTCGGGCTACACGGGCGAGGACAAGCTCTGGCGCCAGATCGTCACTATCCTCGACGCCGAGCGCGGCGGCTGCAACCTGTTCGATATCGACGAGCTGCGCAACTTCGAATATAGCCCGGACCAGTTCGACAACCTGCTGATGTGCAACTTCATCGACGACTCGGCCAGCGTCTTCCCCTTGAACGAGCTGCAGCGCTGCATGGTCGATTCCTGGGTGGAATGGGAAGACTACAAGCCGCTGCTGGGCCTGCGCCCCTTCGGCAACCGCGCCGTGTGGATCGGCTACGACCCGGCCTTGAACGGCGACAGCGCCGGCTGCGTCGTGCTGGCGCCGCCCATGACGGCCGGCGGCAAGTTCCGCATCCTCGAGCGCCACCAGTGGCGCGGCCAGGATTTCAAGGACCACGCCGAAGCCATCCGCCAGATGACCCAGCGCTACAACGTCGAATACATCGGCATCGATACCACGGGCATGGGCATCGGCGTGCTGCCCATCGTGCGCGGCTTCTTCCCTGCCGTCACGGCCCTGAATTACTCGCCCGAAGTCAAAACCCGCATGGTGTTGAAGGCCAAAAACATCATCAGCAAGGGCCGGCTGGAATTTGACGCTGGCTGGACGGACATCGCGCAATCGTTCATGGCCATCCACAAGACCCTCACCCCAAGCGGGCGGCACGTGACCTATGTCGCCGGCCGCAGCGATGAAACCGGCCACGCCGACCTGGCATGGGCTTGCATGCACGCCCTCGATCACGAGCCATTCGAAGGCAGCACCGACAACCACCACTCTTTCATGGAGATTTATTCTTGAGCAAAGCACGACACTTGCGCGCGCGCGGCCAGCAGGCCCAGGGCGCACCATCAACAGCGGCCACGGCCACGGCCACGGCGCCGGCCGCCGCCGGCATCGAGGCGTTTTCCTTCGGCGACCCGACGCCCGTGCTCGAGCACGCCGACATTCTCGACTGCTTCGAATGCTGGAAGAACGGCCACTGGTACGAACCGCCCGTCAACCTGGCGGGCCTGGCCAAGTCATTCAATGCCGGCGTGCACCACAGCAGCGCGATCCACTTCAAGGCCAACGTGCTGGCATCCACCCTGATTCCCAGCAAATACCTGTCGCGCGACGCTTTTAAACGCATGGCGCTCGACTTCCTGACGTTCGGCAATGCCTACCTGGAAGACCGGCCCAGCCGCAGCGGCAAGGCGCTGGCGTACCAGCATGCGCTGGCCAAGTACATGCGGCGCGGCGTCGATCTGGACACGTATTATTTTGTGAACGGCTACCAAGCCGTGCATGAATTCGACAAGGGGCGCGTGTTTCACCTGATGGAACCGGACGTCAACCAGGAGCTGTACGGCGTGCCGCAGTACTTGAGCGCGCTGCAGTCGGCCTGGCTCAACGAGGCGGCCACCTTGTTCCGCCGCAAGTATTACAAGAACGGCTCGCACGCCGGTTTCGTCTTCTACATGACGGATGCCGCGGCCAACACCCAGGACGTGGACAACCTGCGCCAGGCCATGCGCGACAGCAAGGGGCCGGGCAACTTCCGCAATCTGTTCATGTACGCGCCGAACGGCAAGAAGGACGGCATCCAGATTCTGCCGGTGTCGGACGTGGCCGCCAAGGACGAGTTTTTCAACATCAAGAGCGTCACGCGCGACGACCAACTGGCCGCGCACCGCGTGCCGCCCCAGCTCATGGGCATCCTGCCGAACAATGCCGGCGGCTTCGGCGCCGTCGAGCCTGCCGCGCGCGTCTTCGCGCGTAACGAGCTGGTGCCGCTGCAGGCGCAGTTCATGGCCATCAACGAGTGGGCCGGCGTGGAAGTGGTGCGCTTCGCCCCGTATGACCTGGCCACGGGCGGGGAGGGCGTGGCATGAGCGACCACATCGACAACACGGACAAGATCATCTTTGCCGAAGTGGCGCGCGGCTTGGCTGCCGTGCGCGGCCGTCCCGCCCTGGCGCCGCACGGCTGCTGCCACTACTGCGACGAGGCGCTGGCGCCCGCGCTGCTGTTCTGCGATGTAGACTGCCGCGACGACTACGAGAAGGAGCAAGCGGCCAAGGCGCGCGCCGGCCGCCCAGGATGATCTCCACGCCGCGATAGCCGGCAGGGCAGGGCCGCGACAGTTCAGCCGCGCCAGAGCGCCCCAGCCACCGCACAAGCCGCCCACGAGGCGGCTTTTTCACGTCCTGACGAATGATGTTGCTCCAGAAGCAAGAAAAAGGCCCGTTTCGGCCCGGCGCGCGCAGTTGTCCCCCCTCCACACCTGCCCGCTATATAGGGGTCTTTTGACTCAAATGTGCGCCATGGCCGAAGGCGCATGAGGACTGGCGCGGCGGGGCGAAGAGGAGGCATGCGATTTGACGCATTTTGACGCACTTTTGGCGATTTTTTGTGCGGGGTGGCGTGAGGGCGTGGGAAGGGCGGTTTCCGTGCCTTGGTGAGGCTGGATTGCAGCCCCACCTGCCCTTGGCCTGCGGGCCAACCTGAAATCTTGCCTCTGCTATAAAAATTGTGAAACAGCTTTACGCGTTGACAAGGCGCTGGCGTATCCAGTGGGCCACCTGTTGCTCGGTCAGTTCTCCGGCAGCTGTGGCCAGCATGAAGTTGATGGCGTCCACTTCAGTGAACGTGAACACCACGCCGTTGAGTGCCAAGAACAAGCGCCCGATCACCCAGGCTGTACGCTTATTTCCGTCGCTAAATCCGTGACTGGTGGCGATGCCGTAGACGTAGGCCGCAGCCAGGTCGGCTACGTCGGGCGGTGGATTACCATAAGTGTGACGGTTCAATGCACGATTCAGAGCCGATTCGATGGCGTTCAGATCTCGCACTCCCGACAGCCCGCCGTGTACTGCAAGCTGCTTGTCGTGGACCGCAAAAACCGTATCTCGCTGTACCCATTGCCAGCTCATTTAGCGAGGACTCGCAGGATTTCACGGTCATCGTGCATGATCGACTCGGCCAGAGCCATCTGGCGCTCAAACTCAGGGTTGTACGGGGTGATGCGCATCGCTCCGTCCGGAGCCTCAGTCAGATACAGCGTGTCGCCTTTCTGCACGTTCAAGATACGCTTCGCTTCCTTGTTCAGGATCAGCCCCTCGGATGCACCTACAGTAGTTACTTTGAACGCGAGCATGATGCCCTCCTTTATCTATATAAGTTTTATTATATACCTGCTTCGTAGCGTGTCAAGAAGCCAGCCGACTCGGCAGTTTGATGCCGAATGCCATTTGTAGGTAGATTAGTAGGTATGATTTAAGCAGGTGTCATGCAAGCCGCATGGATACTGCTTATTTGCTTTACACCGCTTCCGCCAAGAAATAAAGAAACCGCCTTCGGGCGGTTTTTTATTGCCTGGCGGAAGCGAGCAGGGCGCCTTCGCGCCCTGCGTGTGAGATTC
>NZ_JAFLJN010000001.1:0-475423 GCF_018682595.1 Janthinobacterium sp. JC611
CCCCGTCCCCCCGTCATTTACAGCCCCCTCCCCCGCTTGATACAATGAGAATGATTCTTATTATTGTTTAAAAGTATCAGCCCAGCCGGGCCGGTCATGCAAGGGGAACGCGATGCCGCTGGCAGAGCCGCTACAACGCCAGGACATCGCGACACTGTATGCCGACCACCACGGCTGGCTGCAGGGCTGGCTGCGCAAGAAACTCGGCAGCACGGCCTGCGCGGCCGACGTGGCGCAGGACACCTTCATGCGCCTGCTCGACCGCGAAGACGCCGTCGCCGCGCGCGAGCCGCGCGCCTTGCTCGCCACCGTCGCGCAGCGCGTGCTGTTCAACCATTACCGCCGCCAGAAACTGGAACAGGCTTACCTCGACGTGCTGGCGCAGCTGCCGCCGCTGCACACGCCATCGCCGGAAGAGCGGGCAATGCTGCTGGCCACCGTGTCTGAACTCGACCGCATGCTCGACGGCTTGCCGCCTCCCGTCAAACGGGCTTTCTTACTGCGCCAGCTCGACGCGGTGCCGCAGGAAGACATCGCGCGCCAGCTCGGCATCTCGCTGGCCACCGTGAAACGCCATCTGCAGCGGGCCACCAGCGCCACCCAGGCGTGGCAGCAGCTGCAAACGCAGCAGGAACACCTGCCGCCCGCCATGCACGCCACCCTGCTGCGCGCCTGCGTGCAAGCGAACGCGCCGCGCCGCCACGCCGTCAAGACCCTGGCCCTGCTGCTGGCCTGCGGCACCTCGCTGTATGCGTTCGAACGCAGCGGCCCATGGCGCGGCTGGACGGCCGACTATCGCACGGGCGTCAACCAGCGCCGCGTCGTGACCCTGGACGATGGCACGCGGCTCACGCTCAACACGCATAGCGCCGTCAATATCGCTTACGACGGCGCGCAGCGCCGCATCGAACTGCTGGCCGGTGAAATCTTCATCGCCACCGGCAAGGAGGCGGCGCGACGGCCCTTCTTCGTCGACACGCCGCATGGCAGCCTGCAGGCGCTGGGCACGCGTTTCACCGTGCGCCTGCACGAACAATACGCCAGCGCCGGCGTGCTCGAAGGAGCCGTCGCCGTGCTGGCCGGCGATGGCGCACGGCGCCTGCTGCTGCGTCCCGGCGAAGCCGCGCATTTCGACGCCACGGGCGCGCACCGCCAGGCGCTGGCGCCCTATGGCGGCGCCTGGCTCGATGGCATGCTGGTGGCGCGCGACATGCGCCTGGCCGATTTCCTCGCCGAGCTGTCGCGCTATAGCGAGCATCCGCTGGCCTGCGCGCCGGCCAGCGCCGGCCTGCGCGTGTCCGGTTCCTACCCGCTGGCCGACGTCAATGCCATCCTCGACGCCGTCGGCGCCAGCCTGCAACTGCGGCGCAATACCGTGACGCGCTTCTGGGGCCATCAGGTGGTGCGCATCGAACTGGCGGCCCACTGAAAAATATTTTCTGCAAAGTGAGCTGTTTTAGCGTGCTCGCGTGACCTAGAAGACAGGCAGTCTCCATCTCGCGCATCCACGAAAGGTTTTATTCCATGCACCACGCTTCACGTTCCCTCCTGACCCGCACCGTCCTGGCCTGCGCCCTGTCGCAGACCGGCATGGCCCTGGCCCTGCCGGTATCAGCCCAGACGCAAACCCGGCAAGTGCGCAGCTACAGCATCCCCGCAGCTTCCTTGGACGACGTGCTGACGCGCTTCGGCAGCGACAGCGCCATTTTATTGTCGTTCTCCAGCGATACGACGCAAGGCTTGCGCAGCGCCGGCCTGCAGGGCAGCTATGGCGTACAAGACGGTTTCCGCGTGCTGCTGGCCGGCAGCGGCCTGCAAGCCGTGCCGCAATCGAATGGCGGCTACCTGCTGCAAAAGATCCCCGCCAGCGCCAGCGCACCCACGGCGGACAGCCGTGGCGTGGCCGTCATGAGCGGCGTCACCGTGGTCGCGGCGGCCGAGCGCAGCGCCGCCACCAGCGGCACCGGCAGCTATACGGGCGGCCCCGCCAGCGGCGCCACGGGCCTGGCCTTGAGCCAGCGCGAAACGCCGCAATCGCTGACCATCGTCACGCGCCAGCAGATGGATGACCAGAACAGCAACGCCGTCTCCGACGTCATGAAGAACGTCAATGGCGTGAGCGTGCAAAACTACGACAGCGACCGCTGGAGCTTCCAGGCGCGCGGCTTTGCCGTCACCAATTTCCAGTACGACGGCGTGTCGGCCATCTATGACGGTGTCTACGACTGGGGCACGACCAATAGCGACATGGCCATCTACGACCGCATCGAAGTGCTGAAGGGAGCGACGGGCCTGATGAGCGGCGCTGGCGACCCATCGGCCACCGTCAACATGGTGCGCAAGCGCCCCACCGCCCACTTCGAAGGCGCGGCCACCCTGGGCGCGGGATCGTGGGACAACTACCGCGGCGAAGCCGATATCTCCGGCCCCCTGAACGACAGCCGCACGGTGCGCGGCCGCCTGGTGGGCGCCTACCAGGACAAGCACTCCTACCTGGACCGCTACACGCAGCAGAAATCGGTCGCCTACGGCATCATCGAGGCCGACCTGACACCCGTCACCCTGCTGACGGCCGGCTTCACGCACCAGGATTACAAGCCGCGCGGCTCGACCTGGACGGGCTTCCCCGTTCTGCTGTCCGACGGCACGCGCACGGATTTTCCCACCTCGTGGAACCCGGCCACGGACTGGAGCCGCCGCGACATGCGCAACACCACGCTGTTCACGTCGCTCGAACATACGTTCGCCAACGCGTGGACACTGAAATTGAGCGCCAACCAACTGCGCAGCAAGCATGACAGCGTGCTCGGTTCGGCCAGCGGCGGCAATCCCGACCCCGCCACGGGCGCAGGCGCGTTTTTCTTCATGGGCAAATACAAGGGCGACCGCCGCCAGACCACCGTCAACGTCGACGCCAGCGGCCCGTTTACCGCGTTTGGCCGCCGGCATGAAGCGATGCTCGGCTACTCCACCTCGACGGCGAAGCAGGATGGTCCCGTCTACGAATCCGTCTATCCGCCCGTCGAAGGCAGTTATTTCGACTGGCGTGGCCAGTACGCGGAACCGGCGTTCAAGCGCCTGGGCAACGATGACGACAGCACGCGCCAGAGCGGCCTGTATGGCGCCGTGCGCCTGCATCCGCTGGACGCGCTGTCGGTGATTCTCGGCGCGCGCGTCAGCGATTACAAGCAGGAGCAGGACCGCACTTTCTTCGACGCCGGCACCGCGCGCATCACCTCGCGCATCGAGGAAAACGAGGTCATCACGCCGTATGCGGGCGTCGTGTATGACCTCGACAAGACGTATTCCGTGTTCGGCAGCTACACGAGCATCTTCGCGCCGCAAAGCAGCCGCGACATCAACCGCAACTTCCTCGCCCCCGTGCGCGGCAAGGGCGTGGAAGCGGGTGTGAAGGCCGAATACCTCGATGGCAAGGTCAATGCCAGCGCGTCCCTGTTCCATATCCGTCAAAGCAATGTGGCCAGCCCTGTGAGCGAAGTCAACGGTGAGGTAATGTATAGAGCCATCGACGGCGTCACCAGCCGCGGCGTGGAAATGGAAGTGACGGGCGAAGTGCTGCAGGATGTGAAGCTGAGCGCCGGCTACACCTATACCCACGTGCGCGACGCGGATGGCAAGGACGTGTTTTCCACCATGCTGCAAACGACGCAGCCTGCCCACCTGGTGCGCGTGCAAGGCACGTGGCGCCTGCCGGCCAGCCTGGACAAGCTGACCGTCGGTGGCGGCATCAACTGGCAAAGCAGCTACGACGGCAATATCTGGAACCCCGCCATCGAGGACAATTCACGCATCAAGCAGGGCGGCTACGCGCTGCTCAACCTGATGGCCCGCTACGAGATCAGCAGGAACGTCACGGCCAGCGTCAACGTGAACAACCTGCTGGACAAGCAGTACTTCACGGGCCTCGGCCTGTTCCAGACGGGCTTCTACGGCGAACCGCGCAATGTGATGTTCACCGTGCGCACGAAGTTCTAACGCGAAGTTCCAGCTAAGCGCCGTACAGCGCCAGCGCCCACGCCGGCGGGCGCAGTTCCAGCGCCAGGGGCAGGTAAGCGGGATCGAAGCGGGCCGCCAGCAGATACACATTGGCGGCGCCCGTCGGCTCCCAATTCCCCGTAAAGCCTTTTTCGCCGGCCGCCACGCGCTTGCGGTCGAAGGGCACGGCGCTTTTCGCGAACTCCTCGTGCGTCTTTCTGCCTTGCGCGTACGGCGCCAGCCAGGCCAGCGCCTCGGCCAGGCGCCGCGCCTCCGGCGCGCCATACCAGTCGTCGCCATGCGCCTGCGCCATCAGCGCCGTCGTCAGCAGCGGCTCCAGGCTGTAGGTGGCGTAGTGCAGGGCGTCGCGCTGCTCGAAGTCGAAAGGCACGCCGCCGGCGCCGATATTGCGCGGCACGTGCGCCAGGAAGCGCTCCTTCGCCCGCGCGACCAGCAAGGCGTCGCCCGTGACATACGCGGCGGCCGTGCCGATCTTGATGCGGTGGCTATGCCAGTTGTTGCGCGCCGTGGACGGGCCGCCCACCTTGATGGGATCGCTCAGATACCCCTGCGCCAGGGTGCGGCAAAACGCCTGTACCTGCTCGCGCTCGACGCCGCTCAAGCGTTCCTGCATCAGGTCAAAACCCGCCAGCAGGCTGGCCAGCTCCGTCTCGTCGACGGGACTGAACGAGGGCTGGTAGCCGCCGCTCCAGGCCAGCAGCAGCTGGCGCGCCGCCTCGAAATGCGCCATCTCGCCCGATAATCGCCAGGCCAGCGCCTGCAAGCGCACCTGGCGCCAGTCCTCCTGCGCCTGCTGGCTGGTCTCGCGCCCGCCCTCTCCCTTCAGCAAGCCGCCCGTGCGCACTTCGGCCATCAGGTGCACGGGGCGCGCCGCATCCTTGCGCGCCGCCTTGACCACCTGTTCGGCAACGGCAGGCGCCACCCGCGCCTTGAGCGTGCGGGCGCGCGCGGCGGACGTCAGCGCAAACGGCAAGGTGCCCTCGTGCGGGCGCGGCGCCGCGCGCACGCCGGCCAGGGGCAGCGCCAGCAGGCCGGCCAGCACGGCGCGCCGGCGCGTCAGGAACGTGTTCAAAACCGCGTCTCCCGCGCCGCGCGCAAAAAGTTATCGAGGATGGGCGTGCAATCGAGCAGCTCGACGCCGCCCGCCGAATGGAATTCCGGGTGCCACTGCAAACCCATGACGAAGCGCGCCCGCTGGTAGCGGATGGCTTCGACGATGTTGTCGCCCTGCGAATACGCTTCCACCGTGATGTCGCGCCCCAGGTCCTTCACCGACTGGTGGTGGATGGAATTGACGAGCGCCTCGCCCGCCTTCGGGAACATGCCAGCCAGGGACGAGCCTTGCGGGAAGACGACGGTATGGCGGTGGCGGTCATACAGGTCGTTGACGTGCGAGGTGGCGCCCGCCACGTCCGAGGCGATGTCCTGGTACAGGGTGCCGCCGAAGCCCACGTTGATGAGCTGGCAGCCGCGGCAAATGCCCAGCACGGGCTTGCCCGCGTCGACGAATTCGTGCAGCAGCTCCAGCTCGTACAGGTCGCGCGCGCGGTCGCCATTCCATTCGGGCCGCGTGGCCGCCTCGGAATACGTCTGCGGCGACACGTCGGCGCCGCCCTGCAGCACCAGCCCGTCCAGGTGGCGCGCATAGTGGCGCAGAGTGATGTTACTCGGGTGTAGCTGGCCGCTGGTATTGACCGTCGGGATCATGAACACCAGCACGTCGCGCGACATGACCCACTGTGCGATCGACTCTTCCAGGTATTGCAGGTTCTTGCTGCGCAGGCCAGTGGCGCCCGGCTCCGGGTGAAAAATGCGCGCCGAGATGCCGATGCGCAGCGTGCGCCGCATGAAATCGCGGCTGGCCTTGTCGCGCATGGAGCGGTAGCGCGACGAGATCACCCGCCAAGCCAGCGCCAGCGGCGTATCGTTATCCTTCAGGTAGCGCGGCGCAGCATCGCGCGCGCGGTGCTCATCATCGGGCGCCCGGCGGCCCACCCGGTCGGGCCGCGATGGCGCTGGCGCGGCCGGATCGATGGAAGGGGGAAGCTGGGGATCTTTTTCGTCTGACATGGCGGAGCTGACTGAAAGCGGAGACGTTTTCAATATAAACCCCTGCCCCGGAAAGCACGATTCAATTTTGTAACAAAAGCCCACGCGCGGCGCATCCGCGCAACACGCCCGCACATACGGCCCGTTTACGCCCGCTGCCCTGCTTTTTAGAGAATCTTTACGCCCCCGCTGCTAATCTTGAACGTACCTCAACCACCGCTGCAAAGCCACCATGGAACCCCATTCACGCCTGCAAACGCATCAAGCGCATCAAGCACTGCCCCACCGCCATCCCCGCCTGCCCACCTTCCTCATGCACATCACGGTCGACAAGGCCTGCCTGGCCGAGCTGCGCCAGCTGGTCGTGCGGACCTGCGGCGGCATGCTGTCGTTCATGCGCGTCGAGGCGGTCGACCACGCCGAACGCATGAAGGTCTGGCTGTGCGTGACGGAACCGGCCCTGCGCCTGACCATGGATGCCGTCATGCGCCTGCTGCCGGCGGCGGAGTTTGGCCGCATCAGCCAGGGGAAATCGCTATGAACCAGTATGCCTGCGACCAGGCGATGTCTTCCTCGCGCATCACCGCCCACTTCCAGGGCATCTGGGTGCCGATGGTCACGCCCTTCCACGATGGCGATGGCGACATCGACTTCGACGCCGCCCAGCAACTGGCGTGCGAGCTGGCCGCCAGCGGCGTCGATGGCCTGGTGGTGTGCGGCACCACGGGCGAAGCGGCCATGCTGAGCGCCGCCGAACAGACCATGCTGCTCGATAGCGTGCTCGAAGCCGTCGGCCCCCGCTTTCCCGTCGTGATGGGCATCGGCGGCAGCGATACGCGCGCCGTCGTCGCCACGGTGCAGCGCTACAACGACCATCCGCTGGCCGGCCTGCTGGTCTCCGCGCCGTCGTATGTGCGCCCCTCGCAGGACGGCATCGTGCGCCACTTCCAGGCCATCGCGGCCGCCACCGACCAGTCCATCGTGCTGTACAACGTGCCGGCGCGCACGGGCGTCAACATCGAACCGCAAACGGCCGCGCTGCTGGCGCGCGACTCGCACTTCGTCGCCATCAAGGAAGCGGGCGGCAAGCTGCAGCAGCTGGGCGAACTGCTGCTCGACACGCGCCTGGACGTCCTGTGCGGCGACGATGCACTGCTGCTGGCCAGCCTGTCCATGGGCGGCCACGGCGCCATGTCGGCCGCCGCCCAGGTGCGCCCCGACCTGTATGCGCAGTTGTACCACCTCGTCAGGCAGGGCCGCCACGGCGCCGCCGGCGCCCTGTTCAAGACCATGCTGCCCCTCATCCGCCTGCTGTTTGCCGAACCGAATCCCGCTCCCGTGAAAGCGGCGCTGGCCATGCAGGGCAAGGTGCGCGACGCATTGCGCCTGCCGATGACGCCCATGTCCGCCGCCGGCCAGGCCGCCCTGGGCGCGGCGCTCCAACCCCTGATGGAACTGCCCGTATGGAGCGCCAGCGACAGGGATGCGCCGCGCGAAGGCTGCCTGCTGCAGCTGGTCTCCCCCGCCAACATCATGCCAGCCGTGCGCCAAGATGATCATCGCCATCACGGATGAACGCGGGGGCATGGAGAAATCCATCCTGGCCGGGCGGCTGGCCGCCTCGCGCGCGCTGGCCGGACGCAAGGTATTGCTGCTCGATGCCGATCCGCGCCAGGGCGCCATGGCGCAAGCCAGGAACCTGCACGACGGCGCCATGCACGGCAGCCTGACGCGGCCGCGCCTGATGGCGCGCGCCATCAGCGCCAAGGGCTTGCAGCCCGAGCTCGAGCACCTGGTGCACTGCTACCACGACATCGTCATCGACAGCGAAGGCCGCGACTCCATGGGCAGCCGTTCGGCCCTGATCGCCGCGCGCGTGCTGGTGGTGCCGCTCGATGGTGTCGTCGATGGCGCCGCGCAGGCCGGCCTGGCGCGCCGCATCGCGCATGCGCGCAGCGTCAATCCTGGCCTGCGCGTGCTGCTGGCAACGGACGCGCAAGCGGCGCCCGCCCATGCGCTGGCCGCGCAGATTCCGTCCGCCCACGTGGTCGGCTTCGGACAACTGTACTGCGCCGTCTTCAACCTGCCAGGGTAAGTACGCAAAAAAAGGCGGCGCATGCGCCGCCTCTTCTTTCAGTCAAATCAGTCCATTAAAACGTCTTGCTGACCGTCAGCTGCAACGCCGTCTTGCCCATGAATTTGCCATTCACGGGCGAGGCATAGGCCGACTTGTCCGCGTTCGTGCCGATCACGGCCAGCGCGCCCGAAACAACGCCGAAGTCGCGCGTGACGCCCACTTTCCAGTCCGTATAGCTGGCCGCGTCGTTGTTCCTGACCTTCTGGTGGCCAGCGTGCAGGTTGCCGCTCCAGCCGTTCGTCAGGTCGATGGTCGCACCGATGTCCAGGTAGCCGCTGTTCTTGCTGTTGACGATGCCGAACAGGTTGGAGACGGCGTGCGAATACTTGACGTAGGCGGGACCGTACGACAGCTGGCCGTAGACTTCCTGGGTGTCCGCGTTGGCCAGGCCGACATTCTTCAAGCCGTTGTCCGCATACACGTAAGCGAGCACGCCCACGTCATAGCCGATATCGCCGGTCAGCTGGCCGCGCTTGCCCGCATACAGGTCCACTTCCACGTCGCCGCTGCCGCCCGCGTCCTTGGTCCACTTGATGGTGGAGGCCCAGGCACCCGCATACAGGCCCGTCGGGTTGTTGACGTAATCGACGCCGCCCTGCAGCGCCGGCTTCAAACGCGTCTGCGAAATGCCGCGGTAGCGGTAGTCGGACACGCCGGCCACGTTGAAACTGACTTCGTTGTCGGGCTTGGCCTCGTCCGCGTGAGCCAGGCTGCCGGTAAAGGCGGTCGCGACGGCAAGTGCAAGTAACATTTTATTCATGGTTTTTTCTTCTTCATGGGTGGTATGGGCCTTTGCCAACATGGCGCAGCTGGCCCGCCGCTGCAAAAAATAGGGTAAAGCGTCCCCCTGGCGCGCGCGGCGCCTGTTTTCCAACAGGGGATGAACAGGTGTTAGAGCGGCAGCAGCAGCCGGTAGCCGACGGCCGTTTCCGTCAGCAGGTACTGCGGCTGGGCCGGATCGGCTTCCAGCTTCTGGCGCAGGTGGCCCATGTAGATGCGCAGGTAGTGGCCGTTTTCGCTGTTCGACGGCCCCCACACTTCGCGCAGCAGTTGCGGATTCGTGACCACCCTGCCCGCGTTCTTCACCAGCACCGACAGCAGGCGGAATTCCGTCGGCGTCATGTGCACCAGCTGCTTGTTGCGCGTCACCAGGCGGTCCTTCAGGTCGACGCGCACGTCGCCGAACTGCACCACGCCATCATCGCTGGCGGCGGGCTGGCGCTGGCGGCGCAGGGTGGCGCGCACGCGGGCCAGCAGTTCGCCCACGCCGAACGGCTTGCTCAGATAGTCGTCGGCGCCCGCGTCGAGCGCGCGTATCTTGTCCTGCTCGTCGACCCGCGCCGACAGCACGATGATGGGCACGGCCGACCATTTGCGGATGTCGGCGATGAAATCGATGCCGTCGCCGTCGGGCAAACCGAGGTCCAGCACGATCAAGTCGGGCCGGCGCGTGCCGGCATCGATCAGGCCCCGCTGCATGGTGGCCGATTCGAAAATCTGCCAGCCCTCGTCTTCCAGCGCGGCGCGCACGAAGCGGCGGATTTGCGGCTCATCCTCGACCAGCAAGGCGGTGGCGGAAGGTTCGTTCATGATGTTTTTCCTGTTTCATGGTCATTGGCGTCATCGCGCTCGATCTCGGGCGGCGCCGGGGGCGTGCCGAGCGGCAGGCTGAAGACGATGGCGGCGCCCTGTCCCGGCGTGTGCGGCTGCGCGTGGATGGTGCCGCCGTGGGCTTCGACGATGGCGCGGCAAATGGCCAGCCCCAGGCCGACACCCGGCTTGTTCGATTCGCGCTCGCCGCGCGTGAATTTTTCAAAGATGGCTTCTTCGCGGCCGGGCGGCAAGCCCGGCCCATCATCAGCCACCGTCACCTGCAGGAACTGGCCGTGCACCCCGGCCGCGACCGTGATGGTGCTGCCGGGCGGCGTGTACTTGGCCGCGTTTTCCAACAGGTTGCACAGCACGCGCTCGATCAACACGGCGTCGTAGCGCACCAGCGGCAAGTCCGGCGCCAGCTGCGTCTGCACGGCGTGCTGCTGCAATTGCGGGCCGCTGGCGCGCAGCGCGCTGCCCACCACTTCTTCCAGCGCCTGCCATTGCAGGTTCAGGCGCACCTGGCCGCTTTCGATGCGCGCCATGTCCAGCAAATTCGCCACCAGGGCGCTCATGCGCACGGTTTCGGACTGCAGCGAACGCGCCATGTCCAGCTGCGCGGGAGACAGCGCCGGTTTCGACAAGGCCAGCGATTCGGCCAGTCCCACCAGCGACGTCAGTGGCGTGCGCAAGTCGTGCGACAGGGCCGCCAGCAGCGAATTGCGCAAGCGCTCGGACTCCATCTGCAGCAGCGCGCCCTGGGCCACGTCGATGTAATGCACGCGTTCGAGCGCGATGGCCGCCAGCGCGGCAAAGGTATCGAGGTGCTGGCGCTGTTCCGGCACCAGCAGCCAGCGCCCCCGCTGCGCGCCATCGAGCGGCAGCAGCGCCAGCACGCCACGCGTGCGCATCGGTGCGATCAGCGGCAGGTAGAAAATGGGCGAAGCCGGCAAGGTGTCCGTGCCCGTCCCCGCCGCCTGGGCATGGTCGAAGGCCCACTGCGCGATGCCGATGTCGAGCGGCTCGCCGCCATTCGGGGCCTGCAAGCTGCCTTCGTCATCGGGCAGCAGCAAGGTGGCGCGCGCGCGGAACGCCCGTTCGATGGCGCTTTTCGTGATGTCGAAAATCTGTTCCGTCTGCAGCACGCCGGACAGCTCGCGCGAGAATTCATACAGGGCGCGGGCGCGCGCTTCGCGGTGCGAGGCCACGCGCGCCTGGAAGCGCAGGCCGGCCGTCAGGTGGCCCGTGATCAGTCCCACGGCCAGCATCACGCCAAAGGTGATCACATACTGGAAATCGCCCACGGCAAACGAGAAGCGCGGCGGCACGAAGATGAAATCGAAGCTGGCCACGCCCACCAGGCTGGCCAGCGCCGCCGGCCCGCGCCCCAGGCGCACGGCCACCAGCACCACCGTCAGCAAGGACAGCATGGCGATATTGGCCAGGTCCAGATAGGGTTGCAGGGGAACCGAGGCGAGGGCCGTGGCCAGGCTGGCGCCGGCGGCCAGGATGTAGCGCCAATGGCGCGACGGCCGGCGCGGCGCCTCCGTCTCTTCGCCGGCTGCGCGCCGGGGCGCAGCATCGGCTGGCGGCAAGCCGACCTCGATCAGATCGATATCGGGCGCCAGGCTGGCCATGCGCGCAGCCGGCGGCGCATGCCACAGGCGCGCCAGCGCGCCGGCGCGGCCACGCCCGACGATGACTTTCGAGATATTCGCGCTGCGCGCATACTCGACCACGGCGCCGGCGATGTCGGCGGACGGCACAATGGCGGTGCGCGCGCCCAGGTCCTGCGCCAGTTTCAGGGTTTTCAGGATGCGCTCGCGCTGGCTCGCCGGCAGGCGCTGCAAACGCGGCGTTTCCACGTACAGCGCGTGCCATTCCGCGTTCAGCTGGCTGGCCAGGCGCGCCGTGCTGCGGATCACGTGCTCGCCGCCCGCGTGCGGTCCCACGCAGGCCAGCAGCGCGGCGCCCGTCTTCCACACGGGATTGATGGATTTTTCGACGCGGTAGGCTTGCACGTCGTCCTGCACCCGGTCCGCCGTGCGGCGCAAGGCCAGTTCGCGCAGGGCGATCAGGTTCCCCTTGCGGAAAAAATGCTGCGAGGCCCGCTCGGCCTGCAGCGGCTGATACACCTTGCCCTGCTTCAGGCGGCGCAGCAGTTCATCGGCGGGGATATCGACCAGCACCACTTCATCGGCGCGGTCGAACACCGTGTCGGGCAGCGTTTCGGCCACGCGCACGCCGGTGATCCCCCCCACCACGTCGTTCAGGCTTTCCAGGTGCTGCACGTTGACGGTCGACAGCACGTCGATGCCGGCCGCCAGCAATTCCTCGACATCCTGCCAGCGCTTCGGATGGCGCGAACCGGCCACGTTCGAATGGGCCAGTTCATCCATCAGTATCAGCGCCGGCGCGCGCCGCAGCGCTTCGTCCAGGTCGAACTCGTACAAGGTCTTGCCGCGGTACTCGATGGCCTTCAGGGGCAGCACGGGCAAGCCGTCAAGCTGGGCCGCCGTATCCTGCCGCCCATGCGTCTCCACCACGCCCACCAGCAAGTCCTGGCCATCGGCCAGCAATTTGCGGGCGGCCGCCAGCATCGCGTAGGTCTTGCCGACGCCGGCCGAGGCGCCGAAATAAATGCGCAACCGGCCGCGCGCGGCTTTCTTTTCCTGCGCCTGCACTTGCGCCAGCAGGGCATCAGGGTCGGGGCGTTGGCTGTCGTTGGGGAGCATGGGCATCTTTTAATGTCAAAACCAGGGGCAAAACCGGCGGCTCCGCCCCTGCATCATCTTACTTCGCGGCTGCATCCAACGCCAGATTCAGTTCCAGCACATTCACGCGTGGTTCGCCGAAAAAGCCGATATACGCGGTTTTCTGCACCTTGGCGATGGCGTTTTCCACTTGCGCCAGCGGCACGGCGCGCACGCGGGCCACGCGCGGCGCCTGGTACAGGGCGCCCGCCAGGCTGATTTCCGGGTCCAGGCCGCTGCTCGACGCCGTCACCAGGTCGACGGGGATCGGGTTGCGGTTGCCAGGATCGGCAGCCTGCAGGGCTGCGATGCGCGCCTTGACGGCGTCCACCAGGGCCGGATTGGTCGGTCCCTGGTTCGAACCGCCCGAACCGGCGCCGTTGTTCGCCATCGGCGCGGTGGCCGATGGACGGCCCCAGAAATACTTGGGCGAGGTGAAGGACTGGCCGATCAGGGTGGAGCCGACGGGCTTGCCACCACGCTCGACGATGCTGCCGTTGACTTCATCGTTGAAGGCCAGCTGCCCGATGCCGGCCGTGGCAAACGGATAGACGACGCCGCAGATCACGGTCAGCGCGGCAAACAGGACCAGGGCGGGACGTACGATAGTGCTCATGATGGTTCCTTTAGACTAAATTGAGTGCGGACAGCAGCATGTCGATCAGCTTGATCCCGACGAAGGGCAGGACGATGCCGCCCAGGCCGTAGATCAGCAGGTTGCGGCGCAACAGGCTGGCCGCGCCGATGGCCCGGTATTGCACGCCCTTCAACGCCAGCGGAATCAGCACGACGATGATCAAGGCATTGAAGATCACGGCCGACATGATGGCCGAGGCAGGGCTGGCCAGGTGCATGATGTCGAGCGCCTTTAACTGCGGATAGGTGCCCACGAAGGCGGCCGGGATGATGGCGAAGTACTTGGCGATGTCGTTCGAGATCGAGAACGTCGTCAGCGAACCGCGCGTCATCAGCATCTGCTTGCCGATTTCAACGATTTCCAGCAGCTTGGTGGGGTTCGAATCCAGGTCGACCATATTGCCCGCCTCCTTCGCCGCCTGCGTGCCCGAATTCATGGCCACGGCCACGTCGGCCTGCGCCAGCGCCGGTGCGTCGTTGGTGCCGTCGCCCGTCATCGCCACCAGGCGGCCTTCGGACTGGTAGCTGCGAATCAGTTTCAGCTTGTCTTCCGGCGTCGCCTCGGCGAGGAAATCGTCCACGCCCGCTTCGGCGGCAATCGCCGCGGCCGTCAGCTTGTTGTCGCCCGTGATCATCACGGTCTTGATGCCCATGCGGCGCAATTCCGCGAAGCGCTCCTTGATGCCGCCCTTGACGATATCCTTCAGCTCCACGGCGCCCATGACGCGGCCGTCGTCGACCACCACCAGCGGCGTGCTGCCGCGGCGCGCGATGTCGTCGACGGCGCGCCCCACCTCGGCCGGATACGGCTGGCCCAGCGCTTCCACGTACTTCTTCATGGAGTCGGCCGCGCCCTTGCGCAGCTGGCGCACCTGCTGCTCGCCCGGAATGTCCACGCCGCTCATGCGCGTTTGCGCCGTGAAGGGCACGAAGGTGGCGTGCAGGCTGGCCATCTCGCGTTCGCGGATGTTGAACTTCTGCTTGGCCAGCACGACGATGCTGCGCCCTTCCGGCGTTTCATCGGCCAGGGAGGCCAGTTGCGCCGCATCGGCCAGCTGCTGCTCCGTCACGCCGGGCGCCGGCACGAAGCTCGATGCCTGGCGGTTGCCCAGGGTGATGGTGCCGGTTTTATCGAGCAGCAGCACGTCCACGTCGCCGGCCGCTTCGACGGCGCGGCCCGAGGTGGCGATCACATTGGCTTGCATCATGCGGCTCATGCCGGCCACGCCGATGGCCGACAGCAGGCCGCCGATGGTGGTCGGAATCAGACACACGAGCAGCGCGATCAGCACGGTGATCGTCACCGGCGTGCCACTGCCGGCCGCCGCCACGGAAAACAGCGAGTACGGCAGCAGGGTCACGGTGACGATCAGGAACACGATCGACAGGGCCACGAGCAAAATCGTCAGGGCGATCTCGTTCGGCGTCTTCTGGCGCTTGGCGCCTTCGACCATGGCGATCATGCGGTCGATGAAGGCTTCGCCGGGGTTGACGGAGACTCGCACCAGCAGCCAGTCCGACAGCACGCGGGTGCCGCCCGTGACGGCGGAAAAGTCGCCGCCCGACTCGCGGATGACGGGCGCCGATTCGCCCGTGATGGCGCTTTCGTCGACGGAGGCCACGCCGGCCGTCACTTCGCCGTCGGCGGGAATCACGTCACCCGCCTCGACCAGCACCGTCATGCCCTTGCGCAGGTCGGTGGCCGGCGTGGGCAGCCAGGACGTGCCGTATTTCGGCGTTTGCATTTTCTTCGCCATCACCGTCTGCTTCAGGGCGCGCAGCGAGGCCGCCTGCGCCTTGCTGCGGCCCTCGGCCAGCGCTTCGGCGAAGTTCGCGAACAGCACGGTAAACCACAGCCACACGGCGACGGCGACGATGAAGCCGAATGGCGCTTCACCCTGGCCACCGCTGATCCCGGCCTGGGTCGCCAGCAGGGTGGTGATGATGCTGCCCACGTAGACGACGAACATCACGGGGCTGCGCCACTGCGTGCGGGGGTCGAGTTTTTTGAACGCATCGACGATGGCGGGGCCAATCAGTGCGGAATCGAACAAAGTCAGGCTTGTGCGTGACATGGTAGCCTCTTATTTGATGAAAAGTTGCAGGTGTTCGACGATCGGGCCCAGGGCCAGCGCGGGAACGTAATTGAGCACGCCGACGAGCACGACGACGCCGATCAGCAGGCCGATGAACATGGGGCCGTGCGTGGGCATGGTGCCGGCATTGGCCGACAGGCGCTGCTTGGCCGCCAGCGAACCGGCCACCGCCAGCACGGGCACGATCACGCCGAAACGGCCGAACCACATGGCGATCGCCAGCATCACGTTATAGAACGGCGTGTTGGCGGACAGGCCGGCGAACGCGCTGCCGTTGTTGTTGGCGGCCGACGTGAAGGCGTACAGGATTTCCGAGAAACCGTGCGCGCCCGGATTGGCCACGCCGATCTGGCCCGGTTCGACCATCACGGCGATCGCCGTGCCCGTCAACACGAGGGCCGGCGTGATCAGGATGGCCAGCGACACCATCTTCATTTCATAAGCCTGGATTTTCTTGCCCAGGTATTCAGGCGTGCGGCCTATCATCAGGCCGGCGATGAAGACGGCCAGGATGGCGAACATCAGCATGCCGTACAGGCCCGTGCCGACGCCGCCGAAGATCACTTCGCCGAACTGCATCAGCAGCAGCGGCACCATGCCGCCCAGGGGCATGTAGGAATCGTGCATGGAATTGACGGCGCCGCACGATGCCGCCGTCGTCACCGCCGCGAACAGGGTCGAGGAGCTGATGCCGAAGCGCGTTTCCTTGCCCTCCATATTGCCGCCCGATTGCAGGCTGCTGGCCTGCTGGTCCACGCCCAGCGCTTGCAAGGCGGGGCTGGCTTGCTGCTCGGCGCTCATCACGCCGGCCGTCATGACGACGAAGATCAGGCTCATCGCGGCCAGCACGGCCCAGCCCTGGCGCAGGTCGCCCACCATGCGGCCGAACGTGAAGCACAGGCCGGCGGGAATGATGAAGATGGCCAGCATCTGCAGGAAGTTCGACAGCACGGTGGGGTTTTCGTACGGGTGCGAGGAATTGGCATTGAAGAAGCCGCCGCCATTCGTGCCCAGCAGCTTGATCGATTCCTGCGACGCGACGGGGCCCATGGCGATCGTCTGCGTCGTCGCCACTTGCGCTTCCATCACGGGCTTGCCGGCCGCATCGAGCACGGGCTGGCCGTCGGCCGTCACTTTCGGCGTTTCATAGGCCACGTGGTCGAGCAGGGTCACTTCCTTGTAGGCGGAAAAATTCTGGATCATGCCCTCGCCCATGAAGACGACGGACAGGGCCAGCGACAGGGGCAGCAGGATGTACAGGGTCGAGCGCACCAGGTCGACCCAGAAATTGCCGATCGACTTGCCCGAGCGCGAAGCGAAGCCGCGCACCAGCGCGAAGATCACGGCGATGCCGGTGGCCGCCGAAAAGAAGTTCTGGCAGGCCATGCCCAGCATCTGGGTCAGGTAGCTCATGGTCTGCTCGCCGCCGTAGCCCTGCCAGTTGGTGTTGGCGACGAAGCTGACGGTGGTGTTGAACGAGGAATCGGGGCTGACGGCGCCCAGGCCCTGCGGATTCAAGGGCAAGAAGCCCTGCAGGCGCTGCAGGCCGTAGACGAAGACGGCGCCCACGGTATTGAAGACGATCAGGGCGATGGCATAGCTTTTCCAGCCCATGGCCTTGTCGGCGGGCAGGCCGGACCAGCGGTACAGCACGTTTTCCAGCTTTTGCAGCCAGCCCAGGCCGCGCACGGGGCCATCGCCGGCCACCCTGGCCATGTACAGGCCCAGCGGATAGCCGGCGGCCAGCAGCACGGCCAGGAAGGCCACCAATAACAATATCGATTGCGTCGTCATCACAGTTCCTCCGCCTTCAGCAGCGCGACCAGCAGGTACACGAGCAGGCCAGCCGAGACGACGGCGCCCAGCACATAAAACGCGTTCATTTGACGCTCCCTAATTTGTCGCAGGCGACGGCAAAGCCGGCCGCCAGGACGAAAAACACGGCAATCAAGCCGAGATACACGAGATCCATTCCCACCCTCACACAGGTTTGTTTTGATAGTGAGCAGATTAGCCAAAAGGGTCTAAAAAATTCGTAAAGACTGGGGAGTCGCTTGTAAACAAGATGTAAAAACGGGGGCTTTACCGCATAAAATCCTTCACAATGGGCGCCAAAGCTCGCGCGCGGCGCACTGTTGTTGCCTTGGAGTAGCGCTATTGCTCGCGGGACAAGATAGAATGCGCGAGCGTCCGCACAAGGATGCCTAGCCTGCCGCACTGCCCTCCCCCAGTGACGCTGGACGGGATATACTGTATATTCATACAGCTATCGCCGCCGCTGTCATTGCGCCCCGCAGTGCCCTGGCCTGGCGTTCCAACCACTGTCTTTACTTAGCTTGAACACGTATGGCCACTAAAAAACCAGCATCCGACTACAGCGAATCATCCATCCGTGTCCTGAAAGGACTGGAACCCGTCAAGCAGCGCCCGGGGATGTACACCCGCACTGAAAATCCGCTGCACATCATTCAGGAAGTGATCGACAATGCCTCCGACGAGGCGCTGGGCGGTCATTGCACGCATATCGCCGTGACGCAAAACACGGATGGCAGCATCACCGTCGAAGACAATGGCCGCGGCATTCCCGTCGGCCTGCACCCGGAAGAAGGCGTGCCGACGGTGGAAATCGTGTTTACGCGGCTGCACGCGGGCGGCAAGTTCGACAAGGGTTCGGGCGGCGCCTACGCGTTCTCGGGCGGCTTGCACGGCGTCGGCGTGTCCGTCACCAATGCGCTGTCCTCGCGCCTGGAAATCACCGTCTGGCGCAAGGAAAGCGACGGCAACGGCTTGCACCACATGGTGTTTGCCAACGGCGACGTGATCGAGCCCCTGAGTTCCCGCCCCGCCCCGCGCGACGGCAAAAAGTCGGGCACGCGCGTCACCGCCTGGCCTGACCCCAAGTATTTTGATTCGCCCAACATTTCGCAAACGGAGCTGCAACGCCTGCTGCGCTCGAAAGCCGTGCTGCTGCCGGGCGTCACCGTCACGCTGACCAACGCGAAGACGGGCGACACGCAGACCTGGCAGTATGCGGAAGGCTTGCGCGGCTACCTGACCGAAACGCTGGCGCAGGTATCGAATGGCGAAACCCTGATTCCCCTGTTCGAAGGCGCGCAATACGCGGGGCCGGACTCGGAAGGCTTTGCCGAAGGCGAAGGCGCGGCCTGGGTGGTGGCGTGGACGGAAGAAGGCGCCATCGTGCGCGAATCGTATGTCAACCTGATTCCCACCTCGAACGGCGGCACGCACGAATCGGGCTTGCGCGACGGCCTGTTCGGCGCCGTGAAAAACTTCGTCGAGATGCACTCGCTGCTGCCGAAAGGCGTCAAATTGCTGCCGGAAGACGTGTTCGCGCGCGCCTCGTTCGTGCTGTCGGCCAAGGTGCTGGACCCGCAATTCCAGGGCCAGATCAAGGAACGCCTGAACTCGCGCGACGCCGTGCGCCTCGTCTCGACCTTCACAAAGCCGCCGCTGGAACTGTGGCTGAACCAGCACGTCGACTACGGCAAGAAGCTGGCCGAGCTCGTGATCAAGCAGGCGCAGTCGCGCCAGCGCTCGCTGCAAAAGGTGGAAAAGAAAAAATCCTCGGGCGTGGCCGTCCTGCCGGGCAAGCTGACCGACTGCGAATCGTCGGACACCGCGCGCAATGAACTGTTCCTCGTCGAGGGCGACTCGGCGGGCGGTTCGGCCAAGATGGGCCGCGACAAGGAATTCCAGGCGATTTTGCCCCTGCGCGGCAAGGTGTTGAACTCGTGGGAAACGGACCGCGACCGCCTGTTCGCCAATAACGAGATCCATGACATCGCCGTGGCCATCGGCGTCGATCCGCACAGCGTGGGCGACTCGCCCGACCTGTCCGGTCTGCGCTACGGCAAGATCTGCATCCTGTCGGATGCGGACGTGGACGGCTCGCACATCCAGGTACTGCTGCTGACGCTCTTCTTCAAGCACTTCCCGGCGCTGATCAACAAGGGCCACATCTGCATCGCCCGCCCGCCCCTGTACCGCGTGGACGCGCCGGCGCGCGGCAAGAAGCCGATGCAGAAAATCTACGCGCTCGACGACGGCGAACTGCTCGCCATCGAGGACAAGCTGCGCAAGGAAGGCGTGAAACAGGGTGCCTGGTCGATCTCGCGCTTCAAGGGCCTGGGCGAGATGAACGCCGAGCAGCTGTGGGAAACGACGATGAACCCGGACACGCGCCGCCTGCTGCCCGTCACCTTGGGCGAAGTCGACCACATGACCTCGGCTTCGCGCTTCAATATGTTGATGGGCAAGGGCGAAGCGGCCGGACGCCGCGCCTGGATCGAAGAACACGGCAATGAGGCGGAGGCGGATATCTGATGATCATCGGCATCGACCTGGGCACCACCAACAGCCTGGTCGCCATCTGGCGCGACGGCAAGGCTGCCATCATTCCGAATGCGCTCGGCGAACACCTGACGCCGTCGTGCGTGAGCATCGATGACGACGGCACCGTGCTGGTGGGCCGCGCCGCGCGCGAGCGCCTGCAGACGCACCCGCAGCTGACGGCGGCCGTCTTCAAGCGCTACATGGGCAGCGAAAAGAAGATCACCCTCGGCACGCAGCAATTCCGTCCGGAAGAGCTGTCGTCGATGGTGCTGCGCGCGCTGAAGGAGGATGCCGAAGCCTTCCTGGGCCACAAGGTCGAGGAAGCCATCATCACCGTGCCCGCGTATTTCAGCGATGCGCAGCGCAAGGCCACGCGCATCGCCGGCCAGCTGGCGGGCCTGCGCGTGGAGCGCCTGCTGAACGAGCCGACGGCCGCCGCGCTGGCCTACGGCATCCGCGACAAGGAGCAGGAAAGCAAATTCCTCGTCTTCGACCTGGGCGGCGGCACGTTTGACGTGTCGATCCTGGAACTGTTCGAAGGGGTGATGGAAGTGCGCGCCTCGGCCGGCGACAATTTCCTGGGCGGCGAAGACTTCGTCACCGTGCTGGTCGACGCCTTTATGGAAGGCAGCGGCTTGCGCGACGCCGTCGGCAGCCGCCTGCTCGACCCGCGCCAGCAGCAGCTGCTGCGCGATGAGGCCGAGCGCGTCAAGCGCCTGCTGTCGGACCAGCCGTCCGTGCGCATGGCCACGCGCTACCAGGACAAGGAATACAGCTGGGAGATCAGCGAAGACAGGCTGGCGCAGCTGTGCGAACCGCTGCTGGCCCGTTTGCGCCTGCCCGTGGAACGGGCGCTGCGCGACGCCACCATCCGCGCCGCGGAATTGAATGAAGTGGTGCTGGCCGGCGGCGCCACGCGCATGCCGCTGGTGCGCAAGCTCGTCTCGCGCATGTTCGGCCGCTTCCCCGCCATCCACCTGGACCCGGACGAAGCCGTGGCGCTGGGCGCCGCCGTGCAGGCGGGCCTCAAGATGCGCGACTCCGCCCTCGACGAAGTGGTCATGACGGACGTGGCGCCGTATTCGCTGGGCATTTCGATTTCGCGCCAGGTCGGCGCGAACCAGTATGAAGGCGGACATTACCTGCCCATCATCGAGCGCAACTCCGTGGTGCCCGTCTCGCGCACGGAAAACATCACCACCATCTACGACAACCAGAAGGAAATCAACGTGGCGATCTTCCAGGGCGAGTCGCGCCTGGTGGCCGACAACGTCTTCCTCGGCAAGATCAGCTTCCCGATACCCGCGAAAAAGGCGGGCGAGGTCGGCATCGACGTGCGCTTCACCTATGACGTCAGCGGCGTGCTGGAAGCGGAAGTGACGGTGCTGGCCACGCAGGAAAAGCACAAGATGATCATCAGCGACAACGCGGGCGTGATGACGCCGGAACAGATCGAGCAGCGCTTTGCGGAACTGGCCGACCTGAAGATCCATCCGCGCGAGCAAATGGAAAACCGCACCCTGGTCACGCGCGCCGACCGCCTGTACGAACAGTCGCTGGGCGACGTGCGCCAGTACCTGGCGGCGCACACGGCCAATTTCCAGGCCGCGCTGGAGACGCAGGATCCGAACACCATACGGCAAGCGCGTACGGCGTTTGCGGAGGTGCTCAAAGAGATAGAAAGTGACAGTTTCCTGTGATGGGTAGCGAGACGCTGGATATCTGGCAAGTCCTGGGCATCGCAGAGACGTGCGATGAACGGGACATCAGGCGCGCCTATGCGCGCCAGTTAAAGCTGAACCGTCCTGAAGACGGTGCGGCCGCCTTCCAGCGCCTGCGCGATGCCTATGAGTATGCGCTGCGCATCGCCGCGCACAGCCAGGAACAGCAGGCGCCTGAAGTATCCGCCCCCCCGGCCACAGCGCCCGCACCAGCCCCGCTGGCAGCTGGCAAGATCGACTTTGGCAAAACGCCGCCAGCGGCATCGCCTGCCATGACAGCCGCCCCCCGGAAAGAAGCGCAGATCCTGTGGCGGGAATGGCTGGCCTCCGGCAACGGCATCAAGCTGTCGACGCTGGAAAAGCGCGAAGCGATGACCCACCTCGCCGTACGCGAGGAATTTGAACTCCTGGCCCTGCGCTACTGCGCCACGGCCGCGTGTCAAGACGCCACTCGTGGCCGCTTCATCGAGCACTACCAGTGGGACCAGCGGCTGCCGCAATTGCGCAAAATGGATGCGGAAGCGGCACGCGGCCTGGTCGGGCGCCAGAATGCGACGGCTTCGCTGGCCTATTTGCGCAGCAGCGGAGAGCACGACGCATGCCTCGATCTGCTGATGGCAGCACCGCCGGCATCCGCATTCTGTCTGCACGATGTGCGATTAACGCGGACCCTGCTGGCACTCATCGAGGGCATACGCGCGCATCATGGCGACCTGCTGGCCTACAAGATCGATCCCGTGTCGATCACCTGGTGGGAGCGCAAGGCGCGCGCCAAAAAATACTTCGGCGGTACCGCCATACGTTCCGCAGTGACCGGCCTCGCCATCTACGGGCTCGCGCTGTTCATGCATGAGCGCTGGGGTTTCTTCGGCATCGACTCCTTTTATGCGACTTTCTTCGTACTGTCACAGCTGCTATCCTTCTCCGCCTACGCCGCATACGCCTTTTACCGCCCTGCCGCGCTGATTGAGCGGATGGCGCAATTCAGGCAGCAGCACTTCGGCGTCTATCTGCAGTACCGGCATCGGCACCTGTGGCAATTCGGCTGGGTGTATGCCTATGCCGGGCTGTCGCTGCTGCTGTTTATCAACCATCCATCGCCGATGCTGGTCTCCGGCGCCACGCTCCTGCTTGCCGTCTGCGCGCTAGTGGCCGTATTTGCTTCCTCGGCGCACTTCAAGCTGCGCGCCTATCTGCTCTTGCTGCCGATTGCCTCGCTGCTGGCCTGGATGATGCGGGAAACCGGCTTCGACGCCTTTCCTGCCGGCGCCTGTTTTGCTTTCAGCCTGTGCCTGCTGATACTGCTGGCGCGCAGCGGCGCGCAACTGTATCAAGCCCTGGGCTTGCCAAAGGCGTGGCACCACCGCTTGCGCATCACCTGGCTGCTGGGTGGCACCTTGCTGTTTTTTGTCGCGGCGGCGGGCGTGCTGCCGGCCGGCCTGGCCCCGGTGCTGGCCTGGCTCTGGTGCCTGGCCGGTGTGCCGCTGTACGCATTCACGATGCCCAATATTTCCCGCCACCTGGTATGGCCAGCCCTGCTGCTGGTCAAGATCACGCTGGTATCGAGTACCTCCTTTTTTGCCAATTTGCCCGATGCCCGCCTGATACTGCCGCAAGCCCTGCTGCCACTCATCGCCATGCTAATCCTGGCCAATCTGTTCTATGAAAACCAGCAAGAAAACGTCCATGCCTGAACGCGCCCCCATGCCCAAGCAAGCCACTTCACCCGACCTGTCCCGGAACGGGAGCGACGTCTGATGGACGGCGGCATGCATGGTGCTGAACGCAGCCTGTGGGACGTCCTCGGCACGGCGCCGACGGGCGACGAGCGCGCCATCAAGCGCGCCTACGCGAAACGCCTGAAAGTGACACGGCCGGAAGACGACCCGGCCGCCTTCCAGGAGCTGCGCGACGCCTATGAGTATGCGCTGCGCCATGCGCACCTGTTTGCCGGGGAACTGCCGGAAGCGCAAATGGCCGGGACCAAGGCCGAAGCGGCGGAAGTGCCGGAAGCGCCGTCCACGGAAGCGGCTGAGCTATGGGGCGTCATCGACGAGGCGGCGCAGGAAACGCAGGCGCCGCCGGCGGAACTGTGGGGCGTCATTGCCCAGGAACCCGCACCGCCGCCGGAACAGTGGGGCGTGGTCGCCATCGACCCGGCGCAGGAAGCGGCCAATCTGTGGCAAGGCTGCCTGGCGCAGATGCGGCACGCCGATGCCGGCGAGGTGCTGGCCCGCATGCTGCAGGACGACGCCATGCTGAACCTCGACGTGCGCGAGGAACTCGAGCTGTGCGCGCTGCGCTATTGCGCCGGCGCCGGCTATGACCTGGCGCTGCGCCGGGCCCTGTTCGAGCAGCTGGGCTGGGACCACGATTTTTCCTACCTGGCGCGCAGCCACGCGGACCTGGTGCGCAGCGCCGTGCAGCGCTACCGGGCGGACCGCTCGTTCGCCCATTTCAGCGACAACCGCGACAGCTATCCCGGCCTGGACTGCATCATGTCGCAGCAGCCGCCATCGGCCTACGCGCGCCAGCTGTTCGACCGCAAATTCACGCTGCAGCTGCGCGAGCTGCTGCACGCGATACGCTGGCAGCACGCCGAAATGCTGGCCTGCAAGCTCGATACGGACCTGTTCGAGCAGTGGGAACATGCCGTCCATGCCAAGCGCTACTTCAAGCAGACGGCGCTGGCCTCCGGCGGCCTGGGCTTCGTGCTGCACTTCATGCTCGCCGGCGTGCTCGATGCGGCCGGCTTCAAGCTCGGCGACACGGCGGCCTATGCCAGCCTGCTGGGCTTCCAGGCGTTCGCCTTTGGCCTGCTGGCCATGCATGCCTTGCGCTGGCCGGCGCCGCTGTTCGCGCGGCTGGACACACTCCAGGAGTCGCTGCAGGAACGCCTGCCCGTGCTGTGGAAGCGGCCCGGCTTGCGGCAACTGGGCTGGATCGCGCCCTATCTCGTGCTGGCCTTGCTGCTGTTCCTGCCAGAACGCGGCGAGACCATGCGCCTCGTCACCGCGGCCGGTTTGTGCGCATCGGCCCTGCTCGCGTATGCGATGAACCGCCAGCTGCTGCATGGCATGCTGCTGCTCCTTGTCCTCGGCCTGTCGCTGTTTGGCGCCATGTTCATGAGCGGCAGGGGCCAGCCGGCACTGGCCGTCGGCGAAGCCATGCCCCTGATCTTTTGCCTGGCGGCGCTGGCCCTGCGCAGCGCCACCGGCCTGTATGGCGATTGCCGCTTCCCCGAGGCGCTCTTGCCGCGCCTGCGCGCGGCATGGCTGATCGGCTGCGCGGGCTTGCTGTCGCTGCTGTATCTGCAGCAGCCGCCGGCCGCCTTGCTTGGCGCAGCGCTGCTGGTCTGGTCCTGCGCCGGCATGCTGTTTTCCCCTTGCGATTTCAAGTGGCGCAGCATGTGGCCGCTGGTGCTGGCGCCGTCCATCGCCAGCGTCGTGCTGGCCAACCTGGCCCCGGCCATGGGGGCGCGCCCCATCATGCATCACAGCGTCGAAATCGCCCTGGCCGTGCTGTATTTCACCCTGCGCTATATGTATCAGACTTACCGGCTGTCGTCAGCCAAACCCGGGCTGTCATAATCAGCCCCACGAATTCAACCGCAACCACTTCACACCGAAACAAGCGCCATGTCCACACAAACCAATTTATTTGACGATGCCCAGCCTGAGCCGACCCTGCCGGATGAACCGGTATTCGACGGCGAAGCGCTGACCCTGTCCACCTTCGCCGAGCGCGCCTATCTCGATTACGCCATCTCCGTCGTCAAGGGCCGCGCCCTGCCCGACGTGTGCGACGGCCAGAAGCCCGTGCAGCGCCGCATCCTGTATGCGATGAACGAGCTGGGACTCAATTCCGCGGCGAAGCCGCGCAAATCGGCGGCCGTGGTCGGCGACGTGCTGGGTAAATTGCATCCGCACGGCGACCAGTCCGTGTACGACGCGCTGGTGCGCATGGCGCAGGATTTCTCGCTGCGCTACCCGCTGATCGACGGCCAGGGCAACTTCGGCTCGCGCGATGGCGATGGCGCGGCGGCCATGCGTTACACGGAAGCGCGCCTGACGCCGATCGCCAAGCTGCTGATGGATGAAATCGGCATGGGCACGGTGGATTTCCAGCCCAACTACGACGGTTCGACGGAAGAACCGAAGCTGCTGCCGGCACGCCTGCCGATGGTGCTGCTGAACGGCGCGTCCGGCATCGCCGTGGGCCTGGCAACGGAAATCCCGTCGCACAACCTGGCGGAAGTGGCCAAGGCGGCTGTCGCCATGATCCGCGATCCGAAGCTGACGCACGCGGAGCTGATGACCATCATGCCCGGCCCCGACTTCCCCGGCGGCGGCCAGATCATCACGCCGCCGTCGCAGATCCAGGACATGTATGCGAGCGGCCGTGGCAGCATGAAGGTGCGCGCGCGCTGGAAGATCGAGGAACTGGCGCGCGGCCAGTGGCAAGCCGTCGTGACGGAACTGCCGCCTGGTACCTCGTCGCAAAAGGTGCTGGAAGAAATCGAAGAACTGACGAATCCGAAGATCAAGCTGGGCAAGAAGGCGCTGTCGCCGGACCAAGTGGCCATGAAGGCGCTGATCCTCAATTCGCTCGACACCATCCGCGACGAATCGGGCCGCGCCGCGCCCGTGCGCCTGGTGTTCGAACCGAAGTCGAAGAACCAGGACCAGACGGAATTCATGCTGATGCTGCTGGCGCACACCTCGCTGGAATCGTCGACCTCGATCAACCTGGTGATGATAGGCGGCGATGGCCGTCCGCGCCAAAAAGGGCTGGGCGACATCCTGCGCGAATGGATCGATTTCCGCTTCGCCACCGTCACGCGCCGCACCGGCTACAAGCTGGGCAAGGTCAAGGACCGCATCCATATCCTGGAAGGACGCGAAGCGATCCTGCTCAATATCGACAAGGTGATCCAGATCATCCGCAATTCGGATGAACCGAAGGCGGCCCTGATCGAGGCGTTCAGGCTGTCCGAGCGCCAGGCCGACGATATCCTGGAAATCCGCCTGCGCCAGCTGGCGCGCCTGGAAACGATCAAGATCCAGCAGGAACTGGCCGAGCTGCGCAAGGAAGAAAAGTCCTTGCAAGACCTGCTCGACAACCCGGGCTCGATGAAGCGCGCCATCATCCGCGAAATCGAGGCGGACGCCAAGCAGTTCGGCGATGCGCGCCGCACCCTGATCGAGGAAGCGCAGAAAGCCGTGGCCGAACAGAAGGTGGTCGATGAACCGGTCACCGTCATCATCTCGGAAAAAGGCTGGGTGCGCGCGCGCACCGGCATCGGCCACGACGCGGCGCAGTTCACGTTCAAGGCGGGCGACAGCCTGCATGGCGCCTTCGAATGCCGCACGGTCGACACCCTGCTAGGCTTTGGCAACAACGGCAAGATCTACTCGGTTCCCGTCTCGGCGCTGCCCAACGCGCGCGGCGACGGCGTGCCGATCACGACCTTGTGCGACCTCAGCGGCGGCACGCCGGGCAACGCCGTGCGCATCCTCCATTATTTCGCGGGCAATGGCGCCACCAGCTTGCTGCTGGCGACGAGCGCCGGCTACGGCTTCATCGCCAAGGCGGGCGACATGACGAGCCGCCTGAAAGGTGGCAAGTCCTTCATCACCCTGGACGACGGCGACGTGCCACTGGCGCCGAAAGTCATCCCCGAGGCGGCCAGCGCCCTGGCCTGCCTGACGGAAGGCGCGCGCCTGCTGGTGTTCGGCCTCGATGAAATGAAGACCCTGTCCAAGGGCGGCACCGGCGTCAAGCTGATCGACCTCGATGCCAAGGACAAGCTGTTGGCCGTGCAGCCGATCACGCAGCGCGGCGTGGTGGTCTCGGGCATCGGCCGGGCCTCGAAACCGCAGGATGCGTCGCTGGGCGCCACGGCCCTGGCCGAGCATTTCGGCAAGCGCGCGAAGAAGGGCAAGGCGCTGGCGGCCAAGCTGAAACCGGTCTCCATGACGGCCATCGGCTGACCGCCACCCGGCCATACGAAAAGACAGGTTCGCCTGTCTTTTTTTTCGCCCGCCGCGCAGCGGCAGCAGCGGGGAAAAAAGTTCACAGATAATTTGACAGATATGTCCCGCGTTCCCGTTATCCCTGCAGACAGGCCGCCGGCATGCCGCCCACGGACAGGAGAACAAGGATGACAAACAACGTTTCAGGCAGGCTGCCATGCAGCGTCTGACCCCGGCCGAACGGCGAGTGGCGGCCATGGCGGCCGAAGGCTTGCCGTATAAAAGCATCGCCAGGGAACTGGGCAAATCGCCGGCCACCGTGCGCAACCAGCTGCATGCGATTTACCAGAAGCTGGGCGTGGGCAACCGCACGGCGCTCGCCTGCAAACTGCGCGGCACGCCTTAACGCCGCGACAGGCGCAGCACGTCGGGCGTCGCTTCAACGATGTCGATCACCTGCTGCGCCCCGCCAGCATCGCCGAGCGCATAGCGGCCCATGCCCATGGGCCGCAACCGGGTCACGGGGCCGGCCCGGGGCCGGTCGTCGGGGCCGGGCGCCATCGACGTCAAGGTCGCTTCCCCTGGCGCCATGGCGCCGGGCGCGCCGAACTCCAGCACCTTGCGCCCCTTGCGGCTGGGCGGAAAGGCGAACGTGGCCGTAGGCCGGTACACCTCGATGCCATCCGCATCCTCCTCGAAGGAATGCGTCCAGCTACCGCTGGGCAAAGCCATCGTCATGCCGTGCATGCCGCCTCCCGTTGAACAGATTGTCATCAGAAACACGATACCACGCCGTCCAGGCTCTCATAGCCGCTCACGGAAGGCGACCAGGCCGTGCCGTTCCACGCCTTGTGGAACAGGGCGCCATTCGTGCCCGTGACAAACACGTCGAGGCGGTTCGCCGCCCACGCCGTGGCGCGCGGACGCGAGGTGCAGATACCGCCCAGGTTTTCAAATCCCGTCAAGGAAGGCGACCAGGCGGATCCATTCCACGCCTTGTGGTACAAGGCGCTGTCCGTGCCGATGACGAAGACATCGAGGCGGTTGGGCGCCCACGACACGGCTTCCACCTCGCCCACGCAGATGCCGCCCAGGCGCTCGAAACCGTCGCTGGACGGCCCCCATTTCGCGCCATCCCACCACTTGTGGTACAGCGCGCCATCCGTGCCCGTGACGAAGACGTCGAGACGGTTCGGCCCCCACGCCACCGCCTTCGGCGACGAGGTGCAGATGCCGCCCAGGCGCTCGTAGCCCGTGAGCGACGGTCCCCAGGCCGTGCCGTTCCACCACTTGTGGTACAGGGCACGGTCCGTGCCGATGACGAAGACATCGAGGCGGTTCGGCCCCCACGCCACGGCTTCCGGCTGGCCCAGGCAAATGCCGCCCATGGCTTCGTAGCCCGTCAGCGACGGCCCCCAGGCGGCGCCATTCCACCACTTGTGATACAGGGCCCGGTCCGTGCCGACGACAAACACGTCGAGGCGGTTCGGACCCCAGGCCACGGCGCGCGGGTCGCCCACGCACAGGCCGCCCATCGCTTCATAGCCGGTCAGCGACGGCCCCCACGCCGTGCCGTTCCACCATTTGTGGAACAAGCCGCTGTCGGTGCCCGTGACGAACACGTCGAGCCGGTTCGGCGCCCATGACACCACCTGCGGCGCACTCGTGCAGATACCGCCCAGGCCTTCATAGCCGGTGACGGACGGCGCCCAGGCCGTGCCATTCCACGCCTTGTGGTACAGCGCGCGGTCCGTGCCCAGCACGAAGACGTCGAGGCGGTTCGCGCCCCAGGCCACGACGGGAGAGGAGCTCTGGCGCGGCGTGGCGCCCGTGCCGCCCGTTCCCGTGCCGATGCTGGCGCGCGGACCATCGAGACAAGCCTGCATGCGCGCCACCTGGCCCGCCGTGAACATGAACATGGCGGGATCGTCGACATAGTCCATGTAATTCATGAACATGTCGCCATTCGGCCCATTGCTGCAGGAAATATGGGGGAAGGAGGGCTGGCCCGTGTTCGGCCCGCCCTGGTTCGGCGTGTCGGCCACGTTGTCCGTGCCCGAGCAGCCGGTGCCGTCGTCGCCCCAGATATGGTTCAGGTTCAGCCAGTGGCCGATTTCATGCGTGGCCGTGCGTCCCAGGTGGAACGGCGGCGCCGCCGTGCCGCTCGTGCCAAAGGCCGATTGCAGGATCACCACGCCGTCGGTGGCGGCCGGGCCGCCGGGAAACTGCGCATAGCCCAGCAAGCCGCCGCCCAGCTGGCACACCCAGATATTCAGGTAACTGTCGGCCGGCCAGGCATCCATGCCGCCCGTCGCCTGCGACTTGACGGCATCGTCCGCGCCAAACGAGGCCACGCTCGTCTGGCGCCGCTCGATGCCGCTGGTGGCCGCACCGTTCGGATCGATCGTGGCCAGGGCGAATTCCACGCGCGCATCGGCCGTCAGCGGCAGGAAGGGCGCTGGCGTGCTGTTGACATCCGGATTGACGCGCCGGAAGTCACGGTTCAGCACGTCGATCTGGCTGGCGACCTGCGCATCCGAAATATTCTGCGCGGCCGTGTTCCACACCACGTGCACGACCACCGGTATCTGCGTCACGCCGGAACGGCCGGCGATGCCGCCGTCGCCCTCGTACAGTCCGGCCAGGTTTTCGATATCGGCGCGCACGCTCGCATAGGATGGATCTTCGGTCAGCAGGCGGCGATGCACGTCCATCGTGGCGCAGGTGCGCACCTGCGGCGTGCCGCCGCCCTGCCCACCGCCTCCGCCGCCGCCCATGCCGCCACCGCCGCTCCCGCTACCGCGGTCGCCGCCCATGCCGCCGCCATCGCCCACGTGCATGCAACTGGCGCCAGCCATGCCCTGCGAGGCCTGCTGCATGCCGCCGCCCGGCATGCTCGCGGCGCCGGCGGTGGCCGCGGCATGGGTAGCGGCCTGGTCCGCGTACGACACGCCCAGGCGCGTCCCGGACATGGCATCGTCGCCGCCTGCCGCGCGCGCGTCGGCCTGTATGTCGCCCTCGACCGGCAGCGCCTGCATGGAAGACATGGCGGGCATGCCTTCGGCGGAACCGGCAGCCGGTGATTTTTTCGTTTTCGCGGTGCTCATGATGCCTCCCCTCGTCTGTTTACCAGTTCACTATGGCATGGCGAGAAGAAGAGCATTTGCGCCAGATCAAAACTGGCAAGCGGTGCCTGGGAAAAGTGGCGGACGAAAAAAAAAGACAGCCGAAGCTGTCTTTGGTGCTTGCAGGCCGTGCCCGCAAGGGGGGTATTACTTGGCGGCGGCTGCCTTGACTTCAGCGTCGGCCTTGGCCTTGGCTTCTGCCGTCCTGGTGGCGGCGAGGGCCTTGTCGGCGTTCGCTTCCACTTTTTCCTTGGCGACCTTGGCGTCCGCTTTCACGGCCGCCTTGGTGGCTTGCGCATCGGCCTTGGCATCGGTTTTATCGGCCTTGGCTTGCGCTTTCAGCTTGTCTTCCGCATCGGCGTTGACGACTTTGTCGTGTGCCTTGGCCTTGGTCTTGTTGGCCTTGTGATGGGCGTCGGCTTTCTTGTCGTCGGCCTTCATTTCGGCCTTGGCGACATTCGCGTCAGCCTTGGCATCGACCTTGGCTTCCGCAGCGACAGCCTTGTTGACGTCTTTTTGCGCGGCAGCCTGGGCTTTCACGACGGCTTCCGTGGCCGGTGCGGTTTGCGCGACGGCGGCGGTGGCAAACAGGGTGGCGATCAGGGCGGCGAGTAATTTGTTCATGATGTGACCTTTCAATATGGATTCGATTTATTTTTACTAAAGGCGGGCAAAATGTTCCAAATTTGCCAGGCATCGCGCTGTGCTTATCAGCAGCTCGATGGCATGACTTCATCGTAAAGACAAAACCAAAACCAGACAGTGTGTTAGCGCACTCAACGGAAAATCTGTACAAATCGGCACATTTCCCATCGGGTGCGCTGGCACGGTCACATCCTCAGGCGCCCACGGCCAGGGCCGCGTGGCGTGCCGCCACCCACTCTTCATTGGCCGGCTCCACGCCCACCACGATGCGGCTGGCAGCGCTGGAAATACGGCTGGCGTTGCGCGCATTCGCGTCCGCGTCAAGCACGGGGCCGATGAAACCCAGCTCGGCGCAGATGCGCTGGCGCAGCTCCGCGCTGTGCTCGCCGATACCGGCCGTAAACACCAACATGTCCAGCCCACCCAGCACGGCCGTCAGGGCGCCGATCTCGCGCACCGTGCGGCGGATATATAAAGCCAGCGCGGCGCGGATGCGCTCGCCCGTGGCATCCTGCCGGTCCTGCTGCGCCAGCAGCACGGGTGGATCGGCCGACACGCCCGACACGCCCAGCAAGCCCGACTCGTGGTACAGCACATGCGCCACCTTTTCCAGCGACAGTTTTTCGATTTCCATCAGGTAGATCACGGCGCCCGGATCGAGCGCACCGCAGCGCGTGCCCATCATCAGGCCGTCGAGCGCGGAAAAGCCCATGGTGGTGGCCACGCTGTGCAGATTGTCCATCGCGCACAGGCTGGCGCCGCTGCCCAGGTGGGCGACGATGACCTTGCCGCGCGCGACGGGACCAAAACGCCGCTCCAGCACCAGCGACTGGTATTCGTATGACAGGCCGTGGAAGCCATAGCGGCGCAAGCCCCGCTCCCACGCATCGTACGGCAGGGCCAGCATCTGCTCGACCTGCGGCACCGTGTGGTGGAAGGCCGTGTCGAAGCACGCCACTTGGGCGATGTCGGGACGCGATTCGAGCAGCACCTCGATCGCCTCCAGCGCGAACGGCTGGTGCAGGGGCGCGAGCGGCACAAAGCTTTTCAGGTCCGCCAGCACGGAAAAATCGATGCGCACGGGGGCGAAATACTTGCTGCCGCCATGCACCACGCGGTGCGCCACGGCGCGCAGCGGACGCCCGGCCAGCTGCGTCACGACTTGCGCGCGGATGTATTCGAGGGCCGCATGATGGGGCAGCTCCGCATCGAGCTGCAAGGCCACTGCCGGCAGGCCGCCAGCGCGGTAGGTGGCGTTTTCGCGGCCGATGCCTTCGACCTTGCCGCTCCATTGCGCCTGCTGCGGCAGCACGCCGTGCGCCTGCTCGAACAGGGCGAACTTGATGCTCGACGAGCCGCAATTGAGCACCAGGATCAGGGCGCCATCGGCCGCATGTTGGACGGCTGCGTTCATGGCGGCGTGCTCCGGTAATGGTTGGCCAGCATCACGGCGATGGCGCACGAGGCGATGCGGCTGGCGCGCGAGTCGGCGCGGCTGGTCAGAATGACGGGGATTTTCGCGCCCAGCACGATGCCGGCGCTGTCCGCGTCACCCATGTATTCAAGCTGCTTGGCCAGCATGTTGCCGCTTTCCAGGTCGGGCACCAGCAAGATATCGGCGCGGCCCGCCACCTCGGAGACGATGCCCTTGACGGTGGCGGCGGCGATCGAGACGGCGTTGTCGAAGGCCAGCGGGCCGTCGAGGATCGCCCCCGTGATCTGGCCACGGTCGGCCATCTTGCACAGGGCGGCCGCGTCCAGGGTGGCCGGCATGTCCGCGTTCACCGTTTCCACGGCGGCCAGGATGGCCACGCGCGGCATGGCCACGCCGATCACGTGGGCCAGGTCGATGGCGTTGCGAACGATGTCGGCCTTCATGGCCAGGTTGGGTGCGATATTGATGGCCGCGTCGGTGATGATGAAGGGACGCGGATAGGCGGGCGTCTGCATCAGGAAGCAATGGCTGATGCGGCGCTTGGTGCGCAGGCCGGCGCTGGCCGACAGCACGGCCGACATCAGTTCATCCGTGTGCAGGCTGCCCTTCATCAGCGCCTCGACTTCGCCCTTGCCCGCCAGCTCGGCGCCGCGCGCGGCGGCCGCATGGCTATGCTCGACGTCCTCGATGGCGATGCCGTCCAGGCTCAGGCCCGCTTCGGCCGCCACCGCTTCGAGGCGCGCGCGCGGCGCCACCAGCACGGGCGTGATCAGGCCGGCCGCATGCGCGTCGAGCGCACCCGACAGGCTCAGTTCATCGCAGGGATGGATCACGGCCACCCGGATCGGCCCCAGGGTGCGCGCATGTTCCAGCAGGCGCCGCGTGCCGTCGCCGTTATGCAGACGCACTTCGGGCAGGGTGGCGCGCGCCCGTTCGATCTGCTCGGCGGGCGCGATCACCTGCGCCTCGCCGTCGAGCACCACGGCGCCATGCTGGTTGACGCAGCGGCAGGCCAGGGTCACGTGGCGGTTGCGCGGCTCGAGCGCCGTGACGGTGACGCTGATGGCCAGCGTATCGCCCACGCGCACCGGTTGCAAGAAACGCAGGGTCTGGCCCGTGTAGACGGTGCCGGCGCCGGGCAGGCGCGTGCCCAACACGGCGGAAATGAGGGCCGCGCCCCACATGCCATGGGCGATGACGCCCTGGTAGCGGGTGGCGGCGGCAAATTCGGCATCGAGGTGCTGCGGATTGTCATCGCCCGACATCACCGCGAACAGGGCGATATCGTCCATGCTCAGGGTGCGCGTGATGCTGGCGCTGTCGCCGATGGCGATCTGGTCGAAGGTGCGGTTGCGCACGATATGCAAATCATCGTCTTGGGTAGTGGTCATCGTGGTCTTCTAGGCAGAGGTAATGTGTTTGGCCGGCTTGGCTTTCGGCCCGGCATGGGATGCGCGCGCGTCCGGCGGCAGCGCCTTCGCTTGCGCCTTCACCGCGCGGTCGAAGACGTCCAGCATCTGCTGCAGGCTCGCTTCCTCGTCCGGCGTCGGCGCCTCGGGCACTTGCAGCACCTGCTGCAGCCATTCGGCCAGCGCGCCGATGTCGTCCGGCTCGGCGCGCGACAGCAAGATCGGCAAGGCGGCGATGGCCGCATCGAAATCATGCAGCATCAGGCGCGCCTGCTGGCGCACGATGGCGCGGAATTCCTCCATGCCGACGCCCTGCCGGTATTGCGGCTTGATCAGTTTGAGGGCCAGGTTGACCCTGCGCTCGTCGGCGATCATGCGGAAGCGGTAGATGTAGAACAGCGCGCGCACGGCCGCCTCCACCAGGCCGCCGCGCTGCATGTCCTCGTCCATCTTGCGCGTTTCGCAGCGCACGTACTCGCAATGCTCGGGCGAGATGCCCGGATGGGGGCGCGGCGGCGTGGCGTCGCCGATGGACTGTCCCGTCAGCGCCTGCACCAGGGGCGAGCCGTATACCAGGTCGAACGTGGTTTCCTGCAGCGTGTCGCGCCAGTCGCGCCAGCTGTTCAAGCCGGCCGTGATGGCGCCGGAGACGGCTTCCTGCATCGCCAGCAGCGGGTTGTCGGGCGCAACGGGCTGGCGGTGGGCGCGCACTTTTTCCGCCTCCTTGGCCACCAGCCTGGCCAGCGGATTGTGGTCCGTCCAGCGCTCGTACGACACGCGCAGCGGATGCGCGAGCTGCAGGAAGCGCGCCGACTGCGGCGTGACCATGGCGCGCACCCACGGCTGCGCAAACGTGCGGTACAAGGCCAGGTTCACCTCGGACACGCGCGCGGCGGCGGCGAACTTGCGGTCGTTTTCCACGCTGGGCTGCACGATGGCGCGCACGTCCTCGATGCCGCGGTGCTCGACCTGCAGCACATAGTCGCCGCTGGCCAGGTCGGCGTTCGGCGTATCGGGCGTCTTGTCGACGATCCGCGCCTCGTAGATGCCGGCCGGCAGCAGGTTGATCAGGTCGATATTGCTGGCGAATTTCTGGTGTTCCTTGTGCCCCACCTTGGCCGAGACGAAGATGCCCAGGTGGCCGATGCTGTCATGTATGGCATACACGATGGTCTGGTCGTGCAGCAGCACGTCGTTGTCGTCGCGGTACAGGTCCGTGATCCAGCCCAGCGCCTGCGGCGGCGGCGTGATGTTGTCGCCGTTCGAGCAAAACACGACGATGGGCGAGCGGATATTGCGCAAGTCCAGGCGCACGCCGTCGGAAGTGATCAATTCGGCCGTGGCCAGGCGGTTGCCGATGAACAGATTGTCGACGATGTACTGCATCTCGACGTCGTTGAGGAAGACGTGGCCGCCCCAGTATTTTTCAAATTCCAGGTAGCGGGGCGCTTCCGTATCGATGTTCGCGTACAGATTGTACTGCTTGCTCCACAGCGTGTTGGCCGGGTTCAGCTTCTCGAAATTCTGCACCAGGCTGGCGCCGTCGAAACGGCCGTTGCCCAGGTCGCCCGCCAGCGCCGTGGCCCAGCTGCCGCCCATCAGCCCTCCCGCGTAGCGCATCGGATTGCGGCCATGCCAGCCGGCCCAGTACGACACGGGCGCGCCGGCCACGATGATGGGGCCGAACAGCTCCGGGCGCATGGCCGCCGTCATGAGGATTTGCCAGCCCGCCTGGCAATTGCCGATGACGACGGGCTTGCCCTCGCTGAGCGGATGCAGGGCGATGACTTGCTCCAGGAAGGCCGCCTCGGCGTGCATCACGTCTTCCACCGTCTGTCCCGGCACGGGATCGGGCAGGAAGCCGATGAAATAGCACGGATGGCCGGCGCGCAGGGCCACGCCGATCTCGCTCTCGGCCTTGAAGCCGCCGATGCCGGGGCCGTGTCCGGCGCGCGGATCGACGACGACGAATGGCCGCTTCGACGGATCGGGTTCGGGCGCATCGGGCGTCAGGATGCGCGCCAGGCCGTAGTTGACGGGACGCGCCAGCTCCAGGCCCGACATCACCAGTTCGGCGGGGAAGTCCAGCACGTTCGGCACTTCCTCTGCCATGTGTTCCTGGTACTGGTTGCCGCGCCGGCGCATCACGTCCGCGTACAGCACGATGCGCTGCCACGAGTCGCGCGCATAGTCGCCCAGCACGCCCAGCGACGGCACGCCGCCGGTGGAGAAAAATGGTGCAGCTTCGGTTGTCATGGCTATCCTTTTCAAGCAAAAAACGCCGGACCATTCCGGCGCGGGGGCTACGCCATCTGGCTGATGGTCTTGCGAAAGCGCGCCAGCGCGAAGGTGAACAGGGCCGTGCCGATGGCCAGCAGGGCCAGGAACGGTTTCCACACCACGTCGATGCCGGCGCCGCGGTACAGGATCGCCTGGCTCAATTCGACGAAATGCGTGGTTGGCGCGATCAGCATGATGTTCTGCACCAGCTCGGGCATGCTTTCGCGCGGCGTGCTGCCGCCCGAGAGCATCTGCAGCGGCAGCAGCACGAGGATCAGGAGCATGCCGAACTGCGGCATGCTGCGCGCCACGGTGGCGAGGAAAATGCCCATCGACGTGGTGGCGAACAGGTGCAGCGCAGCGCCGCACAGGAACAGCGCGATCGAGCCTTCGATGGGCACGTGCAGCATGCCGCGCACCACCAGGTTCAGCGACAGGGCGGCGGCCAGCAGCACCACCAGGCCCATCGACCAGACCTTGCCCAGCATGATCTCGGCCGGCGTCACGGGCATCACCAGCAAATGCTCGATGGTGCCGTGCTCGCGCTCGCGGATCAGGGCCGCGCCCGTGAGGATGATCGACAGCATCGTCACCTGGTTGATGAGTTCCATCAGCGAGCCAAACCACGCCTGGCTCAGCGACGGGTTGAAGCGCGCACGCATCACCAGTTCCACCGGCGAGACCGTCGCGCCCCGGTAGCGCCTGGCGAACTCGGAGATTTCGCCGGCGACGATTTGCTGGATGTAGCCGCTGCCGCTGAAGGCCTGGCTCATGCGCGTGGCGTCGACGTTCAGCTGCAGTTCCGCCTGGCGCCCGCCCAGCACGTCGGCCTGCAGCTTGGGCGGGATCGTCAGCACGAAGGTGTACTGGCCCGCGTCCAGGCCCGCATCGACCTGGCTCTGGTTGATCATGGCCGGCGGCGTGAACTGCGGCGGGAAGAAGGCCGAGGCGATGCGCCCGGACAGGGGCGAGCCATCCTCGTCGACGATGGCGATCGAGGCCATGTGCAGGGTTTCCGGCTTGGCCGTGGCGGCCACGTAGATGGCCAGGGTGAACGTGTAGAGGATCAGGATCAGCATCATGGGATCGCGGATCAGGCTCCAGATTTCCTTCACCCCCAGGCGGTAGATGTTTTCAAGGTGGCGCATCAGCTCTCCTGTTTCTTCAGCAGCGCCACCGTCACGCCGAGGATCACGGGAATGGCGACGATCAGGGGCCAGAACGCGGCGTGCAGGTCGCCAAAGCCCAGCGCCTTGTTGAACACGCCCCGGCTGATGTTGAGCATGTGCGTGGCCGGGTACATCAGGCCGATGGCCTTGCCCATGCCTTCCATCGACGAGACGGGATTGAGCAGGCCGGAAAACTGGATGGCCGGGATCATGGTGCCGATCATGGTCACGAACAGGGCCGCGATCTGGCTGCGCGTAAACGTCGAGGCGAACAGGCCGATGCCGGTGGCGCAGATATTGTAGATGAAGGTCGCGCCGATCAGGGTCGGCAGGCTGCCCTTGACCGGCACGCCGAAGGCCGTCACCGCCAGCAGCGCCATGAGGACGAAATTGAGCATGGCCAGCAGCACGTACGGCACCTGCTTGCCGAGCAAGAATTCGAGGCGCGTGACGGGCGTCACGTACAGGTTGATGATGGAGCCGAGTTCCTTTTCGCGCACCACGGACAGCGCCGCCAGCATGGCCGGCAGCATCAGCAGCAGCAACGGGATCACGGCCGGCACCATGGCCGGCAGGCTTTTCACGTCCGGATTGTAGCGGTAGCGCGTCTGGATGGCGACGGGGTTGCTCAGCGTGACGCCATAGCGGTGCAAGGCCTGGTCGGCCAGCCACAGCTGGTGCATGCCCTGCACGTAGCCTTGCACGGTTTCGGCGCGCATCGGCATGGCGCCGTCGATCCACGCGCCCACCTGGGCGGGCGCGCCGCGCTGCACGTCGCGCGCAAAGCCGGGCGGGATCTCGATGGCCAGCGACAGTTCGCCGCTGCGCATGCGCTGGTCGATATCGGCATAGTCGCGCAGGGGCGGGCGCTCGACGAAGTAGCGCGAGCCGGCCAGGTTGTTCGTGTAATTCTGGCTCAGGGTGGTCTGGTCGTGGTCGAGCACCGCATAACTCAAGTCTTCGACGTCCAGGCTGATGCCGAAGCCGATGACGAACAGCAGCAGCACGGAGCCGCCCAGCGCCAGGGTCAGGCGCACGGGATCGCGCCGCAGCTCCAGCGTTTCGCGCCACATGTAGCTGAGCATGCGCCCCAGGCTGAAGCGGCTGCGCCGCGCTTGTTGTTCCTGCGGCTGCGGCGCTGGTGCGACAGCCTTCTGCACGGGCGCCGCGCTTTCCGGCTCCGCCGGCGCCGTTCCGCCGCCCGCCTCTTCCAGGTAGGCGATGAAGGCCGCTTCCAGCGATGGCGCGCCCTTTTTGCGCACCAGTTCGGCCGGCGCATCGCTGACCAGCACTTTACCGGCATGCATCAGCGAGATGCGGTCGCAGCGCTCGGCCTCGTTCATGAAGTGGGTGGAAATGAAGATGGTGACGCGGTCGCGCCGCGCCAGCTCGATCATCAGGCGCCAGAAATTGTCGCGCGCGATCGGGTCGACGCCGGACGTGGGCTCGTCGAGGATCAGCATTTCCGGCTTGTGCACCATGGCCACGGCCAGCGAGAGGCGCTGGCGTATGCCCAGCGGCAGGCTGTCGGGCAGGTCGTCCATCACGGCGCGCAAGTCGAAGCGCTGCGCCATCTCGTCGATGCGGGCAGGAATCTCGCTTTCCGCCACGTGGAACAGGCGCGCGTGCAGCACCAGGTTCTGGCGCACCGTCAGCTCGCCGTACAGGGAAAACGCCTGCGACATGTAACCGACCCTGCGGCGCGTGTCGATATCGTTGGAATCGACCTCCTTGCCGAACAGCCAGGCCTTGCCTTCGGTGGCCGGCAAGAGACCCGTGAGCATCTTCATGGTGGTCGACTTGCCGCAGCCGTTCGAGCCGAGAAAGCCGAAGATCTCGCCGCGGCCGATGCGGAAATTCACATGGTCGACGGCCGTGAAGTCGCCGAAGCGCATGGTCAGGTCTCGCGCCTCGATGGCGACGTCCTGCGCGCTGGCCGCGTCCAGCGGCGTGATGACGACGGGCTGGTGGCCGGCGCGCTTGGCGTCGGGCAGCAGCTTGATGAAGGCCGCTTCCAGGTTGGCGCTGTCCGTGCGCGCCAGCAGTTCGGCCGGCGTGCCCGTATCGAGCACTTTGCCGTCGTCCATGGCCACCAGCCAATCGAAGCGCTGCGCCTCGTCCATGTAGGCGGTGGCCACCATCACGCTCATTTGCGGACGCTGCACGCGGATGCCGGCGATCAGGTCCCAGAACTGGGCGCGCGCCAGCGGATCGACGCCGGTGGTCGGCTCATCGAGAATGAGCAGGTCGGGATCGTGGATCAGCGCGCAGCACAGGCCCAGCTTCTGCTTCATGCCGCCCGACAGCTTGCCCGCCGGGCGCGCCAGGAACGGTTGCAAACCCGTGCTGCGGGTCAGCTGGTCGATGCGGCGCCGGCGCTCGGCCGCGTCATGGCCGAACAGGCGCGCGAAAAACTGCAGGTTTTCCTCGACCGACAGGGTCGGATACAGATTCTTGCCCAGGCCTTGCGGCATGTAGGCGATACGGGGGCAGACGTCGTCGCGGTGGCGCGCATCGCGCATGTCGCCGCCCAGCGCCATGACGCTGCCCTGCTGCACGGCGCGCGCGCCGGCCACCAGCGACAGCAGGCTCGATTTGCCCACGCCATCGGGGCCGATCAAGCCCACCATGCAGCCGGCCGGCACGTCGAGGTCGATGGCGGCTAGCGCCACCGTCTTGCCGTAATGCTGGCTGACGCCCCGGATGCTGACGACGAAATTGTTCACGTCCGTCGTCACTGCGGAACCTTCGTCGTCAGTTCAGCGGGCCATGCCTGCTTCGCATCGAGACGCACCCAGGCCACGCCGGGCAAGCCCACTTTCACCAGCGCCAGGTGCTTTTGCAGCAGCTCGCGGCTGATCTGCGCTTTCACGCGGAACATCAGCTTCTGGCGCTCGCTGGCCGTTTCCACCGTCTTCGGCGTGAACTGCGCGCTGGCGGCGACAAACGAGATCGTTGCCGGAATCACGTAATTGGGCGCCGCGTCGAGGATGATGCGCACTTCGCCGCCCATCGCCACCTTGCCCGCCGCCGTCTCGGGCAGGAAGAAGGTCATGTAGACGTCCGACAGGTCGACCAGGTTGAGCACCTTGCCGCCGCCCGCCAGCACTTCGCCCTGCTGCGCCACCAGGTATTGCACGCGGCCGTCGCGCGGCGCCGCCAGCTGGCCATCGGCCAGGTCGGAATCGATGCGCGCCGTGGTCGCCTCGGCGGCGACGACGGCGGAGCGCGAGCCGACCACCTGCGCCCTGGCCGCGTCGATGGCCGCCTGCGCCGCCGTCACCTGCGCCTTGGCCGCATTCAGGGCCGCGGCCACGCTGCGCACGCGGGCGCGGTCGTCGTCGAGTTCCTGCACCGAGGAAGCGCCCTCCTTCGACAGGGTTTCGGAACGGGCCAGGCGGCGCCTGGCCGCATCGAGTTCGCTTTCGCGCTGCGCCACCATGGCCAGCGCGGCCGCCTTGTCGCTCTCGCGCACGGCCACCTGCGCCTGCGCGCCGACCACGGCATCACGCGCCTGCTGCTGGCGCGCGCGCGCCTCGTCGCGCTGGGCCACCAGGGAATCGACCTGCATGGCGGCCAGCGGCTGACCCGCCTTGACGAAGTCGCCCTCGCGCACGAGGATCTCCTTGACCCGGCCGGCCAGCTTGGTGGCGACGTCGATTTCCGTCGCTTCGATGCGGCCATTGCCGCTGACAAAACCTTCGCCCGGACCCGTGGGGCGCATTTTTTGCCAGGCCGCATAGCCCAGCACGAGAACGGCCACGACCAGCGCCGCGGGGATGAGTTTTTTCTTCAGTTGAGCATTCATGGTATCGGGGCGATCAAATTAGTGGGTGGAAGCGACGGCGGAAGCGGCAGGCGCGCCACCACCCAGCGCCGCATACAGGCTGACCTGGCTGGACAGCAGCGCGCGGCGCGTCTGCACCAGCTGCTGCTCCACCGTCAGCAAGTCGCGCTGCGCGTCGAGCACTTCCAGGTAGGGCGCGGCGCCATTGTCGTAGCGCAGCTTGGCCAGGCGCGCCCGTTCGCTCTGCGCGGCCAGGGTCGTCTTGCCGATATCGACTTGCAGCGCCAGCCAGCGCCGGTTCGACAGCGCGTCGGCCACTTCGCGGAAGGCGCCCTGCACGCTCTTTTCGTAATTGGCCACGGCCACGTCGCGGCGCACCTCGGCCAGGTCCATATTGGCGCGCAATCGGCCCGCGTCAAAGATCGGCAGCACCAGGCGCGGCGCGACATTCCACGCGCCGCTGCCCGAATCGAACAAGCCGCTCAATTCCGCGCTGGCCGTGCCGTAGGCCGCCGTCAGCGAAATCGTCGGGAAGAAGGCGGCGCGCGCGGCGCCGACATTGGCTTGCGCGGCGCGCAGCTGATGTTCGGCCGCGACCAGGTCGGGACGCTGCGTGAGCAAGGCCGAGGGCAGGCCCGCATGCAGCGGCTGCAGCACGCTGGCGTCGTCGAAGCGACGCACCTCACCAGCCACCGGCGTCAGGTCGACGGGGCCGCCCACCAGTTGCGCCAGCGCATGCGCCTGCACGGCGCGCGCCTGTTCCAGCTGGGCCGACAGCGACAAGGCCTGGCTGAGCAAAGTTTCCACCTGCGTCAGGTCCAGCTTGGAGATCGCCCCCACCTCGAAGCGGCGCGTGAAGATGCGCAGCGATTCGGCGCGGCTGTCGACGGTGGCGCGCGCCAGCTCCACCCGTTCATCGAGTTCGCGCAAGCCCAGGTAGCCATTGGCCACCTGCGCCACCAGGGCCACGCCGACGGCGCGGCGCGCCTCGTCGCTGGCCAAGAGTGTTTGCAGGGCGCTGTCCTTCAGGCTGCGCACGCGGCCCCAGAAATCGAGTTCCCAGGCGCTCACGTTCAAGCCCGCCTGGTACTGCGCGCTCGTCATGGGGCGGCCCGTCACGCTCAGGTCGCCGGGCACGCGCGCGCGGCTGCCGGCGGCGCCCAGCGCGATGGTGGGAAACTGCTCCGCGCGCTGGATGCCATACGCGGCGCGCGCCTCTTCCACGCGCAGGGCGGCGATGCGGATGTTGCGGTTGCCCGCCAGCGCCTGGGCAATGAGCGCCTGCAGGCGCGGATCGGCAAAGTAGCTTTGCCAGGCGACGTCGGGCGCGCTTGCGCCGGCCGGATCGGTCTCCGGATACTGCGCCGCCACGGGCAGCGGCGGCGGCGCATACGGCGGCGCCATCGAGGCGCAGCCGGCCAGCAGCAGGCTGGCGGCCAGGGCGGCCACCCTGGCGCGCGGGGATAGAAGGGAAACAGCCATGGTCATCATCGTCCAGTCAATTCAGAATGTTGTAGCCGCCATCGACATACAGGGTGCCGCCCGTGATGGCGCGCGCGCCGTCGCCGGCGAGGAAGGCGCACAGCGCGCCCACGTCCTCGATGGTGGCCAGGCGCCGCATGGGCGAGCGTGCGATGGCGTCGGCCATCAGGCGGTCGAAATGGGCGATGCCGGAAGCGGCCCGCGTCTCCAGTGGGCCCGGCGAGATGGCGTTGACGCGGATGCCTTGCGGACCCAGTTCGGCGGCCAGGTAGCGCACCGAGGCTTCCAGCGCCGCCTTCACGGGGCCCATCAGGCCGTAGTCGGCGATGACTTCCTCTGCGCCCAGGTAGCTCATTGTCATCAGGCTGCCGCCATCCGGCATCAGCGGTTCGGCCAGCTTCGCCATGCGCATGAAGGAGTGGCAGGAGATATCCATCGCCTGCGCGAAGCCATCGGCGGAGCTGTCCGTCACGCGGCCATGCAAGTCCTGCTTCGGCGCGTAGGCGATGGAGTGGATGACGAAATCGAGCCGCCCCCACTGCCGTTCGATCTGCGCGAACAGCGCTTCGAGCTGGCCCGGCACGGCCACGTCGAGCGGCGCCACGATGGCCGCCTGCACTTGCTGCGCCAACGGCTCCACGTGCGGCCTGGCCTTGTCATTGAGCCAGGTCACGGCCAGTTCGGCGCCGGCCGCGCGCAGCGCGCTGGCGCAGCCCCAGGCGATGCTTTGCGCGTTGGCGATGCCCACCACCAGGCCCCGCTTGCCCTGCAAAGGCAAGGGCTGGCGCGCGTCGGCCGTCATGCCTGGACCGGACGCAGGGCGGGCCACGGCGTGGCCGCATGCACGGATCGCACCGCGCCGGCGCGCATGGCGGCGGCGCACATGGCCAGGGTGACGCCGCCGGCGCGCGCATGCGGCAAGGCGATGGGAGTGTGGGGGTGTAAGGTACTGCACGCGTCGGGCGCGGGGGTCTGCATCTTCATGAATCGGCTTCCGTCACTGAAATTCGAGGCACGCACCAGTGCATGTTCGGGGAACTGGTACGGGGCGAAATTACTCTACAGCATTTAGATACGTGATTCGCGATGAGTCCGGGTCCGCATGCCTATCGTTTGAGCTAGGTCAACTATACGTCCGGATGCGGCAATGCAACATTGATGTAAATCAAATTCTACCTCAATATTATCTAAATGAAATATTTTTCAGGCAAGCGTGCGGGCGTGCGTATTTGATAATACTACCGGGCTGGCGCAAAGAAAAGGGAGCATGCCGGCGCGGATGCCAATTGCCTTAAAAACAAGCAGCACTGGACGGCGGGGGAAGGGAGATGCGGGAGAGGATAGGGAGAGAGGGCCATGCTATTGCGTTGCAACATGGCCCACCATGCGTTGCCGGACTGCGCTGAACAGGCTTATTTGCCCGGCGCCGGGGCGGGACGCGAATACAGGTCGATGATGGTGCTGATGCCATCCTGGCATACGGAGCAGAACGTCTCGCTGCGGTCGAACATGATGCATTGCATCTCCGGCCGGTAATAGCCGGACGACTCGTAGTTCGCGCCTTCGAAAGCGCCCACCGCATGGCGCTGCGGCGCCTTCGAGAACAGTTGCTGCGTGTACGCCAGGTCGGCCTTGAACAAGTCGCTCATCTCGCTTTCCGGGCGGTTGGCCGCGCGCAGGGCCGCGCGCTGCTTCTGGTACTCGCGCGCATGGCTGTCGTACGCCTCCTTCGGCCATGGCGTGGGCAGCGGCGTACCCGCCTTGACGTGGTTCTTCCATTTCAGCCTGGCCGGATCGCGCAGCGCCGTGGCGTTCGGCTCCCACGGTTCCTGGCGTTCGCCATTCGACTGGTAGGCCACGGGCGAGGTGTAGTACTCGTCGGCCAGGCCGGCGAAATGGTGGCCGAATTCATGCACGAACAGGTAATTGGCCCAGTCGTTGTTCGCCGCCGCCGTGCTGAACTGGCCGAAGATGCCGCCGCCGCCGTAGGTATCGTTATTGACGAGGATTTCGATGAATTCATACGGCGCGTATTGGGCCAGGTCGCGCAGGGCGCGGTTGTCCGTCGTCAGCACATAGCGCTCGCTGCCGAAGATGTCGTAGCGCGTGCCCAAGGGAGAAGCGTGATGCACGCCCGTCGACGGGCGCGACACGCCCGACTCCTGCGTCGGCGCGGCCATGGCCCACACGTTGAAATCCTTGGCCCGTTCGCGGAACGGCGACACCGTAAACAGGTGCTCGGCCAGTTTGCGCGCCGTCGCTTCGAACTTGCCCATTTCGGCCGCCGTGTAGCCATCGCCCATGATCAGCAGGTCGACCTTTTCGGACGAAGGGCCTTCGACACGGATCGGGATCGGCTTGACGGGTGCCGGCGGCTGCTTGCGGATCACGTCCTGCGCGGCGGGGTTGACATCGGTGCTCCACACGATGGAAAACAGGCCGCGCTCGTCGCGCTTGAGGATACGCACGCGCACGGGGTGCTCGGGCTGCGGAAAGCGCACGGATTCCTGGAAGGCGCGCGTGGTGGTTTTTGCTTCATCGGTGCTGGCCCACTCGCCGAAGATGGTGGAAAAGCCGCGCGAGTACAGCACCTTGCCCGATTTGATGTCGACCACTTCCAGCAGATTGTTGCCACGGTTGCTGTCGTCGATGGGACGCGCCGGGTTGCCCGGCCATGGCAGCGGCTCGACCAGCACGCGCTCGACCGCATAATGCTCGCCCAGCGCATTGCCGCTGTGCTGGTAATCGAGGCGCATGGTGGCCGGCGGCGCGGTGGCAGCCTGCGCGGCAGGGACGATGCCGGCGGCCAGCGCCAGCGCGCAGAGGAAGGATCGAATCGGGGTCTGCTGCATGTCATTCCTAAAACGGTAGAAAAACAGGTGAAGGGATCGGTTTTCCAAACAATCGGCGGGCCTGCCGGCCGGCGCGGGAAAAACCGCTGCGGCACATTGTAGCGAGAGGAAGCGAGCGTGCAAAGCGCCCATTTCACACGCTACGCTTGACCATACGAGGCTATCGATTTATATTAGATTGATTAGTCGATTAATAAAAAGGATAACCAGCCACCATGCGCACCATCGATCCCGGCAAACACGCGGCGCGCCGCGACGCCATCCTCGCCGCCGCGCGCCACTGCTTTGCGCGCAAGGGCTTTCACCAGACCAGCACCGCCGCCATCTGCGCGCAAGCGGGCATGAGTCCCGGCAACCTGTTTCACTACTTCCCCTCCAAGCAAGCCATCATCGCCGCCATCGTCGACCAGGAAGGCGGCGAGACGGCCGCCTATTTCGCCGGCGCGCAAGGCGGCGCCGATGCGTACGGCGCCCTGCTCGACTTCATGGACCTGGTGCTGGCGCTGGCGGACGATGCGGATGTTGCGGCACTGGCGCTGGACATTTCCGCCGAGGCGATGCGCGACGCGGACATCGCGGCCAGGGTGGCGCGCAACGATGCCGTGCTGCGCGCAGGCGTGCAGGCGCTGCTGGAAAGCGCGGCCGCGCAAGGCCAGGTCGACGCCGCGCTGGACGCCGCGCAAACGGCCAGCTGGATCGCCGCGCTGATCGACGGCATCTTCAACCGGGTCGCCGTCGATTCCGATTACGCGCCGCTGGCGCAGCGGGCCAGCCTGCACCTGCTGCTGGCGCGCTTCCTGCGCCCGGCCCTGGCAGGAGCGGCGCCATGACAATCCGCTCCACGCGCATCGCCGACGTCGACGCCCTGCGCGGCTGCGCCCTGTTCGGCATTTTGGTCGTCAATATCGGCGCCTTCGCCACGCCCTGGTTCGGCCTGGGCTTGACCGATCCCGCCTTTCACGGCGGCGTGGACCGCGCCACGCACTTCCTCGTCGCCCTGCTGTTCGAGACCAAGTTCTACCTGCTGTTTTCCTTCCTGTTCGGCTACAGCTTCACCCTGCAGATGCAGGCGGCGGCGCGCGCCGACGCGCCCTTCATGCCGCGCATGCTGCGCCGGCAGGCGGGCCTGTGGCTGATCGGCGCCCTGCATGCCGTGTTCCTGTTTCACGGCGACATACTCACCACTTACGCTCTGCTGGGCATCGTGCTGCTGGCGCTGCACCGCTGCGGCGAACGCCAGGCACTGTCCCTGGCGCTGATGCTCGTCACCGTCTGCGCGGCATTCTGGGCAGGCATGGCCTGGCTGCAAAGCCTGCAGCCGGCGGGCGACGCCGCGGACAACGCCGTGGCGATGGCGCAGAAGGCGGCAAGCGCGCTGGCCGCCTATCGCGCCACGCCGGCCGCCGTGATGACCCAGCACCTGCGCGAACTGCGCGACATCTGGATCGTCCTGCTGCTGGTGCAGGCGCCGTGCGCGCTGGCCATGTTCCTGTGCGGCCTGGCCGCCGGCAAGCGCGAGATGCTGCTGCACGCGGCCGACTATCTGCCGCTGCGCCGCCGCCTGCTGTGGGCCGGCGCGCTGGCGGGATTGCCCGGCGCCGCCTTTTATGCGTGGACCTCCGTGTATGGCCACAGCCAGGCATGGCAGGTGGCGGGGCTGGCCGTGGGCCTGGCGAGCGCACCGCTGCTGGCGGGCGCCTACCTGGCGCTGGCGCTGGTCCTGTTCGAGCGCCTGCGCGACGGCACGCTGTTTGCGCTGCTGGCCGACACGGGCCGCATGGCCCTGTCGAACTACCTGCTGCAGTCGGCCATCTGCGCCTGGCTGTTCCTCGCGTATGGCGCGCGGCTGATGGGCAGCGTCTCGCCGCTGGGCGCCGTGGCGCTGGCCATCGTCATCTTTTGCGTGCAGCTGCCATTGAGCCGCTGGTGGCTGCGCGGCCACGCGTATGGCCCTGTCGAGTGGCTGCTCAGGGCCTTGACGATCGCCGCGTGGCCGCGCTGGTGGAGGTAACGCGGCGCTTACTTGTAGCGGTACAGGGGCTGGCGCAGCTGGATGGGACGGATGTCGAGACGCAGCTTCAGCACCGAATACGCCTCCGCCTCGGTCGAGCTGTAGCCGACGCTGTTGACCGTTTTACTGAAGCGGAACTCGAAGCCCAGGTCCGGATACGGGTCGCGCGGGTTGCCGAAGGCGATGCCGATGGCTTCCTGCTGCGCGTTGTCGATCAGGTTGCCCATCAGGTCGAGCACGGCGTTGTTGCCGAGGATATCGTTGGTAAACACGGGCTCGCGCATGTCGGGCTGGTTCGGATCGAGCTTGTTGTCGGCCTTGTCCGGCGACGGCGTGAAGACGCGCGTGACGAGGTTGAACTTGTCGCCCCGGTCCAGGTAGCTGATGGCGGCATTGCTGATATTGAAATTTTTCACGCCGCGGTCGCTGATGGCGCCCGACAGGTCGATCAGCAAGGCGCCGCTGTAGCCGATGACTTCCACGTCGCGCATGGCGTCGACCACCATGGCGCTGTTTTCATCGATGCCCAGCCCCAGGTGATAGCCTTTTTTCAGCATCACGGGAATCATGCGCGCAAAGCGCCCGCGCACCAGCAGATGCTGGTCGACGAAGACGTCGCTGCCGATAAAGCCCAGGCCCGGCGCGATCTCGCGGCCGTCCGTCACGCCCATCTTGAGCATGTCGAGCACGGGCTTGGCGTCGTAGAACATGGTGGTGCTCATGATGGCCGCGCCGGCGCTGGAACCGGCGATCACGCCGCCGTTGCGGTAGACCGACCAGATGGCTTCCAGCGCGGCCGTGCGGCTGCCGTCCGGGCGCAGCAACGCTTGCGTGATGCGCCCCTGGTCGCCGCCGGCAAAATAGATGCCGCTGGCCGACTTGATCTGCGTGACGATGGCCGGGTCTTCGGCCGCCTTGCGGTAATCGCGATTGGCCAGCTTGACGGCCAGCGGCACGAAAAAGGCGTCCGCGCCATACTGGTTCAGCTTCTTGATGATGCTTTCGCCCGATTTTTCCGGGTTCATCGCGGCCGAGGCCAGCACGGCGATGCGCGCGCCTGGCCCGCCCGACAACTTGACGATGCGCTGCCAGACTTCGGCATTGTCGGCGCGCAGGCCGCCGCCGATGATGACGAGGGTGCCCTGCGGCGCGCTGCCGATGGCACTGCCGCCGGGCGCCGCCACGGCATGGACGCTGCACAATGCCAGCGCGAACAGCAGCGCGGCGCGAAAGGTGTGATACAGGCTTGCGGATGATTTCATGGTGCCTCTCAATACAAGGAAAGTGGCGCACGCCGGCTGATACAGGCGCGCGCCCTTGCTGCCAACACTGCTGCTTGCAACCCAACTGCCTCGAACTACGATACTACTTGCCGCATATGACAGCGTTGTTGCGCAATCTCCAGTTTTTCACTTGAAGCTGTAACTGGCGCTGGCATAGAAGCGCCGGCCACGCGGGTCCGCGTAGGTCGGGTCATAACCGGAGAGGAAATAATAGGCCTGGTTCGAGTACGGCGGACTGGTATTGAACAGATTCTGGATGCCGGCGCGCAGCTTGAACTGCTTGCTGACGGCATATGCGCCCGACATGTCCCACAAGGTATACGCCTTCACCCGGTTCGGCTTGACGACGCTGCCGTCGTCCGTGTTGATGGCCGAATTCTGGTCATCGTAGCCACTCGAATAGGTGTTCGACAGGCTGGCCGAATACGGGCCATTGTCCCAGTCCAGGGTGATCGTGTGGCGCCAGCGCTGCACCACGCCATCCGTGACGAACTTGTTCAGGTTGCTGATGAAGGCGTCGCCGGGACTGGTCTGGATGGTCGAATCGAGCACATAGGTGCCGCTCAGGTGGCTGCCGAAACGCCCCCATGCCGTCTTTACCCCATGCAGGTCGGCCGTGATATCGATGCCCGCGGCCTTTTGCGCGCCGCGGTTTTCCTTGCGCAGCTCGATGTAGTCGATTTCATTGTCCTTGTTGCGATGCACGAGGTCGCCGTACTTGGCCAGGTTGCCGAGGATGATGTCGTCGCCGATTTCGCTGATCAGGTCCGTGCGCTTGATGTTCCAGTAGTCGGCACTGAAGGTCCAGTGCTGGCTCGGTTCGAGCACCAGGCCGGCCGTGAACTGGCGGCTGCGCTCCGGTTTCAGCTTGTCGTTGCTGTAGCGGCGCGTATCCCAGTTATCGGCGCAGACGGAGTAATCATTGTTCTCGCTCGCGCAATACACGGGATCCGGCAAGGTCGCCGTACTGCTGTAGGCGGTGGGCCGGTGCAGGTCCGACATCGATGGCGCGCGAAAGCCCTTGCCTGCGGAAGCCCGCAGCAGCACCTGCTTGCTGGGCATGTAGGTCAAACCGATCTTCGGACTGAGGGCGCCGCCCACCTGCTGGTAATGGTCGTAGCGGCCGGACAACTGCGCCTGCCACTGCTTGGTAAACGGCAGCAGCAATTCGCCGTAGACGGCCTTTACATTGCGGCTGTCGCTGGTGGCCACGCCGCCTTCGGGCGCCGCGTCGTTGTTGATGTTGTCGCTCATCAGCAACGCGGATGGACGGAACTCGGTGCGCTCGCGGCGCACTTCGCCGCCCGCGGCCAGCGCCAGGTCGCCGCCGCCCAACGCCATCAGGGCGCGCGACGCCTTGAAGTCGAGCGAGTCCATGGTGCCGCGCGCATGCCGTACTTCGTCATTGACCTGGATGCTGTCGAGCAGCGCCTTGCCCTTCGCGCTCGATGGGCCAAACGGGTTGATGTCGCCGGAGGCGATGCCTTCCAACAGCTTGTCGTACAGGACATAACCATGCGTATCGCGGTCCTTCACGACATTGACGCTGTGATTGAAGCCCACGTCGTAATCCCAGCCGGCGAGCGTGCCGCTGGCGCCCACCACGAAGCGCTGGCTCTCGCTGGTCAACTGGCTGGTGCGCATGCCCGCCTCGTTCAGGCGCATGCGCAGTTCCAGTTCGCGCGCAGTCGGATTGCCGTCTTCGTCGACTATGCTATCGAGGCCGGTATTGGCCAGCTGCGGCACCTTGCTGTAATCGAGATAGCCAATCACACGCGCCGACGAGCCCACGTAATAGCTGCGCGAGCGGCTCAGCGCCACCTCCGCATACAGCTGGTGGTCGTTGTTCAGCTTCAGTACGCCGCGCGTGAGCAGGTTCTGCTTGTCCGTCTTCGGATACAGCTCCGTGTCGCCCATGTAATCGTAGGTACAGGCATCGACGCCGCCCGTGCCCGCCGGCAGGTACAGATTGGCCGGCGGCGAACAGTTCGGGATCGACAGATTGATCTGCCGGTTGGTGATCGGCTGGCCGTTGAGCAGGAAGCCATTGTCCTGCAAATAGTCGCGCTGCTCCCCCGACAGGCGGATATTCGCCGGGCTGGTAAAACTCGACAGCAAATGCCCGAGGCGCTGCGGCACCTGCAGGTTCGGAATGAATTTGCGCTGCGAGGAGCTGAGGCGGTCCGTCTTTTGCACATCGACCACGGCAAAGATATTGTAGCCATCCGTGGCCAGGTCGCCCGTGCCGGCCGTGATGCTGGCCGTGCGCTTGCCGGCCCCGCCTTCCTGCGTGCCGCTGCCGTAGGCGTTCAGCTCCACGCCCTGGTAATCCTTGCGCGTGATGAAATTGATGACGCCGCCGATGGCGTCCGTGCCGTACAAGGCCGAGGCGCCGTCGAGCAGCACTTCCACGCGCTGCAGGGCGGCGGCGGGGATGTTGTTCAGGTCCACGCCCGCATCGTCGCCGGGCGAGGCAAAGTTGGCCATGCGCCGGCCATTGAGCAGCACCAGGGTCGACGACGTGCCCACGCCGCGCAGGTTGGCGCTGTTGAAGCCGCGCTGGTCGCCGCCCACGTTGATGCTGGCGCCGTCCGTCAGGCCGCCCACGTTGGCCGACACGCGCGCCATCAGCTCGGCCGCCGTCGTCACGCCCGCCTTGTCGATCTCGGCGCGCGTGATGATCTGCACCGGCAGCGCCGTCTCCGATTCCAGCCGCTTGATGGCCGACCCAGTGATTTCCACGCGCTGCATTTTTTTCTGCGCCGGTTCTGCATCCTGCTCCTGCGCCTGCGCGCCATTGCCCAGCATGCCCAGCGCCGCCGACACGCCCACGGCCCCCAGCGCCAGGCGTACGCCTTGCGCCAGCGCCGACTCGCGCGGCAAGGAGCCGCCGTCCTGTCTTTTCATGTGCATTGCCTCTCTCCCCGATGGTGTATGTCTGATTTTTATCATGATTTTTGTACTGCCTTGCGCTGCTTCACCGCTGTTTTCCGCGTGGCCTGCACGCCATGCTCGCCGCCGTACAGGTAGGCGGCGATGACTTCGCTCAGGCGGGCCGCTTTTTCAACGTTCTTCTTGTTCGACACCATCAGCGCCACGGCCAGCGCCTCGATCATGGCCAGCGCCGTGCTGGCGCCGCTGGGCAGGACGGGATGCGTGCTTTGCGCATACAGCGCGTGATCGGCCAGTTCGGCCAGGGGCGACGCGGGCGAGTCGGTGAGCGCCACGATGCAGGCGCCGCGGTCGCGCGCGAAACTGGCCAGGCCGATGCAGTCGAGCGTGTAACGGGGGAACGAGATCACCACCAGCACGTCCTGCGCCGTCAAGTTGACCAGGTGGCCGGCCGCCACTTCCGAACCGCCGATGCCCACCACTTCCACCACGTGCGGGCAAAACGGCTGCAGATGCTGCACCAGCATGCCGGCCAGGTTGGCCGACAGGCCAAAGCCCATCACATACACCACCTTGGCGCGCGTCAGGCGGCGCACCACGGCCTGCATGGCGTGCGGCGACAGGGCGTCGGACGTGGCGGCGATGTTCGCGGCCGCATATTCCAGGCTTTGCGTGACGGGCGAGGTGGCGCGCGCGCGCCGCTCTATCGTGCGGCGCAATTTGTCGACGGGCTGCAACAGCGATTGCAGGGTTTCGGCCATGGCGCCGCGCATGGCCGAATAATTCTTCTGGCCGATGTCGCGCGCGAAGCGGCTGATGGTGGCCGTCGACACCTGGCAGCTGTCGGCCAGTTCCTCGATGCCCAGCGCCGTCACGCGCATCTGGTTGCGCAGCAGGTAATCGGCGATCTGCCGCTGCGACGCCGAGCCGCTGGCCAGCACATGCATCAGCGCCTGCCCCAGCGGCGATTGCGCGAACGCGGCATCGGGCGCCGATAGCGTGCCAACCCGTGGCGCGTGAAGGCTGCTGCGTGCAGGACTGGCGGATGATTTCATATCACTGGCGGCCTGTGTTCTTGTGCATGGCGGATGACGAATGGAGGCGAAACGGGTCGCTGGAAACCACTTTACTCATATCAAAAAGAAAACTCAACAAATATTTGTAAAAGGATTTTCATTGATTTACTTCGTGAAAATATTGCTACATAATCGACCGAAATCCATCAACCGCGCCCCGTTTTGGGGCGAATTCACCATGCAAGTACAACAGCATCCCATCTCCACCGCGCACGCCAGCGTCGCCTGCCAATTGAGCAGTTTCCACTTTGGCGGTGCGGCGGCCAATAGCCGCAGCGGCAAGAAGGTGTATATCCAGGCGGCGCTGCATGCGGACGAGGTGCCGGGCATGCTGGTGTCGCAGTTCCTGCGCCGCGAACTGCTGGCGCTGGAGGCGGCGGGCAAGGTGCACGGCGAAATCATCCTGGTGCCGGCCGCCAACCCGATCGGCCTGGCGCAAGCCATCCATGGCGCGCCGTTCGGCCGCTTCGACCTGACCACCGGCATCAACTTCAACCGCGCCTACCGCCACGTGGCCGATGAACTGAAAACCACGCTCGACGGCCGGCTGGGTCAGGATGCGCAAGCCAACGTGGCGCTGATACGCGAGCATGCGCGCGCCGCCGTCGCCGCCTGGCGGCCTGGCACGGATGCGGAGGCGCTGAAGAAAACCCTGCTGGGCATGGCCGTCGACGCCGACATCGTGCTCGACCTGCATTGCGACAACGAGGCGGCGCTGCACATTTATACCGGCACGCCGCTGGCCGCGCAGATCGCGCCGCTGTCCGCCCTGCTGGGCGCGCGCGCCGTGCTGCTGGAGCTGGCGGCCGGCGAAGAGCCGTTCGACGAAGCCTGCAGCCGATTGTGGTGGGATCTCGACGCGCACTTCGGCGGCCGCTATCCGATTCCCGCCGCCTGCCTGTCGACCACCGTCGAATTGCGCGGCGAAGTGGAGGTGAGCTACGCCCTGGCCGAACGCGACGCTGCCGCCCTGCTGCGTTTTCTCGCCATCGAGGGCGTGCTGGACATCCCCGGCGCCGGCGACGACCTGCCCGCGCCGCAATGCGCGCCGACGCCGCTGGCCGGCGTGGAACCGATCCTCGCGCCGCATCACGGCGTGCTGGTCTACCTGCGCGACATGGGCGAGGCGCTGGCCGCCGGCGACGCGGTGGCCGACCTGATCGACCCCGTAAGCGGCGAGACGACGACCTTGCGCTGCACGGTCGCCGGCGTCTTTTTTGCGCGCAGCGCGCACCGCCACGTCCTGCGCGGCATGAACGTCGGCAAGGTCGCCGGCGCCATCGCCTTCCGCGGCGGCAGCTTGCTGAGCCAATAAATGTCACAAAAAAGCGCCATGAGAAAATTCAAGCTCCCCAATACCTTCGTCCTGCTGTGCGCCATCCTGGCCATGATCGCCCTGGCCACCTGGCTGGTGCCGGGCGGAAAATTCGACACGCAGCTGGTGAACGGCAAGCAGCTGATCATCCCCGGCACGTTTCACTATGTCGACAACAAGCCGCAGGGCATCGCCGCCCTGATGATGGCGCCCATCAAGGGCTTCGTCGACGCCAGCCTGATCATCGGCTTCGTGCTGATCGTCGGCGGCGCCTTCGCCGTGCTGCAAAAAACGGAAGCCTTCGACTCCCTGATCAAGGCCATCGCCAAGGCGCATACCAGTTCGCGCTTCGTGCGCGCCGCCATCATCCCCGTGTTCTTCACCATGTTCTCGCTCGGCGGCGCGACCTTCGGCATGAACGAGGAAGCCATTCCCTTCATTCTGATCTTCGTGCCGCTGGCCCTGGCCCTGGGCTATGACACCATCACGGGCGTGTCGATTCCCTTCATCGGCTCGCAGGTGGGCTTTTCCGCCGCCTTCCTGAACCCGTTCAATGTCGGCATCGCGCAGGGCATCGCCGGCGTGCCGATCTTCTCCGGCATCGGCTACCGCCTGATCGTGTGGGCTATCGCCACCGCGGTCAGCATCGTGTTTTTGATGTGGTACGCGGCGCGCATCAAGCGCCATCCGGAAAAAAGCCCCACCTACCTGCTCGACATCGAAAAGCGCAGCGAGCACTCGATGGACCTGGACAGCTTTGCCGGCATGACGCGCACGCACCGCGCCGTGCTGTGGATCTTCATGGCGACCTTGCTGACGATGGTCGTCGGCGTCGTCAAGTACGACTGGTTCATCGATGAAATCGCCGCCCTGTTCCTGGTGATGGCCATCGTCGTCGGCCTGGTCGGCCGGCTCGACATGGACGGCCTGGTCGCGTCTTTCGTGCAGGGCGCGCGCGACATGGTCAGCGTGGCGCTGGTCATCGCGCTGGCGCGCGGCACCATGATCCTGGCGCGCGACGCGCAGATCATCGACACCATGCTGCATGCGTTGACGCCCCTGGTGGCCTCGTCGAGTCCCGTCTTCGCCGCGCAGAAGATGTTCTTCATGCAGTCGGTGATCAACTTCTTCATCCATTCCGGCAGCGGCCAGGCGGCGCTCACCATGCCCATCATGGCGCCGCTGGCCGACCTGGTGGGCGTGACGCGCCAGACCGCCATCCTGGCCTTCCAGTTCGGCGAATTCACCACCCCGATGATCCCCACTTCCGGCATCACCGTCGGCGTGCTGGCGCTGGCGCGCGTGCCGTGGATTACGTGGGCCAAGTGGATGATCCCGCTGCAGCTGATCTACCTGGTGCTGGCGCTGCTGCTCCTGATTCCTCCCTGCCTGATGCACTGGCAGTAAAACGGAGCGCGCGATTGGCCCATGCCGATGGCAGGCCGACAAATCGGGCATTGCGCCACGCTTACAGCGCGGCTTTTTCTTCCGCGCTCAGGCGCTTGGCGCTGACGTACACGGTGTGCATGGTGGCTTGATCGGCGCTGGCGACGATGGTGACAGGAGCGGCGCGGAACTTCGGCACGGCGGCGGTGGCCAGGCTGGTGGCGGCGGCGATGGCGATGATGGCGACGAAGATGGCTTCCATGTTTTTAGCGATGTTCATGATGGTGTCCTTTGATTGGCTGGTTGTCTGCTGCGATGATGGAACTGTAGGCGCATCGAACCGCCATCTCCACCGGATTGCGACAGAGTGCCCAATCGGCGGGACAGAATACAAACGGACGCGACGAAACGCCCCAGTAGCGGCAAACGCAAGAAGCAGCATCGACATCGATATCAGCGTCGGTGCCAGGCGCCCAGCCCCACTGCGCGCAGACACTGCCGACTCAGTTCTGGACCCACTGCGGTAGATACTCTTGCACAACATCCTCGACTGCCCTCGCCTGCAGTGCATCGCGGCGACGCTTGAGCGGATCGCGCTCGGGCAATGCACTCATCCATTGCTTGAAACGGACAAAGGCCATCGGCTCCAGCGTATTCATCCTGGCCATGGCGCCATTGGTGGCGACGATGACCGCCGAGAATTGCGCTGAATCGAGCAACTCCTGGGCACGCGGTGCTTGCGCCACCCAGAAATCGTCGTCCTTATCACTCAAGCGAATGGGATGCGGATCATCACCGACCTGCACGCGGCGGATAATATCAACCTCGAATCCATCTTTATTGACGGCGGTATATTTCTGCGAATCCCGGATTCGGAACGTCGGGTCCACTTTCTGAAGCACGCCCAACATGGAAACGTCAACCTTGCTCAAGGCGGTAGCGAATGCGACGCGTTTTCGTACATCCCACAGCAGATCAATGTCACGTGTTGCTACCGCATCGTCCTCAAAGGTCATGCCGGCAGCCGATTCATAGGCATACAGCGCGTGCGTACCAACCACACGAAAGTGCTCACCGAGCCTGGTAGCCGCCAGGCGGTTCAAAATATCCACAATAATCGGTGCGACGCGTCCAACGCGAAGTGCACGGTTCATGCGCTTCTGCTTGAGCAATGAGGCCTTCAGACCATCTCGCCGCGCGGCAGCCATTTCCTTTCTCTGCCGGAAACTGGCGTACATTGCTTCCGTTTCCGGCGAGCGCCGCCCCAAACTCTTCTCACTGCCGGAAGCACTGGTACGCACCAGATAGGCATCGTCAGGCGCCGAGACAGGTCCTTTATGCCAATACATCCCCCCTCGCACTTTAGCGGCCTCGGCAAGCGCATCTTCATAGGCCTCAAAAGTGGCGACTGCATCAATATATTGTCGCGTGGCGTCGGCAGGCCGCTCTCGCATGGAAGACTCCTCGGTACATTTATTTGTTTTTTAATTTTATGCCGAAAAAATATAAAAATCAATTACTTACAATTAATTCACGGGGCTGGGAATTTTTTACAGCTTGAAAAGAACACGGCCACCAGGACACAAGCAATGGTTGATTGAACGCGGCACGGATGCCGACGGGACGCCCCTGCCGCCGAACCGCGCTGGTGGTCGGTCAGCTGACGCTGCATTGACCTTGCTGTCAGCTGGGCTGGCAAGGACCGGGATGCCACCGGTCCTGACTGGCGATGATGCTGTATTGCTGGAAATGATGGTGCTGATGGTGGTACTGATATGGCTTACTGATACTGCAGGCACTGCATGGCCGCGCTTACAGGGCGGCTTTTTCTTCCGCGCTCAGGCGCTTGGCGCTGACGTACACGGTGTGCATGGTGGCTTGATCGGCGCTGGCAAGGATGGGTGCCGGCGCGGCGCGGAACTTCGGCACGGCGGCGGTGGCCAGGCTGGTGGCAGCGGCGATGGCGATGATGGCGACGAAGATGGCTTCCATGTTTTTAGCGATGTTCATGATGGTGTCCTTTGGGTGGCTGGTTGTCTGCTGCGATGATGGAACTGTAGGCCGATCCTCCCTCAACTGCCATCGGCATGCGACCAAACGCACGATTCGCGGGACAGAATACAAAAAGCCCGGATGGAACGCACAAGGTGCCCGCGCCGTGGCATTTGACGCTTGCCAGCCCCATTCCCGGCCATTTCAGCGCCCTGCCAGCCCCTAAAAGCCCTACCGCCGGCCAACCTTGTTTATAATCGCCGTACACTAAAGGACTTCTTTCATGACTGATCAATTCTCCAAAAAGGGCGAAGCCTGGTCGGCCCGGTTTTCCGAACCGGTCTCGGACCTCGTCAAGCGCTACACAGCTTCTGTATTTTTTGACAAGCGCCTGGCGCTGTTCGACATCGAAGGTTCGCTGGCCCATGCGGAAATGCTGCATGCGCAAGCCATCATCAGCCCGGCCGACTACGCGGAAATCCAGCGCGGCATGGCGCAAATCTCGCAGGAAATCGCCGCCGGCCAGTTCGAATGGCTGCTCGACCTGGAAGACGTCCACCTGAATATCGAAAAACGCCTGACCGAACTGGTCGGCGATGCGGGCAAGCGCCTGCACACGGGCCGTTCGCGCAACGACCAGGTGGCCACCGATATCCGCCTGTACGTGCGCTCCGCCATCGACGACATCACCACGCTGCTGGCGACCTTGCGCAGTGCGCTGACGGATCTGGCCGAGCAGCATGCCGACACCATCATGCCGGGCTTTACCCACATGCAGGTGGCCCAGCCGATCACCTTCGGCCACCACATGCTGGCGTATGTCGAAATGTTCGGCCGCGACGCCGAGCGCATGGCCGACTGCCGCAAGCGCGTCAACCGCCTGCCGCTGGGCGCCGCCGCGCTGGCCGGCACCACCTTCCCCATCGACCGCCTGCGCGTAGCCAAGACCCTGGGCTTCGACGACGTGTGCCACAACTCGCTCGACGCCGTCTCGGACCGCGACTTCGCCATCGAATTTTGCGCCGCCTCCGCCGTGCTGATGATGCACGTGTCGCGCATGGCCGAGGAACTGGTGATCTGGATGAGCCCGCGCATCGGCTTCATCGACATCGCCGACCGCTTCTGCACCGGCTCGTCGATCATGCCGCAAAAGAAAAACCCGGACGTGCCGGAACTGGCGCGCGGCAAGACGGGCCGCGTGTATGGCCACCTGACTGGCCTGTTGACCCTGATGAAAGGCCAGCCGCTGGCCTACAACAAGGACAACCAGGAAGACAAGGAACCGCTGTTCGACACCGTCGACACCGTCATCGATACCCTGCGCATCTTCGCCGACATGGCCGGCGGCATCACGGTCAAACCGGAAGCGATGCGCGCGGCCGCCCTGCAGGGGTATGCCACGGCGACCGACCTGGCCGACTACCTGGTCAAGAAGGGCTTGCCGTTCCGCGACGCCCATGAAGCGGTGGCCCTGGCCGTGCGCGCCTGCGTCGACGCCGGCTGCGACCTGGCCGACCTGTCGCTGGAGCAATTGCGCGCGTTTTCCCCGTTGACGGGTGAGGACGTGTTCGAGGTGCTGACCCTGGAAGGCTCGGTTGCCGCGCGCGACCACGTGGGCGGCACCGCACCGCGCCAGGTACGCGCCGCGATCGCCCGCGTGCGCACGCAGCTGGAAAAATAAAGCGCGCTTGCGCGCGCCAGCGCCCCGCTGCAGCGATGCAGCGGGGCGTTTTTCATTGCGCGCCGATTTTCGACAGCACGGAAAACGCGGCGCCCGTCTGCGACGCCTCCAGCAGCAGGGTCAGCTCCGTACGCGTGCAGATGATGTTGATCAGGTTGATACGCTCCCAGGCCAGGCGCTTGAGGATGGCGTGATACACGCCCGGCGTATAGCAGGTTTCGGGCGCCAGGTGCAAGGTCACGGCCGTCACCCGCTCCAGGCGCGCCAGTTCCTGCTCTTCGCCGAAAACCTCTTCCACCAGCGCATGCAGCGAACGGCTGCAGATCACCATCACCTCGTTGACGCCGCGCGTCACGGTAATGAAGGTGCCGCGCTGGGGTGCGGCCAGCGCCAGCAACTGGCGCTGGCAGGCATACGTCTGGTCGGAATAGCGGTAGGTAAAGATCATCAGTTCGCTGCGCGTGGACAGTTCGCCCGCGCGGTGCGCCAGCACGATCTCGCCGCTTTTCTGCTGCGGCATCCGCTCGGCCAGGCGGCGCAGCGCCATCACCACGGCGGCCTGCCCCACCGGCTTCCACAAGTCGGTCTGCAATTGCGGCTGCAGCTGGCGCGCCAGTTCCGACAAGTTCAGCAAGCCCCGGCCCAATCCCTCGCTGAGAAAGGCCGATTCCATCACGATCTGTTCCACTTTGGTCGCTATCGAAAGCATAGTTCGTCGGGCCGGTGATTCCGGTGCACGCACCAGGAGCCGGCAACCCTTCCTGAAAAAAGGATGCACTGCGCCATCGGCCGCGCCAGGCGGCGCGGTCGAACTCACTGAAAAGTATCCCCTCGCGGGGGAAGGGCCGGGTCGCGGCGACTAGGAAGGCGGATGCAGCATAAAGGCCGCTCCAGAGGGAAAGTGGCTGAAACCAACAGCAGAAAACAGAACTGACGTCATGTGAAACTCCCGATTTTTTTCCCGATGCGCTGTATCTGGACGCGGTCATTGCCGCGTGCGCTTTTTTTGTCTGCGCGTGGTCCGCTGGGGACAACGCGAAGAGCTAGTGTAGATCGCAACATTCAGGAAAGGCAACAGTGTTTTTCCAACAGAACACGCCATTTGAAGAACTAGTCCAAAACAAAAGTTACAGCTTGTGATAGATCAAACTTTCCAATGATGCGGCGCCGATAAATGTTCAATTCTTAACAAAAAATTCGCCTTGTGACCCATTTCTTGAATTTTTTGACATGGCGATCTCGACAAGTTTAGTGTCCCCCTACCCGGCGTCATGCCACCACAAAACGGCAGGCTATCCGCCCGCCAGGCACGCCGGGGTGGCCATCAGGCATCGCGGCCAGCTCATTCACCATTTCCTTAACCGATACCATGGAGCAGAAATGAATTTACGTTTGACGATAGTTGCCGCATCCATCGCCGCCCTGCCGCTGATGGCCACCACGGCAGACGCCGCAACGCCGCTGCCACAGACCTTGATGGCGGCCCCGGTCACCCTGGCATCTCCACAAGAGAACGCCAGCCTGGTCAACAAGCTGGCTGCGCAGGCGCGCAGCCGCGGACTGAATACCGAACATGGCTTTGCCGTCGGCGCCCAGCATCCGGGCGTCAGCGGCACGCGCGTGAGCCGCGTACAGCACACCTACAAGGGCCTGCCCGTCTTCGGTTCGGAGACGGTAGTGGTCAGCAACGGCGCCGGCGACATCGTCAGCGAATCCGTGTCGGACCGCGCGTCCGGCCTCGGTAGCGGCGGCGTCAATGCCGTCACCCGCAGCGCCACCACCGATATCGACACCACGCCGGCCGTCAGCGCCGCCGCCGCCATCGCCGCCGCCGTGAAAAGCATCGGCGTGCCGGCCGTCGACCACGTGCCGCCGCATGCGCAGCTGCTGATCTACCCGGTCATGAAAACGGTGCGCGTGGCCGGCGCCGAGAACAAGTCGGAAGCCGCGCTGAACGCCCTCGACGTGCAGGACGTGGTCGACCACTACGAGCTGGCCTACCTGGTGCAGACGCGCATGATCAGCGGCAGCAAGCCGGTCTACTATGACACCGTCGTCAGCGCCAAGGATGGCCGCATCCTGCGCCAGTGGAAAGCCCTGAAAACCGTCGCCGGCATCGGCAACAGCCAGTACAACGGCCAGGTACCGCTCAACACCACGCTCACGGGCAGCACCTACACCATGAAGGACCCCAGCCGCGGCACGGGCGGCAGCTTCGGCGGCATGGCCATCACGAACGCCAACCACGGCACCACCTCGGGCAGCGTGTACAGCAGCACCAGCAATACCTGGGGCGACGGCCAGCAATACATCAACGGCGGCAGCACCACCAACGCCAACGGCCAGACGGCGGCCGTGAACGCGATGTGGGGCCTGATGAACACCTACGACACGCACAAGAATGTGCTGGGCTGGTCCAGCCTGGACGGCAACAACACGGCCACCCACATCGCCGCCCACGTCAACACGGCCTACGACAACGCCTATTACGACAGCAGCTGCAAGTGCATGTACATCGGCGACGGCGGCAGCTCGTTCAACAACCTCGGCTCCATCGACGTGATCGGCCATGAAATGGGCCACGGCATCACGGACGCCACCTCGGGCCTGATCTACTCGCAGGAGTCGGGCGGCTTGAACGAATCGAGCTCGGACATCGCCGGCGAAATGGTGGAAGCGTATGCGCGCGCCGGCGGCACGGGCACCAGCATCCCCAACACGGGCAACGATTGGATGACGGGCAAGGAAATCGCCAAGAATGGCCAGCCGCTGCGCTGGCTGTACAAGCCGAGCAAGGACGGCAGCAGCCCGAATGCGTGGAGCAGCACCATCAAGAACCTCGACGTCCACTACAGCAGCGGCCCGAACAACCGCATGTTCTACTTCCTGTCGCAAGGCTCGAATTCCACGTCCAGCAGCGACTACTACAGCTCCTACCTGAACAAGAGCCCGCTGGCCATGACGGGTATCGGCAGCGACAAGGCTTACCGCATCTGGTTCAAGGCCGCCACCACCAAGTTCACCTCGTCGACCAACTACGCCGACGCGCGCAACAAGGTGCTGCAGGCCGCCGAGGAACTGTATGGCGTGGGCAGCGCCGAGGCTATCGCCGTCAAGCGCGCGTACGCGGCCATCAACGTGGGCGCCGACGTCGATGAATCGACCACGGGCGGCGCGGTGACCATCACCAGCCAGCCGGCCAGCATCACCGTCGCGCCGGGCGCCACCGCCTCGTTCGCCGTGGGCGCGGGCGGCGGCACGGCGCCGTACACCTACAAGTGGTACCGCAACGGCGCCGTGATCAGCGGCGCCACGTCGCCCGCCTACAGTTTCACCACGGTGGCGGCCGACAACGGCGCCGTCTTCAAGGCCACGGTGACGGATGCCTCCTCGCCCGCCGTGACGGCCACGTCGAACAACGCCACCCTCACCGTCGGCACCACCTCGGCCACCGAACGCGTGACCAACGGCGGTTTTGAAGCCGGCGCCACGGGCTGGAGCGGCACCACGGGCGCCATCGGCACCTTCACGGGGCAGACCGCGTACGAAGGCACGCAGTACGCCTGGCTGGGCGGCAATGGCACCACGGCCAGCGAATCGCTGACGCAAAGCGTGGCCATTCCGGCCAATGCCACGTCGGCCAGCCTGACCTTTGCGCTGCATATCGACACGGCGGAAACGGGCAATACCGTGTACGACAAGCTGGTCGTCACCGTGAAGAACAGCGCCGGCACGGTGCTGGGCACCCTGGCCACGTACTCGAACGTGAACAAGGCGGCCGGCTACCAGATCCGCACCTTCGACCTGATCGCCTACAAGGGCCAGACCGTGCAGATCTCGTTTGCCGCCACCGAGGACGCCTCGCTGCAGACCTCGTTCGTGATCGACAAGGTCAGCCTGATCACCCAGTAAGCGCTTGAACCTGCGGGCAAGCCATCGATTCACGGCTTGCCCGCACAGCACGATTGATTTCCTGGCAATTCCAGTCTACCCTGATGCTGTGATTGCATCTTGCCTGCTGCCGGTACCCGCGACGAATTGAACTTTTTTGGATTGTTCCTGACCGATGCCTACTTCGACCTTGTCCGCACGCGCATTCCCCCATTCCAGCCTGTCCATTCTTACGCCTGCCACCATGCTCGCCTGACGCGGCCATGCAGTTCCACCTCCAGGTGCAGGGCCCGGCGGGCAGCCAGGCGCTGGCCATCGACGCCGCCAGCGAGGCCGAGGCGATCCGCGCGGCCGTGCGCGGCGGCTGGCGCGTGCTGGCCGTCGACGCTGGCGCCGCGCAGGAGGCGGGCGCCGCGCCGCGCCCGGGCAAGCAGGGCCTGCCCCTGCTGCAATTCAGCCAGGAGCTGCTGGCCCTGCTCGAGGCGGGCCTGAACCTGGGCGAGGCCATGGCCACCCTGCACAACAAGGAAACGCGCCCGGGCGCCAAGGCCACCTTGGCCGCCATCGTGCTCACCCTGCAGCAAGGACAGAGCTTTTCCGACACCCTGGCCGGTTTCCCCGACATCTTCCCCGACATTTACATCGCCACCGTGCATGCGGCCGAACGCTCGGGCAACCTGCCCGAGGCGCTGGCGCGCTTCGTCGGCTACCAGCTGCAATTCGACGCCATCCGCAAAAAACTCATTTCCGCCGCCATCTACCCGTGCATGCTGCTCGTCGTCGGCGGCCTGGTGACGCTGTTCCTGCTCGGCTACGTGGTGCCGAAGTTCAGCGTCGTCTACGAAAGCTCGGGCCGCGAGATTCCCTGGATGTCGCAAATGCTGCTCGGCTTTGGCCAGACCCTGGCGGCACATCCGCTGCTGTGCGCCACGGCGCTGGCCGCCGCCGTCGGCGCCGTGCTCTTCGGCGCCGCCAACGCCGGCGCGCGCCAGGCCCTGGTCTTGCGCCTCTTGCGCCTGCCCGTGCTGGCCGGGAAGGCGGCGGAATTCCGCCTGGCCCGCTTCTACCGGGCTCTCAGCCTGCTGCTGCATGCCGGCATCCCGCTGCACAAGGCGCTGGCCATGGTGGCGCCCATGCTGCTGCCGGCGCAGCAGGAGCAGCTGGCGCAGGCGCGCCGCGCGGTGCAGGAGGGCATGCCGTTTTCCACCGCGCTGGAACAGGCCGGCATGGCCACGCCGGTGGCGCAATCGCTGCTGAAGGTGGGCGAGAACACGGGCCGCCTGGGCGACATGCTGGAACGCTCGGCCAAGTTCCACGACGAGGAATTCGCCCGCTGGGTGGACTGGGCGTCGCGCCTGCTCGAGCCGCTCCTGATGACCATCATCGGCGTCGTCATCGGCGGCGTGGTGGTGCTGATGTACATGCCGATCTTTGAACTGGCCGGGAGCTTATCTTGAAGTTCATGTCATGAACGCGCGCGACGAAGAACGCACCGTCCTCGATGCGGCCATGCTGCGCCGGGCCCACGCCAGCGCGCTGGAACAGGGCCGTCCGCAGATGGCCGTGCTGCAGGAAACGGCGGCCCTGCCGCCCGAAGTCTTTTTGCGTCAGCTGGCCGCCCTGTTCCGCTATCCGGCCTGGACGATGGCCGAGCTGCAGGCCGCCTTGCCCGCCTTTGCGCTGCTGCCCTACACGGATTGCGCCCAGCGCGACTGCGTGCTGCTGCAGCCGGATACTCCTGGCGCGCCGCCCGTGCTCGTCGTCGGCAACCCGTTTGCCGAAGACTTGCTGCAATGGGCCGACTTCGCCCTCTCCACACGCTTCACGGTGGCGCTGGCGCACCCGGACGACCTGGCCGCCTATCTGCTGCAGCAGGAAAGCGTGCAGCAGGCGATGCAGGAAATGCAGCATGGCGATGACGACAGCGACGTAGCGGGACTCGACCAGAGCATCGAGGACATTTCGCTGATCCGCATCAGCGAAGACAGCAGCCCGGTGGTCAAACTGGTGAACTCCACCATCTACGACGCCCTGAAATTCCAGGCCAGCGACATCCACCTCGAATGCGACGTGGCCAGCCTGGTCATCAAATACCGCGTCGACGGCGTGCTGGTGCAGGCGGGCCAGGTGCAGGGGCTGGCGATGGCGGAACAGATCATCTCGCGCATCAAGGTGATGGCCGACCTCGATATCGCCGAGCGCCGCATCCCGCAGGACGGCCGCTTCAAGGTGCGCGTGAAAGGGGCGGAGATCGATTTCCGCGTCTCCATCATGCCGAATATCTTTGGCGAGGACGCCGTACTGCGCCTGCTGGACCGGCGCGCGCTGACGGAGGCGGCGCAGGCGCTGCGCCTGGAAAGCCTGGGCCTGAACGAGGACGCCATCGAACAGATCCGCCGCCTGGCCGCCAAGCCGCACGGCATGCTGCTGGTGACGGGCCCCACCGGTTCCGGCAAGACCACCACCCTGTACGCGGCCATCACGGAGATCAACACGGGACGCGACAAGATCGTCACCATCGAAGACCCCGTCGAGTACCGCCTGCCGCGCGTGCTGCAGATCCCCGTCAACGAAAAGAAGGGACTGACGTTCGCGCGCGGCCTGCGCTCCATCCTGCGCCACGATCCCGACAAGATCATGATCGGCGAAATCCGCGACGATGAAACGGCGCAGATCGCCGTGCAGGCGGCGCTCACGGGCCACCTGGTGTTTACCACCGTGCACGCGAACAACGTCTTCGACGTCGTCGGCCGCTTCCTGCACATGGGCGTCGATGCCTACAGCTTTGCGGCCGCCCTGAACGGCATCGTGGCGCAGCGCCTGCTGCGCCTCAATTGCGCCCACTGCGCCGTCGACGCCAGCGCCGAGGTGCTGGCCGATGCGCAGCAGCTGCGCGACAGCGGCCTGGCCCTGCACCAGGTGCAGGACTGGCAATTCATGGCCGGCAAGGGCTGCGGCCATTGCCGCGGCACCGGCTACAAGGGCCGCAAGGCCGTCGCCGAGGTGCTGATGCTCAGCGACGCCATGCGCGAGATGATCTGCACGCGCGCGCCCCTGAGCCAGATGAAGGAAGAAGCGGCGCGCAACGGTTTTCGCCTGGCGCGCGAAGCGGGCCTGGACCTGGTGCGGCGCGGCGAAACCACTTTAGCGGAGCTCAATCGTGTCACTTATTGAACGCGTCAGCCGCGCCACCCTGTGCCTGCACCTGGCGCCGCACGGATTGGACGGCGTGCTGCGCCGCAGCGGCCGTCCCGTGGCCGACAGCGCCTTCCACCTGCCGATCAACAATCCCGACGGCAGCTGGGACGTGGCGCTGGCCAGCTTGCGCGGCTGGCTCGAACAGGATCGCGGCAAAAAACTGCCGCTGGCCGTCAGCCTGGCCAGCCGCTGGTGCGCCATGCTGATGGTGCCGTGGAGCGGCGCCCTGCTCGAGCGGAACAGCGCACAGCGCTTCCTGCATAGCCAGTTCGCCGCCGTGTATGGCGATGGTGCGCGCGCCTGGCGCCTGGCTGCCGACGATGCGCCGTATGGCAGGCCGCGCCTGGCCTGCGGCATCGATGCGGCCCTGCTGCAAGGCGTGCAGCAGGCGGCGGCCGCGCAGGGCCGGCGCATCCTGTCCATCGAACCCATAGTCGGGCCGGCCTGGCGCAGCATCGCCGGTGGCAAGCCTGCCGCCTTCGCCCTGGTGGAAGCGGGCCGGCTGCTGCTGGCAACGACGAGCGGCGGGCGCATTTCGGCCCTGCACAGCCAGTCCTGCGGCGCCGCCTGGGGCGACGAACTGGATCGGGCGTGGCGGCGCTGGAACTTGCGCGCGCCGCAGCTCGACGCCATCGAACACGTGGCGCTGCTCGACTTGAGCGGCGTGTCGCAGGAGGACCTGCCCGGACGCTTCCAGCCCCTTCCTGTGGCCGGCGCCGCCCACCTGATGCGGGAGGCCGCATGGGCCTGAGCCGCATCGACTTCGTGACTCCCGGCGCGGCGCAAACCTTCAAGGGCTGGCGCCTCGCCCTGTGCCTGGCGGGCGGTTCGATGCTGCTGCCGGCCGCCGGGTACTGGCTGGTGCAGGCGCAGGAAACGCGGCGCCTGGAAGCGCAACTGGCGCAACTGCAGCCCGCGCGCCCCGTGCGCGCCCCCCTTTCGGCAAGCCAGCAGCGCGAACGCGACCTCGAACTGAAACAGGTGGCCGCCGCCGTGCGCCAGCTTAACTTGCCCGTCACCCGCCTGGTCAGGACGGTGCAACCGCCGCGCGACGTGCGCATCGCCTTGCTGGGGCTGGACCTGAATGCGCAGCAGGGACAGGATGGCGCCAGCGTCCTGAAGATCGCCGCCGAAGCGGAAACGCCGCAGGACATGCTCAACTACCTGGCCTTCCTGAACCAGCAGCCCATGTTCGGCTCCGTGTATCTGCTCAAGCACGAGATGAACGCCAACGCGCCCGAACACCCGTACCGTTTTCAGCTGGAGGCGCAATGGCGGCAATAAAACCCGTGTTCAAAGCCGGTGCGCCCGTAGCCCATCCACGCCTGCAGCTGCGCATGCCGCCGCGCCTGCGGTGGGAAGCGCAACGGCTATGGCGTACCCTGGGCTGGCCTTGCGCCATCGGTGCGGCCTGCCTGGCGCTGGCAGCCATCGCCCTGCGGCAGGGCGATGCGCTGGCCGCACGCCAGCAGCAACTGGCGGCGCAACTGGCCGCCGCGGCCAGACAGTCGGCGCTGCCGCCGGCCCCCATCACCCTCGATGCCGATGCCGACGCCCTGGCCTCCTTTCACGCCTACCTGCCCGCGCACGACAGCATTCCCGACCAGTTGAAGGCATTGCTGGAAGTGGCGCAAAAGAGCGGCGTCACCCTGGCCAGGGCCGACTACAAACCGCAGGAAGACGGCAACACGGCCTTTTTGCGCTACCAGATCACCCTGCCCGTGAAGGCCGAATACGCGCAGCTGCAAGCCTTTATCGTCGACGCCCTGCAGGCGCTGCCCACCCTGACGCTCGACTCCGTGCTCTTCAAGCGCGAACAGATCGAGGCGGGCGAGATCGACGCGCGCATCCAGTTCATCCTGCTGGTGAAGAAGGCCGAGGTGCGCCGATGAAAAAAGCCGTACTGGGAGGCGCCGCCGCGGCGACCTTGCTGGCCGCCTTCTTCGCCCCCGAGGACGAAGGCAGCATCGTAGGGCCGGCCACGGCCACCACGCGCCAGGTGGAGCGGGTGGCGGTCGCGCCCCTCGCTGCAGTCACTGCCGCTGCGCCAGCCCATCGCGCGCTGGCCATCGAACCGCGCCGGGGAATCGACGACGAGGAAGCGGCCACCCTGTTCGCCAAGCAAAGCTGGCAGCCGGAGACGCCGAAAAAGATCATGCTCGACCAGCAGGCGGCCCAGGCCACCCGCACCGTCGCCGTCGTCGATGCGAACGCGCCGCCACCGCTGCCGTTTCAATTCCTCGGCCGTTTCGTCGACGAAGGCAAGGCGGCCTACTTCCTGCAGGCGGGCGAACGCAACGTGGTGGCGCGGCCCGGCGACACGCTCGAAGAACGCTACCGCTTCGACGGCGTGGTGCAGGGCGCCCTGCAATTTACCTATCTGCCGCTCAACCTGAAACAGACACTCGCCGTAGGGGATCTCAATTGAAACGACGCGCCGCACGTATGTCACGCACTGTCATCGCCCTGCTGCCCATGCTGTCCCTGCTGGCCGCCTGCGCCGGCAACCAGGCCTACAACGATGGCCAGGCCTTGCTGGGCGCCGGCCGCACGGAACAGGGCCTGGCCCTGCTGGAACAGGCGGCGCAAGCCGAGCCGACCAACGCCAAGTATCGCATCGCCGTCACCAATGGCAGGATGCGCGCGCTGAACAAGCTGAATGGCGCTGCGGAAGCGCTGCGCCAGCAAGGCAAGCTGCCCGAAGCGCAAGCGCTGTACCGGCAGGCGCTGGCCATCGATGCCAGCGACGACGTGGCGCAGCGGGGCCTGGCCGGCGTGGCGCAGGATGAGCGCCACCGCAAGCTGATGCAGGAAGCGCAGGCCAGCTACCAGCGCGGCGGCGAAGCGAACGTGGCGCAGGCGCAGGAAACCTTGCGCCAGGTGCTGCAGGAGCGCCCCGCGCAGCGCGAGGCGCTGGCCCTGAAAAGCCGCATCGGCGACGCGCAGGCCAGCGCCCGGCCGGCCGGCGGCAAGCTGGCCGCCGCCTACCGCAAACCCGTCACCCTGGAGTTCCGCGACGCGCCGCTGCGCTCCGTGTTCGACTTCATCAGCAAGGTGTCGGGCCTGAACTTCGTCTTCGACAAGGAAGTCGATCCGGCCCTGCGCGCCACCATTTCCGTGCGCGACACCAGCATCGAAGAGGCGATCGCCATGCTGCTGGGCGCCAACCAGCTCGAGCAAAGCGTCACCAGCGACAAATCGATCACCATCTACCCGAACACGCCGCAAAAGGTGAAGGATTACCAGCAGCTCGTGGTGCGCACCTTCTTCCTCGCCAATGCGGACGTCAAGACGGTGGCGTTTTCCATCAAGACCCTGCTCAAGGCCAAGGACGTCGTCACCGACGAGCGCCTGGGCATCATCATGCTGCGCGATACGCCGGAAATGGTGCGCATGGCCGAGCGCATCATCAACGTGCAGGACCTGGCCGACCCGGAAGTGATGCTGGAAGTCGAGGTGCTGGAAGTCAAGCGCACGCGCCTGATGGAACTGGGCATCCGCTGGCCCGACCAGGCCAGCCTGACCCTGGCCGGCGGCGCCGCCAATGGCCTGGGCGGCCTGAAGGTGGCCGACCTGCGCCGCATCAATGGCGACAACATCAACCTGGGCATCGGCGGCGTCACCCTGAACGCCAACAAGACCGACAGCGACAGCAATATCCTCGCCAACCCGCGCATCCGCGTGCGCAACAAGGAAAAGGCCAAGATACTGATCGGCGACCGCGTGCCGGTGATTACCGTCACGACGAACAACGGCGTCAGCTCCGACAGCGTCAACTACATCGACGTGGGCCTGAAGCTCGACGTCGAACCGAACGTCTACCTGGACGACGAGGTGGCCATCAAGGTCAACCTGGAAGTGTCGAACGTGGTCAAGGAAGTGATCAGCAAGACGGGCACGCAGGCATACCAGATCGGCACGCGCAGCGCCTCCACCGTGCTGCGATTGAAAGATGGCGAGACGCAGGTGCTGGCGGGCCTGATCAGCGACGAGGACAGGGGCACGGCCAACAAGGTACCCGGCGTGGGCGAACTGCCCGTGCTGAACCGCCTGTTCGGCAGCCAGAAGGACGACGCCATGCGCAGCGAAATCGTGCTGTCGATCACGCCGCGCCTGCTGCGCAGCATCCGCCGCCCGGATCTGATGACGGCCGAATTCAATTCCGGCACCGAGGCGTCCGTGGGCGGCCGCGCCAGCGTCGGCGGCAGCCCTGAGGCCATCGCCGCGCCCGAGCAAGCCGCGCCGCGCAGCGGCTCGCCCATGACGGGCGGCGACGAGGCGCCGGCGGCCGGCGACAAGTCCGGCAAAGGTGGCCAATGAAGCGACAAGGCTTTACCTTCATCGAACTGATGATCACCCTGGCCATCATGGCGACCCTGGCCACGGTGGCCGTGCCGATGGCGCAGGTGGCCTTGCAACGGGCGAAGGAACAGCAATTGCGCAGCGCCCTGATCGAAATGCGCGAAGCGATCGACGCCTACAAGCGGGCCTCGGACAATGGCCGCATCAAGCTGTCGCTGGGCGTATCCGGCTATCCGAAGAAGCTCGAGGAACTGGTCGAGGGCGTGCCCGACCAGCGCAGCCCCTCGAAGCAGAACATCTATTTCTTGCGCCGCCTGCCGCGCGACCCGTTCCAGCCCAGGGAAGAAGGCAGCGCGGCCGACAGCTGGAGCAAGCGCGCCTACGCTTCGCCGCCCGACAATCCCAGCGAAGGCGAAGACGTGTTCGACGTCGCCTCGCGCTCGACCAAGGCGGGCCTGAACGGCGTGCCGCTCAATCAATGGTGATCGCCATGCAGAGAACTGGCCCGCGGCGCGGCTTTACCCTGGTCGAACTGCTGGTGGTGCTGGCCATCATCTCGCTACTGCTGACGATCGCCATTCCCCGCTATTTCGGTTCCGTGGAAAAGTCGAAGGAAGTCGCCCTGAAGGAAAACCTGCAGGTGCTCAGGAGCGGCCTGGATAAATACTATGCCGACAAGGGGGAGTATCCGGCCGCGCTGGCCGACCTGGTCACCCACCACTACTTCCGCAGCGTGCCGCTGGATCCCGTCACGGAGTCGTCCGCCACCTGGCAGCTGATCCCTTCGCCCAATGGCGAAATTAGCGGCGTGGCCGACGTGCGCAGCGGCGCCAAGGGCAAGACGCGCGAGGGCATCCCGTTTGAGCAGCTCTGATTTTCAACGCCGCGCGCGGGGTTTCGCGTATATCTGGACCCTGATGCTGGTGGCCTTCATGGGCGTGGGCCTGGTGCTGGCCAGCGAGCTGCTTGCCACGGCCGCGCGGCGCGAAAAAGAGCGCGAGCTGCTGTTCATCGGCCATGAATTCCGCAATGCCCTGGGCCGCTACTACGACAGCACGCCGGGCGACGGGCGGCCCCGCTATCCCCTGACCTTGCAGGAACTGCTGCGCGACCCGCGCTTTGCCAACGCCCGGCGGCACTTGCGCCGCCTGTATGCGGACCCCGTCACGGGCAAGGCGCAGTGGGGCCTGCTGCGGCAGGAAGGACGCATCGTCGGCATCCACTCGCTGTCGCCGCAGCTCCCCATCAAGCAGGATAATTTTCTCGACGAAGACGCCAGCCTGCGCCGCAAGCAGCGCTACGCGGACTGGCACTTCACCTACCCGCACGACCTGGTGCTGGCCCCGCCCGATGCCGCCGGCGGCGCGCCCGGGCTCAAGCCGAAAGGCGCGAACTGATATCATGCCGGCATTCCATATTCAGCATCGAGCAAAGGAGCAGGCATGAGCATAGGTGGCACTTCCATCGAACAGGCATTGGCATCGCTGTCGGACATGACGGGCGGCATGGCCGCCATCGGCAAGGACGAACATGCGCAACGCATCGCCAAGGCGCAGGCGTTCATGCGCGAGCAAGGCATCGCCGCCATCTACCTGAACGCGGGCGCCAACCTCACCTATTTCACGGGCACCAAATGGTATGCCAGCGAACGCATGGTGGGCGCCATCCTGCCGGCCAGCGGCGACATCGAATACATCGCGCCCGCTTTCGAGGAAAGCACCCTGCAAGGCTTCATGCTCGTCGAAGGCCGCGTCAATTGCTGGGAAGAGCATGAGAGCCCGTACCAGCTGTTCGTCGACGTGCTGGCGCGCATGGGCGTGGCGCAGGACGCGCATCAGCCGCCGCGCGTGGGCATCTGCGAAAGCGCCTCCTTCTTCATCTACGACGGCATCCGGCCGCTGGCCGCCGGCTACGCGCTGGAAAATGCGCGCGCCGTCACCGCGTACTGCCGCAGCAGAAAATCAAAGGCGGAAATCGCCCTGATGCAGCGCGTGATGGACATGACCCTGGCCGTGCATGTGGCCACGGCCAGTATGCTGTATGAAGGCATCACGACGGTGGAAGTGGAGGAATTCATCCAGCGCGCGCACCGCAAGGTGGGCGCGCCCCGCTCGTATTTTTGCATCGTGCTGTTCGGCGAAGCGACGGCCTACCCGCATGGCGTCAATTACGTGCAAACCCTGAAGGCGGGCGACATGGTGCTGATCGACACGGGTTGCCAGGTGATGAACTATATCTCCGACATCACGCGCACCTATGTGTTTGGCGCCATCAGCGAACGCCAGCGCAGCGTGTGGAACAGCGAAAAGGCCGCGCAGGCAGCCGCCTTCGCCGCCGCGCGGCTGGGCGTGCCCTGCGGCGACGTGGACCGCGCCGCGCGCGTATCCCTGGAAGCGGACGGCTACGGCCCCGGCTACAAGCTGCCCGGCCTGCCGCACCGCACGGGCCACGGCATCGGCCTCGATATCCACGAATGGCCTTACCTGGTGGGCAACGACACGACGCCGCTGGACGTGGGCATGTGCTTCTCGAACGAGCCGATGATCTGCATCCCCGGCGAATTCGGCATCCGCCACGAAGACCATTTCTACATGACGCAAGACGGTCCGCGCTGGTTTACACAGCCGGCGCACAGCATCGACGATCCGTTCGGGCTGCAGGCCTAAGCCGCTTTCGCCAACGCCAGCCGCCGTGCCGCCGGCACGGCGGCAACAGGCGCCGGACTGCCCTGCGCCAGCTTGAATACGGCCAGCGCCGTGCCCAGCTGCACCGCCTGTTCCTGCAGCGATTCGGCCGCCGCCGACGCTTCTTCCACCAGCGCCGAGTTTTGCTGCGTCATTTGATCCATGCTGCCGATGGCCACGCCGATGTCGCCGATGCCGGCGCTTTGCGCCTGGCTGGCGGCGCTGATCTCGGCCATGATATCGGCCACCTTTTTCACGGAATCGACGATCTGGCCCATGGTCAGCCCCGCCTCGTCGACCAGCTTCGACCCCACGTTGACCCTGGCCACCGAATCGCCGATCAATTGCTTGATTTCGCGCGCCGCTGCCGCGCTGCGCTGCGCCAGGTTGCGCACTTCGGCGGCCACCACGGCAAAGCCGCGCCCCTGTTCTCCCGCGCGCGCCGCTTCCACGGCCGCATTCAAGGCCAGGATGTTCGTCTGGAAGGCGATGCCGTCGATGACGCCGATGATGTCGACGATGCGTCTGGACGAATCGTTGATCTCGCCCATGGTGGTGACCACCCGGCTGACCACTTGCCCGCCCTTCACGGCAACCGACGATGCCGACAGCACCAGCTCGTGCGCCTGGCCCGCATTGGCGGCGTTGTCGCGCACGGTGGAGGTCAGGCTATCCATGCTGCGCGCCGTCAGGTCCAGGCTGCCCGCCTGCGATTCCGTGCGCGCGGCCAGGTCCGCATTGCCCTGGGCGATTTCCGCGCTGGCCACCTGGATGGTCTCGGCAGAAGCCTTGATGCCGGCCACCATGCTGGCCAGCCTGCCACGCATGTCCTTCAGCGCCGCCAGCAGGCTGGCCTGGTCGCCCGCCTCGGTGGCGATCTGCATGGAGAGGTCGCCATCGGCCACGGCGCGCGCGATCTGGCGCGCATATTCGGGTTCGCCGCCCAGTTGCTGCCAGATGGCGCGCACGACGAAGTGCGACACGGCCACCAGGCAGACGATGATGACCAGCGCCACGGCGATGCTGGTATTGAGCGCATTGCGCACATTGGCCGCGCTGCGTTCGATGCCCTGCCTGAATTGCGTCTGCGCCTGCTCATTCGTCTTTGCCAGGTCCGTGTTGAGCACCGCCAGCGCGCCCTGCATGCGCGCCACGGTCGCTTGCGGGTCGCCCTCTTCCATTTCCAGCATGATGCGCGCCGCGCTCAGGGCCGGCGCATAGTAGGCGTCGAATTCCCTGGCCAGGCGCGCGCCCTGCCCGCGCTGGCCGGGAATGGCCGCGAAGGCGGCCAGTTTTTCGCGCAGCTTGGCGGCCTGGCCATCGACCTGGCCGATACGCTCCTTGTCGCCTTCGCTGACGGCATCGCGCAAGGCGTCGCCGACGCCGGCCACGTCCAGGGTCAGCGATTTGGCCATGTCGAGCGCGGGATAGTCGGCGCCTTCCGTGGCGTGGATGGAATTGAGCGCGGCCGTCGACAGATAGGCGCTGACGGCCAGGCCGAGTGCGAAAATCACGGCCGAGACGACGGGCAGCGCCCATATCTTGCGTTTGATGCTCATTGCTGTCTCCTGATGGTATGTGTATCGGGCCGCAGCATGGCACGCGGCCCGAGCCGGCTTTATGGCGCCGTCAGCACCACTTTGACGGTGCCGTCGACGGCACTCTTTTCGATGTAGCCGATGGCTTTCGGATCGGCCGCCACGGCCTTCTTCACGTCGGCGCTATTGGCCACTTCCTTCGGCAAGGTCGCCTTGCCCGTGAAGACCAGCTTGGACCACAGGGCCTTGGCCTGCGACGGCTCCTTGTCCGTCACCTTCTTGTAGAACTCGGCACGCACGGGAGCGCTTTCCGGCTGGTCGATCGGCGTCATGGCCGTCGATTTTCCGAGGAAGAATTGCGCCACCTGTTCGTTCGTCATGGCGCCGGCGGCGCTCTTCGGACTGACCACCACGACCACTTCGGCCATGGCGGGAACGGCGCTCGACAGCGCCAGCAAGGCAGCCACATTCAAGATCAATGGTTTCATGCGGCGCTCCTCAGAAAACGAAATCGATGGCGGCGGCGGCCACCGTGACGGGACCATGGAAGCCTGGCTTGGCTTGCACGAACAGGCCCGGGCCATTCTTCGGCTTGATGCGGTCGATCTGCAGTTTCAGCGCGGCCGAACGGTGGAAGTCCCAGCGCACGCCGATGCTGTCCGTCGATTGTTCCAGCTGGTTGCGCATGCTGGCCAGGGTGTCGACGCCGGCCGACAGCGCGCGCAGGGTCGGCGTGCAGGCCGCCGGATAGCCGGCAGGGCAGGCAGCCGGCACGGTGTTGTTCACGCGGCCATCGGCCTTCAGGCTGGCATGGCTGTAGTAGGGCAGGAAGGCGCCGACGCGGTAGCCGCCCATCACGTACCACGAGGTACTGTCGCTGACATAGCTGTCCGTCTTGCGCTTCGCATATTCGGACTGCAGCAGCACCTTGTTCCAGTCCAGGGCCAGGCCCACGGACGTGAACGACGCTTTCTTGTCCCTGACTTCCAGCGCATCGGCCAGGGCGCCCAGCTGGGCGATCCGGTAGCCGCTGCCGGCCGCGCGCAAGCTGCCCATCAAGGTATTCAGGCTGGGCGAATCGTCGATCGTCAGCCTGGTCTCGGCACGGCCGAAGCGCACGGTGACGGGACCATGTTCGGCCACCACGTTGAGGGCGACGATGGACTTGCCTTCCACATGCACGGTCGAAGCGGGACCCGTGGCCAGGGCGGCCTTGGTGCGGCCCAGCGCCAGTTGCGCGGTGATGCTGGTGTCGCCCGCGCTGAACTGGTAAGCGCCGTCGATGCCGTCGATGCTGTTCAGGGGCACCTGCGAGTACATCTCGCCGGGCGGGCGCAGCATGGTGTTGGCATAGCCCACGTTGCGGTAATCGGAAATCATGAAAACGGGCAGGCCCATGCGGCCGATGCGCACGCTGAAGCTGTCCGACACCTTGGCCTTGGCGAAGGCCCAGGCCAGCTCCGCGCCGAAATCATCCTCGCCATCCTTGCGCGCCAGTCCCTGCACGGTGGCCGACAGCCATGGGTTGACGGTGACATTGGCTTGCAGTCCCAGGTTGGAATCGACACCCGTGCGTGCGGTGCGGCCGGCGCCGGCGGCCTGGTTCGGACGCGCGAACTGCGCGTTGTCGGTATCGGCCATGGTCAGGGCGGCCGTGCCGTAACCGCTGATCTTGACCGCAGGGCCATCGACCTCTTCGGCATAAGCGTGGCTGATGGCCAGGGGCATGGCCAGAAGGAAAATCAGGACGTGTTTATTCATAGTAATTAAATACCCGTAGCGGTGAACGTGGAGTGGGCTCGAGGTCGTTGGCTCACCGGCCGTAAAAGACCGGGTCCGTTTTTTTCGCGCCGCCAGCGCGGCGTGGAGCGCGCCTGGCGGCGTGACCAGTGAGTAAAACCATGCTACAGAGAAAAGGTTTTACTTTGGAAAGTTTTCTTGAGGTAAGGCGCGATTTCGCCGATTTTGAAGGAAAAAGCACGCATTCTAGAGGGGTTTATCTAAATAGCACGCCGCGCAAAACCACACTTGAGCGATATTTTTCATGCATTTGTGGAGAATTCAGCGGGCAGGAAGCGCTGGCGCCCTGCCTGGCGCGCCAGTGCGATCCTTATCGCGTCAAGTGCGCGCCGACGGCGCCGGCAAGGCGCCGAACAACCCCTCGAGCGACAGGCCGATGGCCAGCAGCCGGCTGTCGCTGCCCAGCGGCCCGTCGATCTCCATCCCCACCGGCAAACCGGCAGCCGTGATCCCCGCCGGCAGCGACAAGCCGGGAATGCCCGCGTTGCTGGCCGGGTCCGTATTGCGGATCAGGGTGGTGAACGCGTCGCCGGCCGCGCCGCCGGCCACCGCGATCGTCGACGAGCCATGCACGCCGTCGATGGGCACGGCGCACACGGGCGTGGTGGGGAAAAAGATCGCATCCAGCCGGTGCCGCGCGAAATAGTCGCGGTACAGCGCCTGCAGGCGGGGCCGCTGCACCTGCAAGGCGTCGGGATACGCGGCGCCAAACGCATCGGCGGTGATGGCGCCAAACGCATGCCGCACGTCGGGGCTGGCCACCTGCGCGGCGATATCGTCCAGCGTGAGCGGCGCGCCGCTGGCGGCCAGGTAGGCGGGAATCGCCTGGCGCGGCTCGTGCAACGCCAGCGGGAACGATACCTTGCCGTTCACTTCCATCACGTCTTGCATGCCGATATCGACCAGCACGACGCCCGCCTGCGCCAGGGTCTCGCGGGCCTGCGCCATCACGGCCGCCACATCGGCATCCAGCGGCTGCCAGAAAGCGGCGGGCACGCCGAAACGCAAGCCCGCCAGCGGTTCCGGCGATGGCGACATCCGGCCGGACAGCACGCTGTCGAGCAGGGCCAGGTCGGCCACCGTGCGCGCCATCGGCCCCAGCGTATCGCGCGTGTGGCTGATGGGGACCGTGCCGCCGGAATCGTAGCGGCGCTCGGCGCCGCCATCGCCGACCGACGGACGCAAACCCGCGATACCGCACAGGGCGGCCGGCACGCGCGCGGAGCCGCCCGTATCCGTGCCCAGGCCGGCCGGCGCGATGCGCGCGGCGATGGCTGCCGCCGTGCCGCCGGAAGAACCACCCGGAATGCGCGCGCCGTCATACGGATTCTTGACATGCCCCGCGAAGCTGGAAAAATTCGTGCTAGTGGCGCCAAACGCCAGCTCATGCATGTTGGCCTTGCCCAGCACAATGGCGCCCGCGTCCAGCAGCCGCTGCACACCGGGTGCATTCGCGGCTGGATACCAATCGCGCAAGGCCGGCGTGCCGGCCGTCGTCGGCATGCCGCGCGTATCGATATTGTCCTTCACAACGATGGGCAAGCCCGCCAGCGGCGGCAAGGGCTGGCCCGCCGAGCGCGCCGCATCGACACGCGCGGCGGCGGCCAGCGCGGCATCCGCATTGAGCGCGATCAGGCTGTTCAAGCCGGCCTGCGCGCGCGCCTGCGCCAGCAGGGTGGTCATGTAATCGGCCGCACCCAGGCTGCCGTTGGCGATGGCCGCCACGGCATCGCTGGCGCTCAGGGCCAGTTGCGCCTGCACGGCGATGGAGGCTTGGTTCTCTTCCTTGCGCATTGCATCTCTCCAAAAAAAAGGCGCCGCCCACGCAAACATCGCAGGCGGCGCCGGTCATATCCGTCCTTCCAGGTTGCCTTACTCGCGCTTGGAAACGAGGGTCAGGATGTCGTAGCTGGCCACCAGTTCCTCGTTCTGGTTGGTCACCTGCACGTCCCATGCGACCACGCCCTGGCCCACGCCAAAGACGTCCTTGCGGTTGCGGTCGACCTTGCGCTTGCAGGTCAGGCGCGCGCGGATGGTGTCGCCGATGGCGACGGGGGCGACGAAGCGCAAATTATCCAGGCCGTAGTTGGCCAGCACGGGGCCGACGCCAGGCGAGACGAACAGGCCGGCGGCGGCCGACAGCACGAAGTAGCCATGGGCGATGCGCTTGCCGAACTGCGATTCCCTGGCCGCGATTTCGTCGAAGTGCATGTAGAAGAAGTCGCCCGAGATGCCGCCGAAGGCGACGATGTCCGCTTCGCTGACGGTGCGGCGGTGCGTGAGCAACGAGTCGCCCGTCTTCAAGTCTTCGAAGTGCTTGCGGAACGGGTGGATCGGGCTTTCATTGACGTCCGCGCCACGCACGTATTCGCCCGTGATGGCCGCCAGCATGGTCGGCGAACCTTGCACGGCCGCCCGTTGCAGGTAGTGGCGCACGGCGCGCACGCCGCCCAGTTCCTCGCCGCCGCCCGCGCGGCCAGGGCCGCCGTGCTTCAATTGCGGCAAGGGCGAACCATGACCGGTCGAATCGACGGAGGCCACGCGCTCGAGCACGTGCACGCGGCCATGCGTGGCCGCCACTTGCGGCACCACGCGCGCGGCGATCTTCGGATCGCGCGTCACCAGGGTGCTCACCAGGCTACCCTTGCCGCGCGCGGCCAGGGCCAGCGCTTCATCGATATCGTGGTAGCCCATCATGGTGCTGACGGGGCCGAACGCTTCCACGTCATGCACGGCGTCGTTGCCGAAAGCGTCGCGGCACAGCAGCAAGGTCGGCGAGAAGAAGCTGCCGTCCGTGGCCCCATCGCCCAGGGGATTGAAGCCATCGGCCGCGCCGAACACCACCTCGTTGCCCTGCGACAGGGTGGCGACTCGTTCGGCCACGTCGTTCTGCTGCTCTTTCGAGGCCAGCGCGCCCATGCGCACGCCTTCGATGGACGGGTCGCCCACCACCACCTTGGCCAGGCGTTCGCGCAGGCGCGTGCCGACGGCGTCCATCAGGTGTTCGGGCACGATGATGCGGCGAATGGCCGTGCACTTCTGGCCCGACTTGCCCGTCATTTCGCGCACGACTTCCTTGACGAACAGATCGAATTCCACGTCGTCTGGCGTGACGTCCGGCGCCAGGATGGCGCAGTTGAGCGAATCGGCTTCGCCGTTGAAGGGCACGGACTGGGCGATCAGGTTCGGATTCGTGCGCAGCTTGGCGGCAGTCGCGGCCGATCCCGTAAAGGTGACGAAGTCCTGGCCGTTCAGGCGGTCCAGCAAGTCGCCCGTGGAGCCGATCACCAGCTGCAGACTGCCGGCCGGCAGCAAGCCCGATTCATGCATCATGCGCACGACGGCCTGCGTCAAATAACTCGTCGCCGTGGCCGGCTTGGCGATGCAGGGCATGGCCGCCAGGAAGCTGGGCGCGAATTTTTCCAGCAAGCCCCAGATGGGGAAGTTGAAGGCGTTGATGTGCACGGCCAGGCCGCCGCGCGGCACCAGGATGTGCGTGCCGGCGAAACCGCCCTTCTTGCCCAGCGCGATGGCCGGGCCTTCGTGCAGCACGTTCGACGACGGCAGCTCGTTGCTGCCCATGCTGGCGTAGGCGAACAGGGTGCCCGTGCCGCCTTCGATGTCAACCCAGCTGTCGGCGCGCGTGGCGCCCGACAGGTGCGAGATCGCATACAGTTCTTCCTTGCGCTCGACCAGGTACAGGGCCAGCGCCTTCAGGCGCGCGGCGCGCTGCTGGAAGTCGAGCGCCATCAGGCCCGGCACGCCCGTCTTGCGCGCATACGTGACGGCTTCGTCGAAGTCGATCTTCTCCGCGTGCGTGTGATAGATGACACGGTTGTTCAGGGCACTGTGCAACGGCACGGCGGCGCTTTCGCCCAGCCAGCGGCCGGCGATCAGGCTTTGCAAGGTGGATATGTGAGCCATGTGGTTTACTCCTATGTTGGTTTACTGCGTGCTTACTGCGCGGCTGCGTTCTTGTGCAAATGCAGCGGCAAGGCGGATTCGAAATTGAGGCGCTGGCGGTTCGCCTCGACTTGCGTCAGGGCTTCCACTTCGCGCATCGTCTGCATCGAGCGCACGGCCAGTTCGTGGTACTGGCCCGTGCCCGAGCTTTTCCATTTGATTTCATCGTCGGTCAATGAGCGCAGTACCTTCGCGGGCGTGCCCACCACCATGCTGCGCGGCGCGACGAGCATGCCCGCCTTGACGAAACTCATGGCCGCGACGATGGATTCCTCGCCGATGATGGCGTTATCCATCACCACCGCGTTCATGCCGACGAGCGCGTTGCGGCCGATGCGGCAGCCATGCAGCACGGCGCCATGGCCGATATGGCCGTCGACTTCGACCACCGTGTCGCAGCCGGGAAAACCGTGCATGACGCAGGTGTCCTGCAGATTGGCCCCCTCTTCCAGGATCAATCGGCCGAAGTCGCCGCGGATCGAGGCCAGCGGACCGATGTAGCAGCGCGGGCCGACGATCACGTCGCCGATCAGCACGGCCGACGGGTGCACATAGGCGCTGGGGTGGACGACGGGGATGACGCCGTTGATTTCATATACCTTGACCATACAGACTCCTTACATGCCCAGATAGGCGCTTTGTACCTGCTCGTTATGCAGCAATTCAGGGCCGGGACCGGACAATGTGATGGCGCCCGTCTCGATCACGTAGCCCACGTCGGCGATCGACAGGGCGGCGTGCGCGTTCTGCTCGACGAGGAAGATGGTGATGCCCTGGTCGCGCAATTCGGCCACGATGCGGAAGATTTCCGCGATCAGGAGCGGCGCCAGGCCCATGCTCGGTTCGTCGAGCAGCAGCAGTTGCGGGCGGCCCATCAGCGCGCGCGCCATGGCCAGCATCTGCTGCTGTCCGCCCGATAAGGTCCCGGCCAGCAGCAGGCGCTTTTCCTTCAGGATCGGGAACAGGCCGTACATGCGCTCCATGTCGCCCGCCACGTCCTGCGCCGGGCGCGTGAAGGCACCCAGGCGCAGATTGTCTTCCACCGTCATGGGGCCGAACACTTGCCGCCCTTCCGGCACCTGGCAGATGCCGGCGCGCACGCGCCTGTCGGCGCTCATGCGGCTGACGTCCTGGCCGGCGAAGACGATGCTGCCGGCGCTGATCGGCTGCACGCCGGAAATCGCCCGCAACAAGGTCGTCTTGCCGGCGCCATTCGCGCCCACCAGCGCCACCAGCTGGCCCTGGCGCACCTGCAGGTCGATGCCGTGCAAGGCCTGGATGCGGCCGTAATGGCTGGTCAACCCTTTGATATCGAGCACCAGCGGTGATTGAGGTTTTTCCATCGTCATGCAGCCACTCCCAGATATGCCGCCACCACGTCGGGGTTCGCGCGCACTTCGGCGGCGGTCCCTTCGGCCAGCTTCTTGCCATAGTCGAGCACCAGGATATGGTCCGACAGATTCATCACCAGTTTCATGTCATGCTCGACCAGCACCACCGTCACGCCCGATTGCGCCACCTTGCGGATCAAGGCTTCGATCTCGCCCGTCTCCGTGTGGTTCAGGCCAGCCGCCGGTTCATCGAGCAACAGCACTTTCGGCTTGGCCGCCAGCGCGCGCGCGATCTCCAGGCGCTTCAAGGCGCCATACGACATCTGCCCCGCCTCGTCGTCCACATGGCGACCGACGCCGACGAATTCCATCAGGCTGGCCGCCTCGTCGCGGCAAGCCGCATCCGCGCGGCGCACGGACGGCAGGCGCAGCATGGAGGCGAACAGGTTCTGGTTCAGGCGCAAATGCGCGCCTACCATCACGTTGTCGATGGCCGTCATGTTCATGCACACCTGCAGATTCTGGAAGGTGCGGCTCATGCCGCGCCGCGCCAGCGCATCGGGCGGCATGGCGGCCACGTTCTCGCCATTGAGCAAAATCTCGCCCTTGCTCGGCGTGTACACGCCCGTGATCAGGTTGAACAGCGTCGTCTTGCCGGCGCCGTTCGGCCCGATCACGGAATGGATATTGCCTTCCTTGACGGTAAAGCTCACATCCTGCACCGCGTGCACGCCGCCGAAGCTCTTGCTCAGATTCTTAATCGTCAGCATGTCACACCTCCTGCGCGGATTTGACGGGCGCCTTGGGCGCGGTTGGCCCCCCTGCCCGCTTGCGCGAACGGCTGGCCAGGCTCGGTACCAGGCCTTTCGGCATGAAGATCATGGTGGCCATCAGGATCACGCCGAACACCACCGTTTCCCAGCCTTCAAAACTGGACAGCAGCTGCGGCAGGACCGTCAGCAGGGCCGCGCCGATGATGGAACCGAAGATCGACGCCATGCCGCCCACCACCACCATCGTCACCAGCTCGATCGAGTGGAAGAAGCCGGCCAGGTTGGGCGTGATGAAGCCGATGTAGTGGGCGCTGATGCTGCCCGCGATGCTGGCGATCACCGCCGACAGCACGAACACGCGCACCTTGAAGCGGGTCGTGTCGACGCCGACCACGCGGGCCGCCACTTCCGAGCCGTGGATGGCCTGCAGCGCGCGCCCGACGGGCGAATCGATCAGGTTTAGGGCCAGCCACGTGACCAGCAACAGCAGCACGGCGCACACCAGGTACCACGATTTTTCACCGGCGATTTCCAGGCCGGCGACACTGAAGGCGGACACGCCGATGCCGTCCGGGCCGCCCGTCCACTGCGTCTCGTTGTTGATGACGATGGAAATGATGATGCCCAGGCCCAGGGTCGCCATGGCCAGGGTATGCCCCTTGAGCTTCAGGACGGGACGCGCCAGCAGCAGCGCCAGCAGCCCCGTGGCGACGGCGCCCGCCGCCAGCGCGGCCAGCGGCGGCCAGCCGTAGTGCGTGGTCAGCACGGCCGACGCATACGCGCCCAGGCCATAGAAACCCGCATGGCCCAGGCTGATCTGGCCCGTATAGCCCATCAGCAGGTTCAGGCCGATGACGACGATGGCGTTCAGGGCGATGCGGATCGCCACGTCATAGTAGAACGCATTGCTGAGAAACAGCGGCAGGATGGCCAGCACCAGAGCCAGCACCAGCAAGCCGCCGTGGCGCGAGCGTGTAAGAAAGTTGGTCATACACGCTCCGAATTTTTAGCGCCAAACAAGCCTTGCGGCAGGAAGAACAGGATCAATAAAATCAGCACGAAAGGCACGGCGTCCTTGTAGGCCGAGGAGATGTAGCCGGCCGTCATGGCTTCGGCGATGCCCAGGATCAGGCCACCGGCAATCGCGCCCGCGCCGCCACCGAGGCCACCCAACACGGCGGCGACAAAGCCTTTCAGGCCCAGCATGATGCCCGCGTCATACGAGGTATACGTGATCGGTGCGACAAGGATGCCGCCCGCCGCGCCCAGGAGCGCCGACAGGCCGAACGAGAACAGCAGCACCTTGCGCGTATTGATGCCCACCAGTTGCGCGGCCAGCTTGTTGTGCGAAGTGGCCAGCATGGCCTTGCCCATCAGGGTACGGCCGAAGAACCAGCCCAGCACCAGCACGATGACGACCGTCACGCCCAACACCCACAGGCTTTGCGGCAGCAGGCTGGCGCCCAGAAATTCGATCGGCGCATCGCCGGAAAAGGCCGGCAGCGAGTGCGTATCCTTGCCCAGCCAGATTTGCACGAGGCCGCGCAGCACCAGCGAGGCGCCGATCGTGATGATCAACAGGGTGATGACCTGCGCGTTCTGCGCCGGCTCGATCACGGTTTTTTCCATCAGCAGGCCGACGATGCCGGTGGCGATGACGGCCAGGATGATGGCGAGCGGCAGCGGCACGCCGGCGGCCGACATCACGGCAGCCAGCATCCCGCCCAGCATGATGAATTCGCCCTGGGCGAAGTTGATCACGCCGCTGGTGTTGTAGATGATGGTAAAGCCCAGCGCCGCCAGCGCGTAGGCGGAACCGACCGTCATCCCGGAATACAGAAATTGTAGAAATTGAGCGACTTCCATGGTGTCTCCATTATGTTCGGCTATGCGCGGGCCGCCTTCGAGGGCGGCCTCGCGCAGGTACTCTGGCTTACATCACTTCGACAATTGCCATTCGCCGTTCTTCACTTCGACCATGCGGAAAGCCGACAGGTCCAGGCCCATGTGGTCTTTCGCCGACATGTTGAAGACACCGGTGGTACCGACAAAACCCTTGGTCGTTTCCAGCGCCGTGCGCACTTTTTCGCGGTCCGTGCCGCCGGCGCGCTTGATGGCGTCGACCGACAGGTTCAGGGCGTCGAGCGCATAGCCACCAAAGGTCGACGGATCGATCTTGTAGCGGTCTTTATACGTCTTGTCGTAGCCGACGACGACGGCCTTCTGCGCGTCGCTGTCGGGCAGCATGGCGCCGATCAGCAGGGCCGGCGTCGGCAGGCGCACGCCTTCGGCGGCCTTGCCCGACAATTTCAGGTATTCGTCCGACGCCACGCCGTGCGACTGGTACAGCGGCAGCGCGGCCATGCCCAGCTGGCCGTAGTTCTTGGTGACGACGGCCGGGCCCTGGCCCAGGCCGAAGACGAAGACGGCTTGCACGCCAGCGGTGTTCTTGATGCGCGTGAGCTGCGCCGTGATGTCCGTGTCTTTCGGACCGTAGGTTTCATCGGCCACCAGCGTGATGCCATATTTGGACGCGACGATCTGCGACTCCTTGCGGCCCGAGGCGCCGAAGCCGCTCGTTTCCGACAGCAGGCCCACCTTGCTGATGCCGCGCTTCTTCATGTCCTCGAACACCTTCTCGGCCGCCATGCGGTCCGTGTGCGGCGTCTTGAAGACCCATTTCTTGACCGGATCGATGATGACCACGGCGCCCGCCAGCGAGATGAACGGCATGCTGGCGCGCTCCACCAGCGGCGCCATCGCCATCGTCGCGCCGGTGGTGGTGCCGCCGATCAGCACGTCGACCTTGTCCGACTCGATCAGGCGCTTGGTAAAACCGTTGGCCTTGGCCGCATCGCTGCCGTCATCATAGTGCACCAGTTCCAGCTTGCGCCCCAGGACGCCGCCGGCCGCGTTGATCTTTTCGATATACAGCTGCAGGGTTTTCAGTTCCGGGTCGCCCAGGAAGGCGGCCGGTCCCGTGACGGACAGCACGGAACCGATCTTGATGTTGTCGGCCGCATACGCGCCCGCGGCGGACATGGCCAGCACGCCGGCGATCAGGGTTTTCTTGAAGATATTGGCAATCATTGTGGTCTCCACCAGGTTGGCACTACGGTCAATATATGGTCGGCGCTTTTTTACCAGCCTGCGCCTTTTTTGTTTTTACTTTGTTTTTACTTTGTTTTTACGCGTTCATACGCGTTCATACGCGTTCAATTACTACGGCAATACCCTGCCCCACGCCGATGCACATGGTGCACAGCGCATAGCGCCCGCCCGTGCGTTCCAGCTGGTTCAATGCGGCCATCACCAGGCGCGCGCCCGAGGCGCCCAGCGGGTGGCCGATGGCGATCGCCCCGCCATTCGGATTCACGTGGGCCGCATCGTCCGCCAGGCCCAGGTCGCGCGTCACGGCCAGGGCCTGCGCGGCGAACGCTTCATTGAGTTCGATCACGTCCATCTGCTCGATGGTCAATCCTGTTTGCGCCAGCACCTTGCGCGACGCCGGCGACGGGCCAAAGCCCATGATGCGCGGCGCCAGGCCGGCCGTGGCCATGCCCAGCACTTTTGCGCGCGGCGTCAACTTGTATTTGTCGACGGCGGCGGCGGACGCCAGCAGGATGGCGCAGGCGCCGTCGTTCAAGCCCGAGGCATTGCCGGCCGTGACCGTGCCGTCAGCCTTGACCACGCCTTTCAGTTTCGCCAGCATCTCGATCGAGGTGTCCGGGCGCGGATGTTCATCCGTCGTCACCATTTTCGGATCGCCCTTCTTTTGCGGCACGGCGACGGGCACGATTTCACGCTCGAACACGCCGGCCGCGTGGGCTGCCGCCCAGCGCTGCTGGCTGCGCAAGGCCAGAGCATCCTGGTCGGCGCGGCTGATGCCAAATTCCACGGCCACGTTTTCCGCCGTTTCCGGCATGGTGTCGATGCCGTACTGGGTTTTCATCTTGCCGTTCACGAAGCGCCAGCCCAGGGTCGTGTCCTCGATTTTCGCCGCGCGCGAAAAAGCGCTGTCGGCCTTGCCCATCACGAAAGGCGCGCGCGTCATGCTTTCCACGCCGCCGGCGATGATCAGTTCCGCCTCGCCCGCCTTGATGGAGCGGGCGGCGAGACCCACGGCGTCCAGGCTGGAGCCGCACAGGCGGTTGATGGTGTTGCCCGGCACCGCCGCCGGCAAGCCGGCCAGCAGCGCGGCCATGCGGCCCACGTTGCGGTTGTCTTCGCCCGCCTGGTTGGCGCAGCCGTAGAACACGTCGTCGATGGCGGACCAGTCGACGGACGGGTTGCGGGTGATCAGCGCGGCGATCGGCAGCGCACCCAGGTCGTCGGCGCGCACGCTGGACAGCGCGCCGCCATAGCGGCCGAAAGGCGTGCGCACGGCGTCACAGATAAAGGCTTCGTTCATGTTGGCTTCCTTGTTCGGGCTATCAGGAGAAAATCTTCGGGCGCTGGTCGACCACGCGGCGGGCCTTGCCCGTCAGCGTGCGTTCGATGCCGGCAGCGGCCACCAGGCGCACGCGCGTGCTCACGCCCACGTGCGTCTTGATGCGGTGCTCCAGCTCGCGCGCCAGGGCGTCCGTCTCGCTGGCCGAGATGGTGGCGGTCAGGTCGATGCGCAGCTCGGCGATCACTTCGAGCTTGTCGAGGTGGCCGTCGCGCGTGACCACCAGCTGGTATTGCGGCGCCAGCTTCGGCATTTTGAGGATCAGCTCTTCGATCTGCGTGGGGAAGACGTTCACACCGCGGATGATCAGCATGTCGTCCGAACGGCCCGTGATCTTGCCGATGCGGCGCATCGAGCGCGAGGTCGGCGGCAGCAAACGGGTCAGGTCGCGCGTGCGGTAGCGGATGATGGGCAGCGCTTCCTTCGACAGCGAGGTAAACACCAGCTCGCCCTCCGCGCCGTCCGGCAGCACTTCGCCCGTTTCCGGGTCGATGATCTCCGGGTAAAAATGGTCTTCCCAGATGACGGGACCATCCTTGCTTTCGATGCATTCGGACGCCACGCCAGGCCCCATCACTTCGGACAAGCCGTAGATGTCCACGGCGTCGATGCCGGCGCGCGCCTCGATTTCCGAGCGCATGGCGTCCGTCCACGGCTCGGCGCCGAAGATGCCCACTTTCAGCGACGATTCGGCCGGATCCAGACCCTGGCGCGTGAATTCCTCGATGATGTTGAGCATGTACGACGGCGTGACCATGATGATGGACGGCTTGAAATCCTGGATCAATTGCACCTGCTTTTCCGTCTGCCCGCCGGACATCGGGATGACCGTGCAGCCCAGACGTTCGGCGCCGTAATGCGCGCCCAGGCCGCCCGTGAACAGGCCATAGCCGTAGGAGATATGCACCATGTCGCCCGCGCGGCCGCCGCCGGCGCGGATCGAGCGCGCCACCACGTTGGCCCAGGTATCGATGTCGTTCTGCGTATAGCCGACCACCGTGGCCTTGCCCGTGGTGCCGCTCGAGGCGTGGATGCGCACCACTTGCTCGCGCGGCACGGCGAACAGGCCGAACGGGTAATTGTCGCGCAAGACCTTTTTATCGGTGAACGGGAATTTCGCCAGGTCGGACAAGGATTTGAGGTCGTCCGGATGCACGCCTGCGGCGTCAAAAGCGGCGCGGTAATGGGGCACGTTGTCATACGCGTGCTTGAGCGTCCATTGCATGCGTTCGAGCTGCAGCGCCTGCAGTTCATCCTTGCTGGCGCGCTCGATCGGCTCGAGGTCATTCGGGGCGGGAATTCGTTGGACCATCTCTGTCTCCTAATCGGTTCTTTAACTATTTAAAGCTGCAACGGCAGTTCAAGCCTGCTCTTGTACCTTCAATCACTAATGACTGTACCCGCCACGCGGATCGATTTGCCGCGGAATAGCGCGATGGCGCGGCCGTCCTGGTTGCTGACCTTGACGTCGTAGACGCCGCTTTTTCCCGCCAGCGCCTGTTCGACGGCATGCGCCGTCAGCACGTCGCCCTCGCGGCCCGGCGCCAGGTAATCGATGGTGCAGCCGGCGCCCACCGTGTTCATGTTGTAGCTGTTGCAGGCAAATGCGAAGGCGCTGTCGGCCAGGGCAAAGATAAAACCGCCATGGCAGGTCTGGTGGCCATTGAGCATGTCGGCGCGCACCGTCATCGTCATGCGCGCATGGCCTGGCCCCACTTCGGCCAGGGCGATGCCCATGGCGGCGGTGGCGTTGTCGCGCGACAGCATGGAGGCGGCGGCAGCTTCGGCCAGGGCCTGGGCGGCGTGGATAGGGTCTTCCTTATGCATGAAACGGTGCTCCATTGGCGAGTTTGCGGCGCAGCAGCGGCGAGACGCGGTAGCGGTCTTCGCCATAGCCCAGCGCCAGGTGGTGCAGCACGGCGACGATGTGCTGGACGCCGACGGCATCGGCCCAGGCCAGCGGTCCGCGCGGGTAATTGACGCCCTTCTGCATGGCGATATCGACGGCGGCCACCGTGCACACGCCCTGGTTGACGGCGTCGGCCGCCTCGTTGGCCAGCATGGCGACGGTGCGCATGACGGCCATGCCCGGCACGTCGTCCAGGCGCGTGACGATGAAACCGGCCGCCTGGAACAGGCCGACGACGGCCGCATAGGCGGCGTCGCTGCACTGGTCGGCACGGGCCACGGCGATGCGCCTGGCCCCCGCGTAATCGAGCGCCAGGTCGAACAGCACCGTGTCCGGATGCTGGTTGTCGTGCGCGCGCTGGGTGGCGCTGCGCCCGTCCGTCAGATAGATCGCGGCGCCATGGCAATGCAGGGCGGGCGCCTCGTCGTGCGCCTGGCCTTCCTGCGTGACGCGGCGGCTGACCGTGATGCCGGCCTGTTCCAGGCGCTGCACCAGGCTGCGAATGATGCCGCTGTGGCCACGGCCATCGCCGCCGACGGCGGCCGACAGGGCGACGAATTCCGGGGTCGCTTGCGGGCCTTCCGCCTGCGCCACGGGGGCAACTGCGCCTTCGCCGTACAGGTAAAAGCCGCGGCCTGCCTTGCGGCCGAGGAAACCGGCGTTGACCATTTCCTGCTGCAGCACGGACGGCGTGAAGCGCGGGTCGTTGAAGTAGGCGCCGAACACGGACTGCGTGACGGAGAAATTCACGTCGTGGCCAATCAAGTCCATCAGTTCGAATGGCCCCATGCGGAAGCCGCCCGCTTCGCGCAGCACGGCATCGATGGTGGCGGCGTCGCCCGCCTGTTCGTTCAAGAGGCGCCAGCCTTCCGCGTAAAACGGACGGGCGACGCGGTTGACGATGAAGCCGGGCGTCGATTTCGCATGCACGGGGCTCTTGCCCCAGGCGATAGCCGTGTCGTAGACGGTGGCGGCCACCTGTTCGCTGGTGGCCAGGCCTTCGACCACTTCGACCAGCGCCATCAGGGGTACGGGATTAAAGAAATGCATGCCGACCAGGCGTTCCGGGCGGCGCAGCTTGGCGGCGATGGCCGTGACGGAAATCGACGAGGTGTTCGTCGCCAGGATGCAGTCGTCGCCGACCAAGGCTTCCAGCTCGGCGAACAGGCCGCGCTTGACGTCGAGGTTTTCCACGATGGCTTCCACCACCAGGGCAGAGTCGCTCACATCGGCCAGGCTGCCGGCCGCCTGCAGGCGCGCCGTGGCGGCGGCCGCTTCGCCGGCCGTCATGCGGCCCTTCTCGGCCAGCTTCGCATACATTTTCGCGATGTCGGCCAGCGCCTTGCTGACGGCTTCCGCACGCGTGTCGTACAGTTTCACACGGTAGCCGGCGGCCGCGGCCACCTGCGCGATGCCGGCGCCCATGGCGCCGCTGCCGATGACGGCGACGATACTGTTGTTTGCCAATGCGGTCATGTCAATGTCCCTTGAATTGCGGTGCGCGCTTTTCCATGAAGGCGGCGACGCCTTCGCGATAATCGTCGCTGTTACCGAGATCGCTCATCATGCGCGCTTCCAGCGCCAGCTGCTGCGGCAGGGTATTGGCGCCGCTGGCGGCCAGCGCCTGCTTGGTATACGCCAGGCCCTTGGTCGGTGCGGTGGAAAAGTGCACGGCCAGCTTGCGCGTTTCCTGCGCCAGTTCGGCGTCGTCCACGCATTTCCAGATCAAGCCCCAGTCTTCCGCTTTTTCCGCCGTCAGTTTTTCGCCGAGCATGGCCAGGCCCATGGCGCGCGCGGAGCCGATCAGGCGTGGCAGGAAAAAGGTGCCGCCCGTGTCCGGAATCAGGCCCAGTTTGCAGAACACCTCGACGAAGCTGGCCGACTTGCCGGCGATGACGATGTCGCACGCCAGCGCCAGGTTGGCGCCCGCGCCGGCGGCCACGCCGTTGACGGCGCAGATCACGGGCATCGGCAAGGCCTTCAAGGCCAGCACCAGCGGCGCGTAGTTCTTTTCCACCGACTCGCCCAGGTCCACGCCCTTCGAGCCCGGTTCCACGGCGCGGTCGGACAAGTCCTGGCCCGCGCAAAAACCGCGGCCCGCGCCCGTCAGCACGAACACGCGCACGGCGCTGTCGGCGTTGACTTTGGCGATGGCGTCGCGCACTTCCTCGTGCATGGCCTGCGTAAAGCTATTGAGCTTGTCGGGACGGTTCAGGGTGAGCGTGGCGATGCCCTGCTCGATGGTGAAGAGGATGTTTTGGTAGGTCATGGCGTCTCGCTTTTGTAATGGATACGGCAGGGCGTCAGCCCTGCGCCGGCTTTATTCTGCCTGGTCGAAATCGACCACGACCTTGTCGGTCAATGGAAAACTCTGGCAACTGAGGACGAAGCCGCGCGCCACTTCATAGTCTTCCAGCGCGTAATTGACGTCCATTTCGACCTTGCCATCGAGGATCTTGCAGCGGCAGGTCGAGCACACGCCGCCCTTGCACGAGTAGCGCATGTCCAGCCCCGCTCGCAGGCCCGCGTCGAGGATGGATTCCTTGTCCTTGTCCATCGTGAAGGTGGTGTGGTTGCCATCCATGATGACGGTCACTTCCGTTTCCTGCACGACGCCCGCGTCGAACTGGGCGCGCGGTTTGTGGGCGTTTTTCGGGATGCTGGCGGCGAACAGCTCGATCTTGATGTTCTGCTTGGGCATGCCGGCCGCCTGCAGGGCGGCGGAAACGCCCAGCATCATGTCTTCCGGGCCGCAGATGAAGGCGTTGTCGTAGTCTTCCACGCGGATCCAGTGCTGCAGGAATTGCTCGCATTTTTCCTGCGTGATGCGGCCGTTGAACAATTCGATGTCCTGCTGCTCGCGGCTCATCACGTAGACCAGGTTCAAACGCTCCAGGTACACATCCTTCAGGTCCGTCAATTCTTCCTTGAAGATGACGGACGAGGAGGCGCGGTTGCCGTAGAACAGGGTGAAGCGGCTCAGGGGTTCCGCCAGCAGGGTGGTCTTGATGATGGAGAGGATGGGCGTGATGCCGCTGCCGGCCGCGAACGCCAGGTAGTGCTTGCGGTTGACGCTGTCGAGCGGCACGTTGAAGTGGCCCATGGGCGGCATCACCTCGATGGTGGCACCGGCTTTCAGCGTGTCGTTCGCCCAGGTGGAGAAGGCGCCGCCCGGCGTGCGCTTGATGGCCACGCGCAGCGTGCCGTCCTGCACCGCCGAACAGATGGAATACGAGCGGCGCACGTCTTCCGCGTTGATGTTGGCGCGCAGGGTCAGGTGCTGGCCCTGCTGGAAGCGGAACTGCTGCTGCAGGTCAAACGGCACGTCGAACGTGACGGCGATGGTGTCGCGCGTTTCGTTGCGCACGTTCGCTACGCGCAGCGGATAAAATTTACTCATGCTTCATCTCCAGTGTCTTCGGAACGTGTGCCTGATTTTTTTAATGGCACTTGAAGTAGTCAAACGGCTCGCGGCAAGCCAGGCATTTGTACAGGGCCTTGCACGGCGTGGAGCCGAACTGGCTGGTCAGCTGCGTATGCGTGGAACCGCAGTTCGGGCAGATCACGTCCAGTTTCGGCATGGGCTGACGCTTGACGCCACCACGCAAACCGCTGATGTCGATCACCTGCTGCTGCGGCGGGGCGATGCCATAGCCTTTCAGCTTGGCCTTGCCCGCTTCGCTCATCCAGTCCGTGGTCCAGGCGGGCGCCAGCTGGTTCACCAGGGTCACCTTCGCCACGCCATGGCTGCGCAGGGCATCCGTGACGGCGTCGGCGATCACCTGCATGGCCGGGCATCCCGAATACGTGGGTGTGATCGTCACGGTGCAGGCGTCGCCGCCGGTGACTTCGACGGCGCGCACGATGCCCAGGTCCACCACCGAAATGACGGGGATTTCCGGATCAGCCACGTCGCCCAGCCAGGCCCAGACCTGGGCGGCGTCCAGCGCTGCGGCACCAGCGGCGGCGTTCATTACCACTCCGCCCCGGGGTAGGCGCGCTGCAGGAACTGCATCTCGGCCAGGATGAAACCCAGGTGCTCCGTGTGCGTGCCCTGCTTGCCGCCCTTTTGCATCCAGGCGTCGGGCGCCGGCATGACCAGCGTCGCTTCGGCGAAGATCTCGGCCACATGTTCGAGGAAGGCCTGGCGCAAGATATCCGATGGCGGCGCGATGCCGGCGGCGACCATGGCCTGCTCGACGGCGTCGTACTTGAACATCTCGCCCGTGTACATCCACAGCTTGTCGGCGGCGGCCTGCGTTTTCGCGTGGCTTTCTTCCGTGCCGTCACCGAGGCGCACGATCAGGTCACCGCTGCGGCGCAGGTGATACGTGACTTCCTTGATCGATTTTTGCGCCACTTCGACGATGCGCGCATCCGCCGATTTCGTCAGTTCCAGCAGCTGGAAATAGTGCCAGCTGTCGAAGAAGAACTGGCGCATCATGGTGTCGGCGTAATTGCCATTCGGCTGTTCGACCAGCAGGCAGTTCTTGAAGTCATGGGCGTCGCGCAGGAAGGCGATGTCGTCCTCGTCGCGGCCCGCGTTTTCCAGTTCGGCCGCATAGCTGAACCACAAACGCGTCTGGCCCAGCAAGTCCAGCGCCACGTTGGTCAGCGCCATGTCTTCTTCCAGCGCGGGACCCTTGCCGCACAGCTGCGACAGCTGCTGGCTGAGGATCAGGGCGTTGTCGCCCAGGCGCAGCAAGTAGTTAACTTTGTCATCCATTGCAGGCGCTCCCATCACAGGTTCTTGACTTCTTCCGGCATCGGGAAGAAGGTGGGATGGCGGTACACCTTGCTGTTCGACGGTTCGAACAGGGCGCCCTTGTCGCCGGGGCTGCTGGCGACGATATCGGCCGCGCGCACCACCCAGATGCTCACGCCTTCATTGCGGCGCGTGTAGACGTCGCGCGCATGGTTGACCGCCATGGTGGCGTCGGAAGCGTGCAGGCTGCCCACATGCTTGTGCGCCAGGCCGTGCTGGCTGCGGATGAAAACTTCCCACAAAGGCCATTCTTTGCTCATGTTGCTATCCCCTATCTGTCTTATTGATGTTTTCAGGCTGCCGCTTTGTTGGCAGCTTGCTTGTCGGCATAGGCGACCAGGGCATCGCGGAACCATGCGCCGTCCGCATACGCTGTCACGCGCGTTTGCAGGCGTTCGCGGTTGCACGGGCCATTGCCCTTCAGGACATTGTTGAATTCGGCCCAGTCGATCTCGCCGAATTCATAGTGGCCCGTTTCCGCATTGAACTTCAAGTCAGGATCGGGCACGGTCAGGCCCAGGTATTCGATTTGCGGCACGGTCTGGTCGACCATGCGCTGGCGCAGTTCGTCGTTCGAGAACAGCTTGATGCGCCATTGCGCCGATTGGGCGCTGTTGACGGAAGCGGCGTCGGAAGGGCCGAACATCATCAAGGACGGCCACCACCAGCGGTTCAAGGCATCTTGCGCCATGGCTTTCTGCGCCGGCGTGCCCTTGCACAGCGACATCATGATGTCGTAGCCCTGGCGCGCATGGAACGATTCTTCCTTGCAGACGCGGATCATGGCGCGCGCATACGGGCCATAGGAACAACGGCACAGGGGAATCTGGTTGATGATGGCGGAGCCGTCGACCAGCCAGCCGATGGCGCCCATGTCGGCCCACGACAGGGTCGGATAGTTGAAGATGCTGGAATATTTGGCTTTGCCCGAGTGCAAGGCGGCCAGCAAGTCGTCGCGCGACACGCCCAGGGTTTCCGCCGCGCTATACAGATACAGGCCGTGGCCCGCTTCATCCTGGATCTTCGCCAGCAGAATGGACTTGCGTTTCAGGGTGGGTGCGCGCGTGACCCAGTTACCTTCCGGCAATTGTCCGACGATTTCCGAGTGCGCGTGCTGCGAAATCTGGCGGATCAGGGTCTTGCGGTAGGCGTCCGGCATCCAGTCCTTGGCCTCGATCTTGATGCCTTCGTCGATGCGCGCCTGGAAAGCGCGCTCTTCCTGGCCCATGTCGTCGATGGAACGGACGTTCTTGAGGCCGGTTTCAACCATTTGTGCGTACATGATCTGTCTCCCATGTCTTTGATTTTGCGCAGCAACGCGGTGCGATGAACAGATAATACGATACAAAAAACGATTTGCATACACTTGATGTGAATCATTTTAAAAATTCGTATCTTGTGCAGCTTTTTTGTGCGTATGATATTGCTTATGAGAAAACACTGAGGAGCGCCACAAGCGCTTCCGGCAAATTATTGACGCGCTACCCGCGCAGCCAAGTAAACTGCTGCTTTTATTGAACCGACCGCAACACGGCCAGACCGGAACCACATGAAGAACACCCGCTGCACGGCATGGATAGCCGATTTCCTGGAAAGCGACCCACCGCGCTCGAAGTCCCTGGTGATGACGATTTTTGGCGACGCCATCGTGCCGCGCGGCGGCGCCATCTGGCTGGGCAGCCTGATCGAACTGCTGGCGCCCTTCGGCGTGAATGACCGCCTGTTGCGCACCAGCGTGTTCCGCCTGGCGCAGGAGGGCTGGCTCAGCTCGCAGCGCGACGGCCGCCGCAGCGCCTATACGATACGCCCGGAGGCGCTGGCCCGCTTCGAACGCGCCTATCGCCGCATCTATGCGCCGCTGGTGGTGCACTGGGATGGCAGTTGGACCCTGGTGATCGGGCCGGCCGGCAGCATCGGCGCCGCCGAGCGGGGCGCGCTGCGCAAGGAATTATTGTGGGCCGGTTATGGCTTGATCTCTCCCGGCATCTTTGGCCACCCGGCCAGCAATGCGGAGGCGCTGGAAGACATCCTCGTGCGCAACGAGGTGCAGGGCAAGCTGTACGTCTGCCACACCACGGAGTTGCCTGGTGTCAGCACGCGTCCCCTGCGCGACATGGTGGGCGACTGCTGGGACTTGTCGGAAGTGATGGCCGGCTACGAAAAATTCATCGCCAGCTTCCAGCCGCTGCTGACCCTGCTGCAAGAGGCGCCCGTGTTCGATGCCGAGCAAGCGTTCGTCATCCGCTCGCTGCTCACGCACGCCTACCGCCGCGTGCAATTGCACGACCCGCAATTGCCCGTCGAACTGTTACCCGAACCGTGGCCCGGCACGCAAGCCTATGCGCTGGCGCGCGACCTCTACCGCCTTACCTACGCGGCGGCCGAGCAACATATCCTGGCCACCCTGCGGCGCGAGGATGAGCAGGCGCCGGACGTGGAGCCATGGTTTTTTGAACGTTTTGGCGGCCTGAACACCTGACAAAACGTCTATGGCGGCGTTGCAGTACCTGGGCATTTTTCAGGCGTTCAGGATTTGCTCACTGCTGCGTTCACTGCTTGGCGACGACCTGCTTGGCCCCTGCCAGCAAATCCTGCCCCAGCTTTTCCAGCGCATTGGCCTGCACCAGCATGGTGTCGAGGATGGCCACGTTGAAGCTGAATTCGGCCGGCGTCGTATAGCCGGGAAAACGTATGATGCGCAGCAATTCCTGCAAGGTCGTGCCCTTGCCCAGGTGCGCCAGGGCGTCGCTGAGGGCGCCGATTTTCTTTTCCAGTTCGCGTATGTGTTTGCCGTTATCGTCCATGATGCTCTCCCTGTGTCGGAGCTTCCACGTTAGCAAAGCATGTCCTGCCTCGTTTGCGCCAGCACAAAGGCCACCGCAAAACAGGTATCATCGCGCCATTGCACACGATGCAAAACCCATACGTTTTTATCAGGAACACTCATGACCATTAAAATCAGCCAGCAATTCGACGCCGGCGCGATCGAGGTGCTGCGCGCCGACGATGCCCAATCCATCGAGCTGAACATCCGCAAGGATTCCCACGCCGACATCACGCAGTGGTTTTACTTCCGCCTGCAAGGCGCGCAAGGCGAGGCGTGCACGATCCGCTTCATGAATGCCGGCAAGTCGGCCTACCCGGACGGCTGGAAAGACTACCAGGCCGTGGCCAGCTACGACCGCGAGACCTGGTTCCGCGTGCCGACCAGCTTTGACGGCACGGTGATGACCATAGCACACACGCCGGAAGAAGAAAGCGTGTACTACGCCTACTTCGAACCGTATCCATGGGACCGCCACCTGGCCCTGATCGACAGCGCGCAAGCGTCGCCGCTGGTGCGCCTGGTCGACCTGGGCAGCACCGTGGAAGGGCGCGACATGAATCTGCTGGTGGTCGGCGACGCCGATGCCGAGAAAAAAGTCTGGGTCATCGCGCGCCAGCATCCGGGCGAGACGATGGCCGAATGGTTTGTCGAAGGCATGCTCGAAGCGTTGCTGGACCAGGCCAATCCGTTTGCCCGCCAGTGCCTGCAAGACGCCGTCTTCTACGTGGTGCCGAACATGAACCCGGATGGTTCCGTGCATGGCAACCTGCGCACCAACGCGGCCGGCGCCAACCTGAACCGCGAATGGATGACGCCGACCATGGAGCGCAGCCCGGAAGTGTTCCTGGTGAAACAGAAAATGCATGAAATCGGCTGCGACCTGTTCCTCGACGTGCATGGCGACGAAGGCTTGCCGTACGTCTTCGTGGCCGGCAGCGACGCACTGGAAAATTTCACGCCAGCACAGAAGGCCGAGCAAGACCGCTTCATCGCCGACTTCAAGGTGGCCAGCCCCGACTTCCAGGATGAGCACGGCTATGAAGACGGCCCGTTCACGCCGGAAGTGCTGACCATGGGTTCGCCCCACATCACGCACGCCTTCGGCTGCCTGGCGCTGACGCTGGAATTGCCGTTCAAGGACAATGCCAACGATCCCGACCCGCAAACGGGCTGGAGCGGCGCCCGCAGCGCCGCCCTGGGCGCGGCCGTGCTGCAGCCTATCCTGTCCACCTTGCGCGCCTGATCCGCGCAAGACACCGGCGCATCGCCCATGACGGGCCTGGCCGGCGGCGCATCAGCGGCCGCCGGCCTTTTTCCCGCCCCGTCATGGCGCAGCGCAACATCACAAGTCGTTGCCATGCTGGCCATTGCTGCCTATACTTGCCCCAGCATTTCTACCTTCCCCCTGCCGACAAGCGATCCTGCCTATGACGAATAGAAACCAGCCATGCGCCGTGGCGCGCTTTTTCAGATCACGATTTGCACACGTGTGCATTTCCGCGTTTGCCAGTTTGCCAGCGACCGCCGGCCTGGCGGCTGAACTCAGCCCTGCCGCGCAACTGGGGCGGCAGATTTTCAACGATGCCAGCCTGTCGGCCTCGGGCAAGCAGTCATGCGCCAGTTGCCACGACCCTGCCCACGCTTACGCGCCCGGCAACAAGCTGGCCGTGCAACTGGGCGGCGCCGATGGCCGGACGCACGGCTATCGCGCCACGCCATCGCTGCGCTACCTGGAGCACACGCCCCCGTTCCACTTCGACGCGGAAGGCGCGCCCAACGGTGGCATCAACCGCGACGGCCGCGCCGCCAGCCTGGCGGAACAGGCCGAGCGGCCCTTCCTGGCGCCGCATGAAATGGCCAATGCCAGCACGGACGCGGTGGTGGAAAGGCTGCGCAACGGTAATTATGCGGCGCAATTTCGCCGCGTCTTTGGCGACGCCATCTTTGCGCAACCGCAACAGGCATTCAAGCGCATCACTTACGCCTTGCAGCAATTCCAACAGGAAGAGCCGGACTTCCACCGCTACGATTCCAAGTATGACCTCTACCTGGCCAACCAGGTTCCGCTGGAACTGGCCGAACTGCGGGGCCTGGCCCTGTTCAATGACGAACGCAAGGGCAATTGCGCCGCCTGCCACCCCAGCGCGCGGGGCGAAGGGGGCGCGCCGCCCCTGTTCACGGATTTCAGCTACGACAACCTGGGCGTGCCGCGCAATGCGCGCATACCCGCCACCGCCGATGCCGCCTATTTCGACCTGGGTTTGTGCGGCCCCGACCGCACCGACCTGGCGACGAAAAGAGACTTATGCGGCGCCTTCAAGGTGCCCAGCCTGCGCAATGTGGCCACGCGCCAGGTATTCTTTCATAACGGCGTGTTCGACAACCTGACGGATGCCCTGCGTTTCTACGTGCGGCGCGATACGCACCCGCAAGAATGGTATCCGCGCGATGACAAAGGAAAAGTGCAAAAGTTCAACGATGTGCCGGTCAAGTACCGCGCCAACGTGAACGTCAGCGAAGCGCCATTCGACCGCAAGCGCGGCATGGCGCCCGCGCTGACGGCGGGCGAGATCGAGGATATGGTGAAATTCCTGGCCACCCTGACGGATGGCTATCAAGTGCAGCAGTGATGGAATGGGGCGCGCCGTTGCCGCGGCGCCCCCCATAGCCTACAGCAATTCAGGTACGCGCCACCTTGCGCAAGGCATCCACCAGCCGGTCCAGGTGCGACTCGGGCGTAAAGATGCCCGGCGTGACGCGCACGCACGCGCCGCTGGCCAGACCGTCGCGCGGCACGGCGAAGATGCCGTATTCCTGCACCAGCTTCTTCGACAAGGCATAACTGTCGGCCACGCTGGTCTTGCCGGTCAGCCGGAACGACGCGATGGCGCTCGTCAGGCGCGCATCGCTCGACGCCAGCACCTCGATGCCGTCGATGCCGCGTGCCGCTTCCACCCAGCGGTTGCGCAGCAGCCGCAACCGCGCCTGCTTGTTGGCAACGCCGATCTGCGCATGCAAGTCCAGCGCCTTCGGCAGGCTCAGGTAGGCAGCGAAATTGACCGTGCCCGTGTGCACGCGGGTGCGGATATCGTCGCCCGCCTTGTCGCCCCGCGGTTCCCCCATGTACGGGTCGATATCGGCTACCCTGCCGCGCTTGATGTAGGCAGCGCCCACGCCGACAGGCGCACCTATCCATTTGTGCAGGTTGATGCCGGCAAAGTCGGCCTGCAGGTCGGGTATCGTCATGTCCAGCTGGCCAAAACCGTGCGCCGTATCGACGATGACATCGATGCCCCGCGCGCGCGCCAGGCGGCTGATTTCGGCCACGGGCAAGACCATGCCGTTGCGGTGATTGACATGCGTGAGCAGCATCAGTTTCAAGGTCGGATGATGTTCCATGGCGGCAGCGTAGGCGGCAACGACGTTGTCATGCGTAAACGGTTCCGGCATGGCGATATGGACCACCCGGGCGCCGCGCCGCTGCTGCAGCCAGCGCGTGACGGTGATCATATTGTCGTAATCGATGTCCGCGTACAGTACCGCGTCACCGGCCTGCAGGCGGTTATAGCCAGCGATCAAGACTTGCAGCGCTTCCGTGGCGCCCCGCGTGAGCACGATTTCATCGGTGCCCACGCCCAGCGCCCTGGCGGCCGCGGCGCGGGCCGCCTCGAAGTCGGCGGGAAAGCGCATGCGCGCATACCAGGCATTGTCGCGGTTGACCATGGCCAGTTGCTGCTCGTAATGACGCAACACGGGCCTGGCCATCGAACCCCAGTAGGCATTGTCGAGTTGCACGATGGCATCGGTCGTGTCGTATTGCGCGGCCACGGCTTGCCAGTACGCCTGGTTGCCGGCCAAGGCGTCCGGCGTGGCGCCGGCCGGCACCGACGGCACAGGTGGTGCCAGCGCGGCATCGGCGGGGCCGGCCGCGAACGGTAGCGCCGCCGCCAGCGACCCCGCGCGCAACAGGGCGCGGCGTTGTGGATTCATGTTCAAGCGATCCCCTTAAAATTTCATGCTGTACTCGACGTACAGGTTGCGCCCGTCCGTGTCGTACGGCGCATTGCGCGAATAGATCAGACCGCGGCTGGCCTGGAAGGTTGCCTCGTCAGGATACTTGTCCAGCACGTTGTCGATGCCCACGCGCACGGACTGCTTGTCGCTGATCTTGTAGCTGGCCGCCAGGTCGAGAAATTGCATGGCACCGAAGCGCTGGAAGATATCGCCCGTGGCATTGCCGGAATTGTCCGTCCAGGCACCGTAGTAGCGCACGCGGGCCAGGGTATTCCAGTTGCCCAGGTCATAGTTGCCGCTGATGGTGGCTTTCTGGCGCGGCAGGCGCTCTTCGAAGACTTGCCGCTGGGCCGGATTGGTCGCCAGGCTGGACTTGCCGCCATCGACCTTGGTGGTGTTGTAGTTGTAGGCCAGGGTCAGGTTCAGCTTGCCGTCGCCGACGCGGCTCAGGTGGCTGCCCACGATATCGATGCCGCGCGTGGTGGTGTCGAAGTCGTTGGTGAAATAGCTGACGGAGGTGTAGCGCAGCGGATTGGCCACGCCGGCCGGCACGGCAAACGAGGCGGACGTGCTGAAGCGGTCGCTGACCTTGATGTCATACACGTCGACGGAACCGGAGAACCCGGCCGGCGTCTTCCACGTAAAGCCCAGGGACAGGTTTTTCGATTTTTCCGGCTTCAGCGCCTGCGCACCGAGCAGGATGGCCAGCGGGTCGTTGTTGGCCAGGCGGCCGCTGGTAAACAACAGCAAGGTCTTGGTGTCGAGTCCCTGATTCGTGCTGTTGGTGTTCGACTGGCCGGGCGTTGGCGCGCGGAAACCCGTCGAATAGGAGCCGCGCAGGGCCATGTCATCACTCAAGGCGTAACGGGCCGACAACTTGCCGTTAACGGTGCTGCCAAATTCCGAGAAATGTTCGTAGCGGGCCGCGCCGCCCAGGCTCAGGGCCTTGCTGACGGGTACTTCCACGTCCAGGTAGGCCGCATAACTGTCCTGGCCCCAACTGCCCGCCTGGCGGTCGCTGAAGCCCGGTGCGCCGTTCGCATTCGCGTCGAGGCCGATGGCCGCGCCCGGCCCCACCGTCCAGGACGCCACATCGCCCGCCTTCACGCCATAGGTTTCGTTGCGCGCTTCCGCGCCAAACGCGATGTTCAGCGGTTGCGGCAGCGATGCCACGGGCAATTCATAATTAAAGTTGGCGTTGAGGATTTTTTCCACCTGCGACAACTGCCCCAGGTAGAACGACGTCGGGCTGCTCGGCCCCATCGACGCATTGATGGAATTGGCCAGCTTGTAGTCGATGCGGTTGCGGCCGTAGGAAGCACTCACATCCCAGCCGAAGCGGTCATTGTAGCGGCCGCGCACGCCCGTCACCACCTGCAAGTCGTCCTGGTCGTTCGAATAGCTGGGGCTGAAGCCGAGCGGATAGATGCTGCGCAAGTCCCAGCCGGGGAACAGGCTGCCGGTTTTATACGCGCCCGTGCTGGTGTCGGGATTCCTCCAATTGAAATCCGAGGTGCCGTCGCTGCGGCTGAACAAGCCGAAGCCGTACAGTTCCGTCGTCTCGGACAGGGCCATGCTGGCGTTGAAACCGATGCGCTTGCTGTCGAGCTCAGGCTGTCCCCAGCGCTGCACGGGATTGGGCACCTTCAGTTCCGGATGGGCATTCTGGAAAGCAATGGCGTCGGCCCGCTGGCGCGTGCGCGAGGTGGGGTCGGACTGGGCCAGCGCGCCGAAAATCGTCGCCTTGCCCGTTTCGCCAAAATTGAAACCCGTCTTCAGGTTGAGCTCATTACCCTTGCCATCGCCTTCCGAATACTGCGAGTGGTGCACGGAAAGCTCCGTGCCCGCCGTATCGTCGAGAATGATGTTGATCACGCCGGCGATCGCGTCGGAACCGTACTGGGCCGAGGCGCCGTCGCGCAGCACTTCGATGCGCTTGATGGCGGACACGGGAATCTGCGCCAGGTCGGGCGCCTGGGCGCCGCGCGCGCCGAGCAGGGCGCTGCGGTGGAAACGCTTGCCGTTGATCAGCACCAGGGTCTGGTCCGGCGACAGGCCGCGCAAGGTAGCGGGACGCACGAAGACTTGCCCATCGGCCATCGGCAAGCGCTGCACCACATACGAGGGAAGCAATTGCGCCAGCACGTCGTTCAAGTCCGACGATTCGACGGCGCCGATATCTTCGCGGCTGAACACGTCCACGGGCGCCATGGTGTCGAACTGCGTGCGCTTGCTGCCGCGCGTGCCGGTGACGATCACGGCTTGCGGGGCATCGAGGGAATCACTGGCGAAGGCTGGGGCAGCGGACGCAGCGCCATGGGCTTGCGCCTGGTTGGCGAACACGGCACTCATGGCGCACAGCAGGGCCGCCGCGCGGGCGATGCGGGTACGGGAACAGGTCATGGAGAGAGTCACTATGCAGGTTGGATCAACAACTACGCGTCACGGCAAGACTCGCATCTTGCATGAAATATCACGAAGTTCGGCTTACTTACATTAAAAGCATTTAAATTACGCAGATAACGTCAGATGGCGACATCATACGAAGGCAATGTTTCATCCGTATGACGCGCTGATCACTGCTGGCAAATCACCGCATGCACGGTGCAGCAGCGGCTGCCAGGCAACCTTGGCTTGCCTCGTACGCACGCAGGCGCATGGCACCGGCATACAGAGGAGAAATGGAGGGGGCGATGAGACAATTCGATAGATTTCCTACAATCAACACTCCCTATAATGCCGCGGCGCAACGACACGCATTCTTGTCGCTATATTAGGTTGTAAAGATGAAGAAACAGACCATATTGTGCGCCCTCGTCAGCTTGCTCGCCGCTTGCGGCGGTGGCAGCGGCGGTGACGGTGGTAGCGGGAATGGCAGCAGCCCGGATCTCAAACCGGTGGTTCCACCGGCACCAGTACTGGCATCCATCAATGCCGCTGATGCATTAAAGAAATTCCTGAGCAGCGACCTGACCATCTCGAACCTGGCATCCAATGATGGCAGTCTTGGGACGGCGACATTGATCGTCAGCCAGGAACTGGGACAGCCAGCCCCCTTCGTTACCAATGGTGTGTCGCAACAAGCGGCATCCGCCAAAGTCATTTCACTGCTGCGTAGCAATGCCAGTGGCAAACTGCAATACCGCAATACCTGGAAACTGCACCTGAATGCGAACATGCAGCCCATCGGCATGGCGGTCGGCTATGCCGATGCCGGCTACAAGGCATGTATGTCCGTCACGGGCCGCAACGAGTTGCCCACCCTTAGCAATGCATCCGGGACGTATTTTTCAGGCGTGCAAACGCTGACCTATACGGAAGGTTTCAAAGCGGGGAAATACGCGAATTACTGCGATCCAAGCGGCACGGCAAGCGCCAACGTGGAATGGTCGATTGCAGCAGGTTCGCCAAGTCCATATTTCTGCCTGACAATGCCTGACAGCTTGTACACGGCCAAGACGAGAATGTGCATTCCAGTCGATGGGGCCGGCACGCAGAATAATTCCGTATGGGTTCGACTCTTCAAGGCGGATGGCAGTTCCGCGATCGATTACAAGAACACGGCCCAGAATAAACCGCTTGAACAGCTGGGTACCGCCGTCGATGCCAACAATTATTGGTATGGCGCCGTATGGCGTCCTCAGGACGGCTATATCTACCAGCGCTACCAGGATACCAAGTTTGCGTCCGAGCAGGCATGCAGGGACCAGACGACGATTAACTGGAAAGCGACATGGGACGCCACGAATATTTCGTGGACCTGCGTCAACGTCCAATCGAAGTAAGCGAGCAAACTAGTAGCGCCCCAGCCTGCCGGCAGCGATGCCGCTGGCTGGGGCGTATCCGGGCAGTGTTCAACCGCCGGCCACTACCATGCTCTCGATGAGGATGGAGCCCGTCTGCTTGGTGCCGCGGCGCAAGACGTCGGCGCCCACGGCAACGATGTTGCGCAGCATGTCCTTCATGTTGCCGGCAATGGTGATTTCCTCCACCGGATATTGAATCACGCCATTTTCCACCCAGAAACCGGCCGCGCCGCGCGAATAGTCGCCCGTCACGTAATTGGTTCCTTGTCCCATCAGTTCCGTCACCAGCAGGCCCGTGCCCAGCTTTTTCAGCATGGCATTAAAATCGTCGCCGGCGGCCGTCTGCGTCGAGGTCAGGTACAGATTGTGCGAACCGCCCGCGTTGCCCGTCGTCTGCATGCCCAGCTTGCGGGCCGTGTAAGTCGACAGGAAATAGCCTTGCACCACGCCATCCTTGACGACGTCGCGGCTGACGGTTTTCACGCCCTCTTCATCGAACGGCGCGGAACCGACGCCGCCGATCACGTGCGGGTCTTCGAAGATCTGCACGTGCGACGGCAGCACTTGCGTACCCAGGGAATCGTTCAGGAATGTGGACTTGCGGTACAGGGCGCCGCCCGAGGTCGCTTGCACATAGGTACCCAGCAAACCGGCCGCCAGCGGCGCCTCGAACAGCACGGGGCAGGTGCGCGTGCCCAGCTTGCGCGCGTTCAGGCGCGACAGGGCGCGCTCGGCGGCGTAGCGGCCGATGGCTTCCGGGCTCGACATTTTGGAAGCGTCGCGCACGGACGAATACCAGTCGTCGCGCTGCATCTTCGCGCCCTTGCCGGCGATGGGCGCCACGGACAGGGTGTGACGCGAAAACGGATAGCCGCCGATGAAACCGCGCGAATTGGCGGAAACGAAATGCGATTGCTGCACATGCACGCTGGCGCCTTCGCTGTTCGTGATGCGCGGGTCGACGGCAAACGCTGCCGCCTCGGCCCGCTGGGCCAGCACGACGGCTTCCTCGGCGGAAATGAGCCAGGGATAGAACAGTTGCAAGTCGCGGGGGGACATTTCCAGCATGTCGGCGTCGGCCAGGCCGGCGCAATCGTCCTCGGCCGTGAAACGGGCGATGTTGTAGGCGGCGTCCACCGTGGCGCGCAGGGCCGACGGCGAAAAGTCGGACGTGCTGGCATTGCCGCGCTTCTTGCCGACAAACACGGTCACGCCCATGCCCTTGTCCTTGTTTTGCTCGATCGTCTCGATCTTGCCTTTTCGTACAGAAACGGACAAGCCGCCGCCTTCGCTGACTTCGACGGCTGCGTCGGTGCCGCCCGCTTCCCGTGCAAAAGACAACACATCACGGGCTAGTTGCTGCAATTGCTCTTGACTATGGGTAAATACGGAGTCGTTCATGCGCTGTTTTCTTCGGAAAGCCGCTAAAAAGGTTATCATAGCAGTCGTTTACAGTTTACAGGAGCGGTCCACAAGTCCTCTCCCGCCTTATATATCATGCCAAATCCAAACCGGGGAGCTTGCGGCTTCCAATCGTCCGAATTCGAACAGGAATATGAACGTCCGTCGAAATCGGAACTCAAGCGCCAGATGACCGTCCTGCAAAAGCTGGGCGAAGAACTCGTCAATGAAGCACGCGACCGCGTCAAGCGCGTACCGATGCCGGAAGACGTGCGCGACGCCATTCTCGAATGCCAGCTGATCAAGGATCACGAAGGCCGCCGCCGCCAGTTGCAATACGTGGGCAAGAAGATGCGCACCCTGGACGAGGAAGAAGTTGCAGCTATCCAACGCACCATCGATAGCTGGAAAGGCTTGTCGAAAGCCGACACGGCCGCCATGCACGCGATGGAACGCCGCCGCGACAAACTCTTGACGGACGACAAGGCCCTGACCGTCTTGCTGTCGGAAAACCCGGAACTGGACGTGCAGCACCTGCGCACCCTGATCCGCAATGCCCGCAAGGAGCAAGCCGAGAACAAGCCGCCAAAAGCCTACCGTGAAATCTTCCAGATCCTGAAACAGATCGCCAAGAAGCAGAATGGCGGCAAGGATGAGGCGGATGAAGATGGCGTTGCGCCGGAAGACGACGAATAAACAACTGGGGTCAGACCCGGCGGGTCTGACCCCGAAATGAGCTAAAAACCGGGATAATCCCGGTTTTATTGTTTTTAAGCCACTCCAGACTTTTTATAGGTGACCGATGTCCACCACTCTCGAAGACGAATTGATTATCGGCCTCGTGTCGATCTCGGACCGCGCCAGCGGCGGCGTATATGAAGACCTGGGGATCCCCGCCCTGGAAAGCTGGCTGTCCGCCGCCATCCGCACGCCATTCCGCCTGGAAAAGCGTTTGATCCCCGACGAGCGCTCGCAGATTGAAAACACCCTGATCGACATGGTCGACCTGAACCACTGCCATCTGATCCTGACGACGGGCGGCACGGGTCCGGCGCGGCGCGACGTGACGCCGGATGCGACCTTGTCCGTGGGGACCAAGGAAATGCCCGGTTTCGGCGAACAGATGCGCCAGATCAGCCTGCAATTCGTGCCGACGGCGATCCTGTCGCGCCAGGTGGCCGTGATCCGCGAAACGCCCGAGCGCGCCGCCCTGATCATGAACTTGCCGGGTCAGCCGAAAGCCATCAAGGAAACATTGGAGGGATTGAAAGACGCTGACGGAAATCAATTGGTGAACGGCATCTTTGCCGCCGTACCATATTGCATCGACCTGATCAAAGGTCCCTACATGGAAACCGACCCGGCCATCTGCAAGGCCTTCCGTCCCAAATCGGCGCTGCGTCCGGCGCAACCTTTACCTGAGGAAAATACATGAGCACCTTGCTGGAAACCATAGAACTCGACAGCGCACCGAATCCCACCGTCTCCATCATCTGGATGCACGGCCTGGGCGCCGACGGCAACGACTTCGTTCCCCTGGTCAAGGAACTCGATTTGCGCGGCTGCCCCGCCATCCGCTTCATTTTCCCCAGCGCCGGCACCATGCCCGTCACCATCAACAACGGCTATGTGATGCGCGCCTGGTACGACATCCTCGTGAACGACCTCGTGCGCCGCGAAGACGAGAACGGCTTGCGCGCCTCGCAGGCGCAGGTCGAAGCGCTGATCGCCCGCGAAAAGGCGCGCGGCATTCCCGCCAGCCGCATCATCCTGGCCGGCTTCTCGCAAGGCTGCGCCATGACCCTGCAAACGGGCTTGCGCCACGCGGAACCGTTGGCCGGCCTGATGTGCCTGTCCGGCTACCTGCCGCTGGCCGACAAGACGGCCCTTGAGCGCACGCCAGCGAGCCTGCAGACGCCGATCTTCATGGCGCACGGCACGGCCGACCCCGTGGTGCCGATCGGCCGCGCGCAGCAATCGCGCGATTTGCTCACCGGCATGGGTTACAAGGTGGAATGGCACGAGTACATGATGCAGCACTCGCTGTGCCAGGAAGAGATCGACGCCATCGGCGCGTGGCTGAAGAAAGTCCTCGCATAAAGAAAAAAGGCGCGGCCCGCGCCACGCCTTGCCGTCCTGCCGCGCCTGACACCACTCAGGCTGGCAGCGGCGGCACGCCCGTCCGCGGCGGCGCCGTCTGCGCCCCGTTCATCACCATGGCCAGGAAAGTGTAGTAGCCATTGATGCCCATCAAGTCGACCACGCCGTGTTCGCCGAACAGCGCCAGCGCACGCGCATACGTGGCGTCGCTGACGCGCTTGTTCTGCTGCAGCTCGAGGCAGAAGTCGTGCACGGCTTGCTCGTCTTCTTTCAGGACAAGCGGCATGCGCCGCGCGGCGATGGCATCCACGGCCGCTTGCGCGATGCCGTTCTGCACGGCCAGCGGCGCGTGGATGGCCCACTCGACTTGCTGGTCCCACTGGCGCGCCGTCACCAGGATGGCCAGTTCCGACAGTCGCGTGCCGATGGCGCTGCGGTAGCGCAAGTACTCACCCATGCGCTGCGCCGTTTCCATCAGCTCGGGGCTGCGGATCAGCGGCACGAAGGGCCCGTACAGCGCCCCGCGCGGACCGTCGATGATGGCTTGCGCGGCCGCCCGCTGCTGGGTGTCCAGCTGGTCCAGCGGCAACGCGGGCAAACGGTCGATATCGCTACCGGCCATCAGGCAGTCCAGGCGACCACGTCCTGCTGCTGTTCACCGAGGCCGGCGATGCCCAGGCGCATGCTGTCGCCCTTTTTCAGGAAACGTTGCGGCTTGCGGCCCTGGCCCACGCCCGGCGGCGTGCCCGTGGCGATGACGTCGCCCGGTTCCAGGGTCATGAATTGCGACAGGTAGCTGACGATCTGCGCGACAGTAAAAATCATGGTTTGCGTATTGCCGGTCTGCATGCGCTTGCCATTGACTTCCAGATACAGATCCAGATCCTGCTCATCGATGACTTCATCGCGCGTCACCAGCCACGGGCCGATGGGGCCGAAGGTGTCGCAGCCCTTGCCCTTGTCCCACTGGCCGCCCCGCTCCAGCTGGAACGCGCGCTCGGAAATGTCGTTGACGACGCAGTAACCGGCCACGTATTTCAGGGCGTCCTCTTCGCTCACGTATTGCGCGCGCGTGCCGATGACCACGCCCAGCTCCACTTCCCAGTCCGTCTTCTTGGAACCTTTGGGCAACACGACATTGTCGTCCGGGCCATTCAGGCAAGTGATGGCCTTCATGAAGACGATGGGTTCGGCCGGGATCGGCATGCCGGACTCGGCCGCATGGTCTGCATAGTTCAGGCCGATGCCGATGAACTTGCCGACTTTCGCCAGCGGCACGCCAAAGCGTGGATTGCCGCGCACCAGGGGCAAGGTCTTTTCGTCGAGCTTGGCCAGCTTGCGCAGGGCCTTGTCGGACAGTTGTGCGCCGTCAATATCGGCAAGCACGCCGGACAGGTCGCGCAGTTTGCCTTCTTCATCGATCAGGCCCGGTTTTTCCTTGCCTGGACGTCCATAACGAACGAGTTTCATAGTCTTCCTTGGAGTTGATCATTGCCGCTGTGCAGGCCGCCATTTTACCGGATGGCCCGGCACGCCTGCAGCGGCGGATGAAAAACATCGCAAGTCCCGGCAGTTGCAAGGCCGCCAGCACGCCAAACGCCGCCTGGTACGCCTGCGGCGGATACTGCTGCAGGCCGTTCAGGGGCCAGCAGCCGAGGATCAGGCCAAAGCCCGCCTGCACCAGGAAGGCGCCCGTGAAGATGAGCAAATTCAAACAGGTGGCCGCCCTGCCCGTCAAGCTGGCCGGCATGCTTTGCGCGACGATCGCATAGTCGAGGCCCGTCACCGTGCCCAGCAAGGTAAACAGCACGGACAGCAAAGGCAGGCTGGGCACCACATTGCACGCCATCGCCACTTGCACGGCAACAAACAGGACGATGCCGGCGCCCGCCACTTGCATGGGTGCAATACCACGCCGTCCGGCCCACTCCGTCAGCATGCCCATGCCGATGGCGCCGAAGATGACGGCCGCCATGCCCAGGTACAACAGATACGCCACACTATCGTCGGACAAGCCGCCCACGTCGGCCAGCCAGCGTCCCACCCACAAGCCCTGCACGCCAAAGAACACCGCGTGCGGCAGCAAGATCAGCGCGATGGTGCGGCGAAACCCGGGATCGCGGTACACGCTCCAGACGCTGACCTTGCTCACCTTGCGCATGCCGGCGGCAGGGGCCGGCATGGCCGGCGACAGCAGGCGGATCAGCAAGCCGATGGCCAGCGCCGCCAGCGCCAGACCCAGGAAGACGCCGCGCCAGTCCGTGTAGTGCAGGGCCAGCTTGACGGGCATGGTGGCCGTGGCCGCGCCCAGGCCACCCACGGCGATCAGGTAGCCATGCACGGAAGGCAGGCGCGATGGCGCGATGGCGCACGAGATCGCTTTCACGGCGGCCATGAAGCAGCCGCCCAGGCCCGCCCCCATCAAGGCGCGCGCCCACATCAGCTCGGCAAAGCTGTGGCCCCGGCTGAACAGCCACACGCCCAGCGCTGCCAGCGCCAGCAGCCACAGTTGCACCGTGCGGGGGCCGTAGCGGTCGAGCGCCATGCCAACCGGCAATTGCACCAGCGCAAAGGCGAGAAAAAAGGCGCTGGTCAGCAGGCCCAGCTGGGCCGGTGTCAGGGCGATGGCGCCCAGCAATTCGGCTGTCAGCACGGCATTCACGCCACGCAGCAGGCACGACAGGTAATGTCCGAGCGCGAACGGCAGGAACACCAGGCAAAACACGGCCACGCCGGAACGGGCAGGCGCACCGGCGGCGGGCATGCTCAGGCGGCCTTTGCCAGGCGGATGATTTTGTGCGGCACCTGCGGCACAGGGTCATCCATTTCAAAGAAAAACTTGTCGTGGCCGAAGGCCGGCTTCAAATCGTCCATCCACGTCGCTTCCGCATCGAATTTCGCATAAAACGGCCGGCGCACCCAGTCCGGGTTGCGCGCCTGCAAAAATTGCAGGGCAAACAGTTTTTCGCCATTGATGGTGACGATGCCGTCGATGACGATCTTGCCGGGAAAAGCGCTCATGGAGGGGCCGCGCACCGTCCGCGACAGGCCTGACACCATCTGGTAGGCAGCCTGAAAAATCTCGTGCGCCTTCGCCAGGGACAACTGGAAATAGCCACGCGGCCCTGTGTCCCGTTCGACAAACATGTAGTACGGAATCGCTCCCAGGCGCGTGCCCGTCTGCCACAGTTCCGCCCAGCTTGCCGGATCTTCGTTGATGTGGCGAATCAGCGGCCCCTGTATGCGCAAGGTGGCGCCCGTGGAGACGATGCGTTTCACGGCTTGCTGGGCGATGTCCTGGCGCAACTCGACGGCATGGCTGTAATGTCCCATCACGGCCAGGTTCTTGCCCGCCTTGACGATGCGCTCGAACAGCCGCATCAAGTCATCCGCACCGCGGTCCGACACGAAGCGCTGCGGCCAATATGCCACCGCCTTGGTGCCGATGCGAATGTTCTGGATGTGCTCCAGGCCCGGCGCCAGCAGCGGCTCCAGGTAGCCGGCCAGTTGCCGCGTATTCATGATCATCGGGTCGCCGCCCGTGATCAGTACGTCCGTCACTTCCGGATGCAGTTTCAGGTAGGCGACCAGCTCATGCGACTCGTGCGCATCGAACTTCATGTCATCCATGCCGACGAACTGGGGCCAGCGGAAACAGAAGGTGCAATACGCGTGGCACGTCTGGCCCGCGCTGGGAAAAAACAGCACCGTCTGCGCATATTTATGCTGCAGGCCGCGCACGGGCGCGTCGTTGACCCGGGGCACGTTGTGCGTCATCTGGCCGGCCGGATGGGGATTCATGCCCAGCCGCAAGCCATGCACATAGGCGTCGATGGCGGCCTTATCGCGCTGCACCAGCACCAGCTCGCGCAGGTGCGCGTACTGCTCGGGCGGCAGCATGTCGCGGTGGGGAAAGACGAGGCGATAGATGGGATCGTCGGGGATGTTGCTCCAGTCGATCAACTGATCGAGCACATAGGCATTGGTACGAAACGGCAAGACATGCGAGACCACTTGCACGGCTTCGCGCTGCTCTTCCGGCAACCATTCCCACTGCCGCGCCTGTTGAATCGTTTGCCGCGTGTACGGCTTGAACTTGGGTGAAGACGGCTCGGTAATGAGTGCGGACACGATCGGCTCCTTGCCTGTAAATAGCGATAACTTTCATGAAATAAGCCCTATACCAGCCAATTCCAGCCTCTTCCTCCCCCATGCCACATCGCCTCGGCATGCTGTGAAAGTCATCATAGTTCTTGCCATTCAGAACCAAATTGCTACATATCAACAAGCCGTCGATACGTTGCACGCTGCCTACAAGCAACACCTTAGTTTGTGCCATCGCAATTTGAGGAAAGCGCCGGCGACGTAAATTACGACTTGGCAACATATCCCTCGATATCACAAGGAGCTTTCATGAAACGCTTATTCACGGGTAGCCTGCTGTGCCTGGCATTTGTCGGCGGCAGCGTCAATGCCGCGGTCGAACCAACGGAAAAAGACGCCATTGCCATGGCCGAACGGGGCGCCGCCTTCATGAAGGCGCATGGCAAAGAAGAAATGATGAAGAGGATTACGGCGAAAGACCCGGACTTCGTGCAGGGCTCGCTGTATGTGGACATGCGCGACATCAAGACGGGCATCGTGCTGGCCCACCCCATCAATCCTTCCATCGTGGGCAAGGATTTGACGGATGTGCCCGATGCGAATGGCAAGAAATATCGCCGTGAAATCATTGAATTGGCGCAAAAGCAGGGCAAGGGTTGGGTCGACTATCAGTACAAGAACCCCACCAGCGGCAAGATCGAGCCGAAGACCACCTACATCCTGCGCGTCAACGATGTGGTGCTGGAAGCGGGGATCTACAAAAAATAAGCCAGGGGCGGCGCGCGCACGCGACGCGCCGCCTGCGCTTGGAACAGCCATCGCCGGGAGTCAAGCATGCTCAATCAATTACGCATCGGACCAAAATTATTGCTGGCGCCCACCCTGGTCTTGCTGCTGCTGATACTCAGCTCGAGCGGTGCCTGGTATGGCATGGTGCGGCAAAATGCCTCGCTGGAAAACATGGTGCGGGTGCGCATCACGCATCTGAAGGCAGCCGCCGACGTACTGGGCGAGGCCAGGCAAGTGCATGGCAATATGTACCAGTTGCTGTCGTGGACGAATGGCAGCTTCGCCAAGGCCCGCCTCGACGCACTGGAACAACAGATCAAGGCACGCCACGCGGCCATCGGCAGCCAGCTGGCCACCTTGCGTTCCACGGCCACGGGCGCCGAGCGCAGCCTGGTCGATGCAGCCATCACGGCACTGGCCGGCTATCGCAAGGCGGTGCTGGAAACCATGGAAATGGCGCAGATGGACCAGTCGATCGCCACCAATTCCATGCTCAAGGCGGAAACGCAATTCGGCCAGTTCAATACGCAACTGGCGCAACTGTCCGCGCTGGAGACGACGCTCAGCAGCCAGGCCCATGCGACGGCCAGCGCCGAATTTCGCCGCCTGGGCTGGAGCCTGTTGCTGACGGTGCTGCTATCGATCCTCGTTTCCATCGTGGTGACCATGCTGGTGCGGCGCGCCATGCTGGTGGAAATCCGCGGCATCGCCGACGCCGTGCAAGACTTGGCAGCGGGCAAGCTGATGGCCGGCGCGCCCAAGCAGGGCAACGACGAGATCGCCGCCACGTCGCGCGTGCTGGACCAGACCATTGCCCATCTGAACCAGACCTTGCGCACCATCATGGGCGCCGTGCAATCGATCGACACGGCCTCGCACGAAATAGCCACCGGCAATCTGGATTTATCGGCGCGCACGGAAATGCAAGCCAGTTCGCTGGAAGAAACGTCGAGCGCCATGGAAGCGCTGACGCAAGCCGTCAATGACAACGCCGACAACGCCCAGCTGGCCTGCGAACTGGCGGGGCAAGCCTCGACCCTGGCCGTGCAAGGGGGCGTGTCGATGCAGCAGGCGGTGACGACGATGGCGACCATACGCGCCAATTCGCGCCAGATCGTGGATATTATCGGCGTGATCGACGGTATTTCCTTCCAGACCAACATCCTCGCGCTGAACGCGGCGGTGGAAGCGGCGCGCGCGGGAGAACAGGGCCGCGGCTTTGCCGTGGTGGCGTCCGAAGTGCGCACCCTGGCGCAGCGCTCGGCGCAGGCCGCCAAGGAAATCAAGACCCTGATCGCCACCTCCGTGACCACCATCGATGGCGGCAGCGTGGCCGTGCAGCAGGCGGGCGACAGCATGGGCGCCATCGTCGCCTCGGTGCAGCAAGTCAACGAGATCATCCAGCGCGTGAAACAGGCCAGCGCCGAGCAGGCGTCGGGCATCACGGAAGTGAATCAGGCCGTCACGCAAATGGATGACGTCACCCAGCAAAATGCGGCCCTGGTGGAGCAGGCGGCGGCGGCAGCGGCCAGTTTGCAGGACCAGGCCGTCAAACTGTCGGCGGCCGTGGCCGTGTTTACCCTGGACGAACAGCCCGCCACCCCGGCCGGCCACACCGATGAGGAGGCATTCCAGCATCCGGCCAGCCCCGCCAACGGAGAAGGCAAGGACCGCCGCGCGCTGCACAGCCCGCTGCGCGGCATGTCCAGCCGGCCTGGCGCCAACGATGCATCGCGGCGCCAGCGCAGCTAGACGGCTGGCGCGCGCAGCGGTTTACTCAGATAGGGCGAGCCGGCCAGCACGAAGCGCCACGGCGTGTCCATCGCTTTGGAAATGCCGATGCGCGCGCCAGCCTGCACCGTCACCTCTTCCTCGCGCGCCAGCAGGGTGAATGGCGGCGCGTCGAGCGCCAGGCGGTTTTGCAGATGGCTCACGCCGAGCGCCTGGCACACCTTGCCCGGCCCCGAGCACAGCAGGCGCATATCGTCGACGCCGCGCCGCTCACGCATCGCATCGAGTCCCGCCAGCGGCTCGATGGCGCGGATCAGCACGCCAGCGCCATGGCCCGCTTCGCGGCATACAAAGTTCAGGCACCAGTGGATGCCGTACGAGCGGTAGACATAGGCGTGCGCGGGCGGGCCGAACATGGCCGCATTGCGCGGCGTCATGCCGCCATACGTGTGCGAAGCCGGGTCCAGCCGGTCATACGCTTCCGTTTCCACGATGCGCCCGCCCACGCCGTCGACCAGCACGGTCACGCCGATCAACTGGCGCGCCACGCTGCTGGAATCGTCCGCAAAATCGATACCCGCGAGGATTTTTTTCATCCGGCAATTGTACCGCCGCGCATCCCGCCGCACGCCTGGCCGCGCCTTGAAAACAAATAAAACTTAATCTTTTCATCATGAATTTCAGGATCGCCAGCGTCGTGGAATGACGAAAATGGCGGCTGGACCTGGCCGAAACGGGAATTTTTGCGACAATATATTGCAGAGATGAACTATTGCCATCCATAAACAGCGATAATCGTCGGGCACTGCGCCAGACGCTCATGAAGCGGGCAGCGTCAGCGCACGACAGAATAAGCACCGGGCACAAAAATGATGATGAAAGCGTGATGATGAGAGTGGCAGCGCAAAAGCAGGTAGTGCAGGAAGATCCGGTTGACGCCTTGATGCGTTCCATCCGTATCCCGCCGCGTCCCAGCCTGCTGGTCGACCTGCAGCGCGAACTGGCCGAAGACGACCCGTCGCCGCGCCGCATCGCGCGCATCATCGCCGACGACGTCGGCATGTCGGGCGCCCTGCTGAAACTGGCCAACTCGCCGTTCTATGGCGCCGCGCGCAAGGCCAAGTCCGTCGAGCAAGGCATCAACTTTCTCGGCATCAACCAGTGCAGCGCGATGATGACGGGCTTGCTGGCGCGCCAGGCGCTGGAAGCGGAAGGCGTGGAACTGAGCAATTTCTGGGATGTGTCGGCCAAGCGCGCGCGCGCCCTGGTGTTTACCTCGCGCAAGCTGCGCATCGCCCCGCCCGACATCGCCCACACCTTCGGCCTGTTCTGCGACATCGGCGTGCCCCTGCTGATGAACCGTTTCCCCGACTACGTCAACACGTATGCGGCGGCGGCCAACGATGCGCACAATTGTTTCACGACCCTGGAGGATGCGCGCCACCAGACCAACCATGCGGCCATCGGCTGCCTGCTGGCGCGCAACTGGGGCCTGTCTTCCGACGTCTCGTGGGCGATCTTGCACCACCACGACTACACGGTGTTGGCGGACCCGTCCACGGACGACGCCATCCGCTCGCTCGTCGCCCTGTCGCTGCTGGCCGAAAAAGGCATTCAGCGCTACCATGGCAACAGTACCTCGCTGGAGTGGGACAAGGGCGGCGAACTTGCTTGCCAGCATCTCGGCCTGTCGCAGGAAGAAGCCGCCGACCTGCTCGACGAATTGCACGAGATGTTCGATACCGACCATTGAGGTATCAAGCGGCCGCGTCCGCCTGTATGATCCGTCCCGGCGCCTGGCATCAGCCTTGGCGCCTTTTTCCGTTTGCCTGACCCGAATTTCTTAACCTGTTGATCGCCATGCCCAAAAATAAGCGCCCTGTCCCCCGTAAATCCGCCAACACGCCCGAAGACAAGGATGAAGCCGTCACACGCATGCTGTGCACGATGGCCCTGAACCTGGCGGAGCAGGAAGACAGCGAATCGCAGGGCACGGTGCTGGCCGAGCAAGCCGTCGAGTTCGGCCGCCTGATCCGCAAGGCCTTGAATCAAAAGAAAGATGAAATCCTGTACGACGCCATCGAGCGCTCCAAATACGAAGACGTGGGCGCCTACCAGTATTTGCGCAGCCATATCGAGGAAGCCGCTTCCAATTCCGTGATCCGCCGCGAGAATGCCCCCGCCATGGAAATCAACGCCTTCGTCGTGCCCCTGCTGGTGCAAAGCACGGGTGGCCTGAAGGAAGCGGACAGTTTCCAGGACCAGGACGCGTTCGAAGCGCTGGTGAAGAGTTTTCAACAATCCGAGCTGGAAAGCGCCAAGGCCAAGGTGGTCTTGATGAGCCATGCCTACGACCTCGATGAAATCGACCGCATCACCTACAGCCACCTGCACGAGATGGTGCGCGATGCGTACGCATCGATGACGGACAAGAAAATCGTCGCCACGCCGGGCCTGGAAAGCAGCATCGTCGGCTGGAGCGAGACGGCTTTCGGCCCGCAGGACACGGCCGTCGAACTGCGCTTCCTGCTGGGCTTTGCCCTCAAGCGCGTGGACGACCCCTTCTATGCGGAACCGAAGGACGAAGCGGCGCTCGACGCCTGGTTCGACGCGCGCATGGCCCGCTACCAGCAGTGGACGACGCAGGTCGGCGATCTGGTGAAACGCTGCCTGGCGCCGGCCGGCAATGCACTGGAAGTGAGCTTCCTCTACCAGGATCTGTTCCACGGAGGCAAGGAGCAAGGCATGAGCGAGTACGCGATGCTGCAGATGATGTCCGGCATCAACCATGCATTGGCGGAAAACAAGGTGGACGCCGGCGACGTTGCGGTGGTCGTCGGCCCGGCCGATGAGCACGGCGAAATGCTGTTGCGCGTCAACGTCAGCACGGCGGCCGGCCAACTGCTGCACAGCGCCGACAAACCGCTGGACCTGGCCGCCGACCTGCAGGACGAGGTCGACGACATCTGCGACGCGCTGGCCACCATCGGCGTGACGCAATTGTCCGTGGCGCTGAAGTTCGACGCCCAGGGACAACCGGTCGAAGCGCAGGCGTACGCGCCGGTGTAAGACGCTGGCGCGGGCGGCGCCTGTATCAAAACGGCTGCAATGTTTTCCATTGCAGCAACTTGGCGCCATACGCGAGCGTGTAAGCCGGACTGCTCGACGGCAAGCTGACGATGCGGTAACGCCGCGCGTGTTCGCCCAGCACCTTGATGCCCAGCTTCGCCGCCGTGCCGCCGTTGAAGGCGATCGTCTGCAGCTGCGGCAAGCTGGCGGCCAGGGCCACCAGGTCGTTGTCGTCGCGGGCGCGGATGTTGCTGTCCAGGCTGCCCGTGCGCTGCGCCTGCGCCACCACGTCCCACAGGCCCACGCCGTGCGCCAGCAAGGTGCTCAAGCGTGTCTCATAGGGCAGGCTGCTCAAGTCCACGCCCAGCACTTCGCCCAGCAGCAGCCAGAACTTGTTTTGCGGATGCGCGTAGTACTGGCCGTGCGCCAGCGATTTCTCGCCGGGCAGGCTGCCCAGTATCAGCAGGCGCGTCTGCGCATCGACGACGGGATCGAAACAGCGCTTGCGCGGCTCGGCGGCATGGTCTGGCAAGAGGGCGGGGTGATTCACATGCGCGGTCCGGAAGAGGAGTGAAGGAGCATTTTACCCGGCCACGCGACGGTGTAGAATTCCCGGACACCATCCCTACACAAGAGACCGCCCATGCGCACCATCGACACCCTGCTGGCCCAGTATGGCGAAAGCCACCGCAACCACGTCAATGAATGGGTGCACATCGTGTGCGTGCCGCTGATCGTTTTCAGCTTGCTGGGGCTGCTGTGGAGCGTGCATCCCAGCGTGGCGCTGCTCGGCAGTATTCTGGCCTTATACTATTACTACAAGCTGTCGCGGCCGTTCGCGGCGGGGATGCTGCTCATGCTGGCCGCCATGCTGGGCCTGCTGCTGCTGATGCCCCCGATGACCATCCTGCCCGTGGCGCTGGCGCTGTTCGTGCTGGCCTGGATAGGACAGTTCATCGGCCACCAGATCGAAGGCAAGAAACCATCGTTCCTGGACGATGTGCGCTTTTTACTGGTGGGGCCGCTATTCGTGCTGGGATTTTTGTACCGGCGCCTGCGGTTGGCGTATTGAGCGGCAAGCGGTCGCGTGGTCACGCGGGACCAGTAACAGATTTTTACTATTCGCAACTAGTTATCTGATGCAAGTGTCCTTATGATAAGTCATCATCTGCCGGTCGACGCAATCGGCAACCAACTTTTGTCCAAGGGAGTCCCACATGAAAGCACCAATTATTGCAGTGGCATTGCTCGCCGCCCTGACCGGCTGCGCCGTACAACCGAACTCGGCGAATGTGTACAACGCGCGCCAGGCGCAGAATGAACAATCGGTTCGCATGGGCACGGTTGAATCCGTGCGCCAGGTCACCATCGACAAGGGTGAGACGGGCACGGGCGTGCTGGCTGGCGCGGCGCTGGGCGGCGTGGCCGGCTCGACAGTCGGTGGCGGCAAGGGCGCCATCGCGGCCAGCATCCTTGGCGCCGTCGCCGGCGGCATGGCGGGCAAAAGCATCGAAGCGAACGCTTCCAACAAGCCCGGCCTGGAAATCACCGTACGCCTGGACAATGGCGACATGCGCGCCATCGTGCAAGACGCGGACGAACTGTTCCGTCCGGGCGAGCGCGTGCGCCTGCTGTCCGATGGCCGCAAGACCCGCGTCACCCACTGATCTGCTTGCCGGCGCATGCGCTTAGCCGAATGCGCCGGCTGTCATCAGCAAGGCCGAGGGCGACATGCCCTCATGCAACCAGATGGCAACCAAGGTTGCCACTACCACATATACAAGCACGCTCCATACTTTGATTTGCAGTGAGGCTGGCATGGCGGTCTCCCTTCAAAGATGCAATTCAGAAAATATTTACTTGATGATAAAGTAAATATTTTCATAAATTCAACATTTTCCAGAAGCACTGCGCTGGCTCAATGCCCGGGTGTTTCCTGAGCACACTTTAAGCAAGCTCGACCAAGACTCGCCATCCCCGCGCGATGCCCGTATACTTGCGCGATGTCCTCCCCTCTCCTGTTCATCATTGCCTGCCTCATCTGGGGCTCCACCTTCTGGGCCATCACCTTGCAGCTGGGCGACGTCGCCCCCGCCGTTTCCGTGGTCTACCGCTTCGGCCTCGCGTCCGCCACCCTGTTTGCCTGGTGCGCCTTGCGCGGCGACACCTTGCGCCTGCCCTGGCGCGCGCAAAAATGGATGCTTCTGCAGGGCCTGGCATCGTTTGCCCTCAGCTATGTGTGCACCTACAGTTCGGAACAGTACCTCGTCTCGGCCCTCGTCAGCGTGCTGTTCGCGCTGATGGTGTTCTGGACGCCGTTGCTCAACCGCATCGCCTTCGGCACGCCCATCACCTGGAGTACCTGCTGCGCGGCCTTTGTCGCCATCTGCGGCATCGTGCTGCTGTTTTACCAGTCGATCGGCGCGGCGCTGCAAGACATCCTGGGCGGCGGCAATGGCCGCAATGTACATTTCCTGCTCGGTTTCATGCTGGCCCTGGTGGCCACCGTGTCCAGCACGGTGGGCAATGCCCTCGTCATGAAAGTGCGCGAACATTCCGGCAACGTGATGCTGACCATGGCCTGGACCATGCTGTGGGGCACCCTGATGGTGGCCGCCTGGGCCATCGCCACGGGCCAGTCCTGGCAATTGCCCACGCGCCCCAGTTACTGGATGGGATTAGTTTATCTGGCCATCTTCGGCTCGGTGATCGCCTTCAGCGCGTATTTCACCCTAATCGCGCGCATCGGCACGCAAAAAACCGTGTATATCGGCGTCGTCACGCCCGTCATTTCCGTGCTGCTGTCGGTGCAGCTCGAACACTACCGGCCCGCCCCCATCGAATGGGTGGGCATGGTGCTGTGCCTGTCCAGCGTGGCCTGGGCCCTGACGTCGGGCGCGCGCAAGACGGGCAGCATCGCCTCCCTTTCCACCACTCCATCCACAAAGGCAACATGAGCACCTCTTCCTCCCTCGCCATCCGTCCCGCGACCGCATCCGACGTGGCCGCCATCTTTGGCATGATCCATGAACTGGCCGTGTTTGAAAAACTCGAACACATGATGATCGCCCGGGAATCCATGCTGCACGACAGCCTGTTCGGTCCCCATCCCGCGTGCGAAGCGCTGGTGGGCGAGGAAAATGGCGAGGTGGTGACGTTCGCCCTGTTCTTCCACAACTTTTCCACCTTCCTGTGCCGCAAGGGCCTGTACCTGGAAGACCTGTATGTGAAGCAATCGGTGCGCGGCAAGGGCTATGGCAAGCAGATGCTGGTGGCGCTGGCGCAACTGGCCGTCGAACGCGATTGCGGCCGCTTCGAATGGTCGGTGCTGGACTGGAATGAAAACGCGATCAGCTTCTACAAGGGCATGGGCGCGGACGTGATGCCGGACTGGCGCATCTGCCGGGTCGCTGGCGATGCCTTGACGCAATTGTCGGCCGGTACGCCACGACCACTGTGATTCGCACCGCATCGCGGGAACCGCAAACGCCAGCTCCAAAAAAAATCCCCGCGGGCTAGCGGCACCGCGGGGTGAACCCATTGTCAAGTGGGAGGGGGAGAATGCAATCAACGGTTATCAATATAAACGCTACGACTGGTCAACGCGCCGACCTTTACATTTGCTTACCGGGCCTTACATTTTCCTTAAATCCGTCAGCTGACTGTGCATCCTTCACCACAGTTTATTTCCGTGGTTCAATCAATGTGCCGTGCAAACCGATATGTTGTTGAGTAAGCCCACTGCCACCCTGCGCATTTTTATAGATTTGGTACACTGTGAAACAGGCGATGCAGCCAGCAACCACGGCAAAAATGACCATGCGACGCTCCTTGAATGTGCTTGAGGTATCAGGGGGACCAGAGCCTGCGGCTGATGTTGGCCAGGCAGGGAAGATTCAGTGTGGCATCTTCGGCCGGAGGGGCATTGCGCGATGTCAAACGCGTCAATTTGACGGGGCCATGGCGTTTGATCTCGCACAAAGTGGCGGCATTCCGCTCACACAAAATGAACGCATCATTACGCACCTGGGAGCCACATCATGAATGTCTCTGCCAAACCGCTCGTCATGAAAATCTACCGCGCCTACCTGCGTTCCCGCCTGGAACGCTATACGCGCGACTTGCAAGCCATCGCCGAACAGCGCGAGAACGACTTCCAGGCCGAACGCATCCTGCACCAGGCCGTCGTCTCGGTACGCTCCAAACTGCACTCGCTGTAACCGTGATGCCGTCAGCGCTGCCGGCCGGCCACGGCCCAGCGCTCCACCAGTTCGAACAAGCCTTGCGTCAGCAGCGCCAGCACGGCTGCGGGGATCGCGCCGGCCAGCAGCATGTCGTTGTCATTCAGCGCCAGGCCGATGGTGATGCGTTCGCCGTAGCCGCCCGCGCCGATGAAGGCGGCGATGGTGGCCGTGCCCACGCTCATCACGGCCGCCGTTTTCACGCCCGCCAGCATGACCGGCAAGGCCAGCGGCAAGTCGACGTGCAGCAGGCGGTCGCGCCGGCTCAAGCCCAGCGCCAGCGCCGCCATGCGCAAGCCTTGCGGCACCTGCAGGATGCCCGTGCACGTGTTGCGCACGATGGGCAGCAGCGCGTACACGAATAAGGCCACCAGGGCCGGCACGGTGCCGATCATGCCCAGCACGGGGATCAATATCGCCAGCAGGGCCAGCGACGGCACCGTCTGCAGCACGCCGACGAAAGCCAGCACCGTTTGCCGCAGCGGCGCCGAAAACGCCGCCAGCACGCCCAGCGGAATGCCGATCAGGCAGGCCAATGCCACCGACAGCAGCACCAGCGTCAGATGCTGGCGCGTCAGGGCCCACAAATCGTCGCCGATGATTTTATCGAGCAGCTTGCTACGCGCGGCGCCTGGTTTATCGACTTGCGTGCCGGAGGCCAGCCATTGCCGCGCCACCTCGGAAAACGTCTTGCCATCGATTTCCACGGCTGCATTCATGGCGATCATGTCGCCCTCGCTGATGCGTCCCTGCAGACCTTCCAGCGCCAGCCAGGCCGCGGGAAAGCGCTGCGGCACGTCGAGCCGGTACAAGAGCATGGCGTCGTAGCGGGGGAAATACTGCTGCGTGTCGGCCAGCAAGCGCAAGCCATACTGGCGTATCTTCGCATCCGTCGAATAAATGTCAATCACGTCCACCTGGTGCTGCGCCAGCGCTTCATAGGCGATGCCATGATCGAGGCCGCGCGGGCGCTGCGGCAAGCCATAGCGCGCGGCCAGGCCCGGCCAGCCGTCGACGCGGCCGATGAATTCATGCGACAGGCCGAGTTTCAGGGCCGGATGTTGCGCCAGCTGCGCCAGGCTGGCGATGCCCGTTTCATCGCCGCGCATGGCCAGCGCATAGGTATTGTTAAAGCCCAGCGGCACGGCCACGCCCAGGCCCAGCGCCGCCAGTTCGCGCCGCATCTGCGCCAGGTCGATGGCCTTGTCGTGCTTGAGGATTTCGCTGCCGATCGTGCCCATGTATTCGGCATACACGTCGATGCTGCCGGCCTGCAGCGCGGCCAGCACGATGGCCGTGTTGCCCAGGCCCTGGCGGTGCTGCGCCTTGACGTGCGGCGCGGCGCTCTGCTGCAGGATTTCGCCGAGAATATACGATTCCGTGAAGCGCTTCGAGCCCACCTTCAGGGTGCCGCCATCCAGGGCAAGGGAGGAGATGGGCGCGGCAGCGAAGAACAGCAACAACGACAGGTAAACAACACGCACGCGGCGCTCCGGGACGGATGATCAATCCGGCAAGCTTACCACCGGCGCGCGCCAGACACCGCCATGCACCACGCCCGCGCACGGGTTCAAGCCCAGCGCATACGCCAGGTCGGCCGGGCGCGCGATGCGCCACAGGGCGAAATCGGCGCGCTTGCCTACCGCCAGGCTGCCCGTCTGATCCTGCAAGCCCAGCGCGCGCGCCGCGTGGCACGTAGCACCGGCCAGCGCTTCCTGCGGCGTCAGGCGCCACAGGGTGCACGCCATGTTCATCGCCAGCAGCAGGGACGTCATCGGCGACGTGCCCGGGTTGCAATCGGTGGACACGGCCATCGGCACGCCGGCCGCGCGCAAAGCTGAGACGGGAGGTTGCTGTACTTCGCGCAAAAAATAATACGCGCCCGGCAGCAGCACGGCCACCGTGCCGTGGCGCGCCATGGCGGCGACGCCCGCTTCCGACAAGAATTCCAGGTGGTCGGCCGACAGGCCGCCATGGCGCGCCACCAGCGCCGCGCCGCCCAGGTCCGACAGCTGCTCCGCATGCAGTTTGACGGGCAGGCCCAGCGCCGTCGCCGCCTCAAACATGCGCTGCGTTTGCGCCGGCGTAAAGCCGATGCGCTCGCAAAAAGCGTCGACGGCGTCGACCAGGCCTTCGCCAGCCAGCTGGGGCAGCATCTGCGCGCACAGCAGGTCGATATAGGCGTCGGCCCGGCCCGCATACTCGGGCGGCAGCGCGTGCGCGCCGAGGAAGGTGGTGCGCACGGACACGGGCAGCTCTTGCCCGATGCGGCGCGCCACGCGCAGCATCTTCGCTTCACTGTCCGCAGCCAGGCCATAGCCGGACTTGATCTCCAGGGTGGTCACGCCCTCGGCCAGCAGCGCCAGCACGCGGGGCAGGCTTTGCCGCAGCAATTCGTCGTCGCTGGCCGCGCGCGTGGCGCGCACGGTGGACATGATGCCGCCGCCGGCGCGGCTGATGTCTTCATAACTGGCGCCATTCAGGCGCGCCTCGAATTCGTTGCTGCGGTTGCCCGCGTGGACGATGTGCGTATGGCAGTCGATCAGGCCGGGCGTGAGCCAGCAGCCCTGGCCATCAATCAGCACGGCGCCGCTGGCCGGCAGCTCGTCGCCGGGACCGAACCAGGCGATGCGGCCATCCTTGACGGCGATGGCCGCGTCCAGCAGCTCGCCATAGCCATGCTCCATGGTGGCCAGGTGGACGTTGTGGATGACCAGGTCCCAGTCTTGCATGGCTTTCTCTCCTAGGTAAACAGGTCGACGCACAAGACGGCCGAACGCTGCAAGGCGTCGAGCCGCCATTCCTGCGCATCGTCGGCGTCCAGCAGCAGCGCGTCATGGCGGCCCAGCGCGAACTGCTGCTCGCCACCGCGCGCCAGCACGTGGCCGTCGCCGGCGACGAACAGCAAGGTCGTCGCGCTGCGGCGCGCCAGCTTGCCCGGCGCCGTGATTTTTTCCAGCTGGTGGCGGCAGCGGTCGCGCCGCGTCATCACGTTGAAATCCGTCGTCGTCCCCTTGACTTGCGCCTCCACGGCCGCCTCGCCGGGGAACCACAGCATCGGTTGCGCCGCGCTCAAGGTCACCTTGCGCGCGCCGTCCAGCGTCAGCTGCACGCCGTCGCCATCGACCAGCATCAGGCTGCGGTCGATGCCGGGAAAGCTGGAAAACGGCCCGCTGGCCGTGATCGTCGCCAGGCTGATACGCCAGTCGAAGTCCATCAGGCCGGCGCCGGGCGGAGCAATGGCGATCTCCATCGTGCTGCCGCCGCCATTTTTCCACGGCGCGGCGCGCAGGCATTCCTGCGGGATGAAGGTCGCCATCAGAGCGCCCTCAGTTGCGCCAGGGTGCGCTTGTAGGCGCTGGCGATGGCGTCCTGCGCCACGTGGCGCCCGCCGCGCACCTGCCACTGGCCGCCGCACAGCACGTCGCGCACCAGCTTGTCGTTGCCGCAGAAAAGTACGCTGCCCAGCACATTCTCGATGGCCACGCCGCACAGGTTCACATGCGTCTCGTCGAGCACCAGCAGGTCGGCGCGGCAGCCCGGCGCCAGGGCGCCGAGCTTGCGCCCGGACGCCTGCGCGCCGCCCCGCAAGGCCGCCTGCCACAGATAGTCGCCCACGCGGCGTTCATCCGACGTGGCGGCCACGTTGCGCTGTTGGCGCTGCAGGCGCTGGCCATATTCGAGCCAGCGCAATTCCTCGACGGGCGACTGCGACACGTGGCTGTCGCTGCCGACGCCGAAGCGCCCGCCGGCGGCGATGAATTCGGCCAGCGGGAACAGGCCGTCGCCCAGGTTCGCCTCCGTCGTCGGACACAGGCCCGCCACGGCGCCGCTGGCAGCCATCAGCGCCACCTCGTCGGGCTGCACATGCGTGGCATGCACGAGGCACCAGCGCGCGTCGACGTCGACCTGGTCGTACAGGTACTGCACCGGGCGGCGGCCGCTGTAATCGAGACTCTGGCGCACTTCGCCCTGCTGCTCGGCGATGTGGATGTGGATGGGGCGATCCGCCGGCAGCGCCTGCGCCACTTCGCGGATCTGCGCCACGCCGGCGGCGCGCAGCGAGTGCGGCGCAAAGCCCACCTCGACCTGCCCGCCGCGCTGCGGCGCCAGCGCCTCGACGATGCGCAAGACATCGTCCGCACCGGTAAGGAAGCGCGCCTGCTCCGGCTTCAGGGCTTGCTCGCCGAAACCCGCATGGCTGTACAGCACGGGCAGCATGGTCACGCCGATGCCGCTGACGCGCGCCGCGGCCAGCACCCGCTCCGCCGTGTCGGCGGGGCGCGCATACAGCGCGCCGGCCGCATCGCGCTGCAGGTAGTGGAATTCGCACACGGCCGTGTAGCCATGGCGCAGGCATTCGGCAAACAGCTGCGCGGCGATGGCTTCCATCTGTTCCGGCGTGATGTGGCGCGCGAAGCGGTACATCAGCTCGCGCCAGGTCCAGAAGCTGTCAGGCCCGTCGCCGGCGACTTCCGTCATGCCGCCCAGCGCCCGCTGGAAGGCATGCGAATGCAGGTTGACCATGCCGGGCAAGACATACTCGGCCACTTCCGCCCCGGCAGGCGGCGCGGCGTCTTCCTGGATGCGCGTCAAATCACCTGCCGCGTCCCATGCCAGCAGCACGTCGCGGCGCCAACCCTGCGGCAGCAGCGCATGGCGCGCAAACAGACAGCCGCTCAACGCGCCACCCATGCCACGGCCGCTTCCATCATCCGGCGCAGCAGCGGCTGCACCTGGGCCGCCAGGTCGGGCCGGTAGCCGAACGGCGCCGCTTCATCCATGTACAGGCACTGGCACATCTCCAGCTGGATCGCATGCACGCGCTTGTGCGGCTGGCCGTAATGGCGCGTGATATGCCCGCCCTTGAAGCGGCCGTTCAGCGCCACGGTAAAGGCATCCTGCGCGCGCGCGACATCGACCACGGCGGACGTCAGGCCCGCATCGCAGCTGGCGCCATCGGCCGTGCCGAAATTCAGGTCGGGCAGCTTGCCGTCAAAGAAGCGCGGCACGTGCGAGGCGATGGAATGGGCATCCCACAGCACCACGGCGCCGTGCACGCGCAGCAGGCGGTCCAGTTCCGCGCGCAGCTGCGCATGGTACGGCGCCCAGTAGCGCTGCAGGCGCTGCCGCACGTCCTGCGCATCGGGCTCCTTGCCGACCAGGTACAGCGGCTCGCGGTGAAAAGTATCGCTGGGCAGCAAGCCCGTCGTGTCCTGGCCAGGATACAGATTCGTGTCTTCCTGCGGCCGGTTCAAGTCGATGGTGTAGCGCGACCAGCGCGCCGACAGCACCGACGCGTCCATCTCGTGCAAAAAACCGTACAGCTCGCGCAGATGCCAGTCCGTGTCGGCCTTGACCAGGGCCTGCGGCGTCATGCGCGCGGCGATATCGTCCGGTATGTCGGTGCCCACGTGGGGCATCGACACGAGCAGCGGGATGCTGCCCTCGTTGAAGCGGAAATCCATGCTTGTCTCCTTGCGCCCGCTCAGGCGTACAGCGGGGCGAACAAATTCTTGCACGTGCTGCTCAATTCACCCTGCAACACCATCTGTTTGGCCGCCTCGATGTCGGGCGCGAAGAAGCGGTCGGCGTCGAAGAACGGCACTTTCTGGCGCAGCTGGTGATGCACGTGCTCGAGGTGCGGCGAGGTTTTCAACGGACGGTGGAAATCGATACCCTGCGCGGCAGCCAGCAGCTCGATGCCGACGATGACGGCCGTGTTGTGCGCCATGTCGTCCAGGCGGCGCCCGGCGAACGTGGCCATGCTCACGTGGTCTTCCTGGTTGGCGGACGTGGGCAGGCTGTCGACGCTGGCCGGATGGGCGAGCGACTTGTTTTCCGACGCCAGCGCAGCGGCCGTCACGTGGGCGATCATGAAGCCGGAATTGACGCCCGGGTCGCGCACGAGGAAGGGCGGCAGGCCGGACAAGGTGGCGTCGATCAGCAGCGCGATGCGGCGCTCGGCCAGCGCGCCGATTTCAGAAATCGCCAGCGCCAGTGTGTCTGCCGCAAAAGCGACCGGTTCCGCATGAAAATTCCCGCCCGAGACGATTTCCGCCTGGCCGTGCTTTCCATCCTGGCCATCCTGGAAGATCAGCGGATTGTCCGTGACGGCATTGGCTTCGATCAGCAGGGTGCGGCCGGCATTGCCGATCAAATCGAGGCAGGCGCCCATGACTTGCGGCTGGCAGCGCAGGCTGTACGGGTCCTGCACGCGCTCGTCGCCTTCCAGGTGCGAAGCGCGGATGGCGCTGTGCGCCACCAGCTGGCGGTACATCTGCGCCGCCAGGATCTGCCCCGGCTGTCCGCGCACGGCGTGCACGCGCGCGTCGAACGGCGCGTCGCTGCCCTTGGCCGCGTCGAGCGACAGCGCGCCCGTGACCATGGCCGCTTCCAGCAGGCGCTCGGCCATGAACAGGCCATGCAGCGCCAGCGCGTTCGACACTTGCGTGCCGTTGATCAGCGCCAGTCCCTCTTTCGCCGCCAGCACCACGGGGGCGATGCCCGCCTGCGCCAGCGCCTCCGGGGCCGCCATCAATTCGCCGTTGACGCGCACGTCGCCCACGCCCAGCATGGCCAGCGTCATGTGCGACAGCGGCGCCAGGTCGCCCGAGGCGCCCACGGAACCCTTGGCGGGGATGGCCGGCATGATGCCCGCGTTGTACAGGGCGATCAGGGTGTCGACGATCAGCGGACGCACGCCGGAAAAGCCGCGCGCCAGGCTGCCGATCTTCATCAGCATGATCAGGCGCACGACGGCGTCCGACAGCAATTCCCCCGTGCCGACCGAGTGCGACAGGATCAGGTTGCGCTGCAATTGCTCCAGCTTTTCATCGGGGATGCGCGTCTTGGCGAGCAGGCCGAAACCCGTGTTGATGCCGTAGGCCGCATCGCCCTTGGCGACGATGGCTTGCACGGCGGCGGCCGACGCTTCGATGACGGGATAAGCCTCGGCGGCGAGGATCAGTTTCGCGGGTGCGGCCCAGACGGCGCGCAGGTCGGCCAGGGTCATCGCGCCCGGTTTCAGGGTCCAACTTTTGGCATGCTGTGTCATAGTCATTCGCATCTAGGTCTCAAGGAATCATGGGAAGAATCAGGCCGTTGCGCTTGGCGCAGGCGGCCGCTGTTTCATAGCCGGCATCGGCATGGCGCATCACGCCGGAACCGCTGTCGTTGACCAGCACGCGCGCCAGGCGTTTCGCCGCCGCTTCGCTGCCGTCGGCCACGATGACCATGCCCGCATGCTGAGAATACCCCATTCCCACGCCGCCGCCATGGTGTAGCGAAACCCAGGTGGCGCCGCCGGCCGTGTTCAGCATGGCGTTGAGCAGCGGCCAGTCGGAAACGGCGTCGGTGCCGTCCTTCATGCTTTCCGTCTCACGGTTCGGACTGGCGACGGAACCCGTGTCCAGGTGGTCGCGGCCGATGACGATGGGCGCCTTCAGCTCGCCCGTGCGCACCATCTCGTTGAAGGCCAGGCCGGCGATGTGGCGCTCGCCCAGTCCCAGCCAGCAGATGCGCGCCGGCAGGCCCTGGAAGGCGATGCGCTCGCGCGCCATGTCCAGCCAGTGGTGCACCTGACGGTGGTGCGGGAACAGCTGCTTGATCTTCGCATCCGTTTTATAGATGTCTTCCGGGTCGCCCGACAGGGCCACCCAGCGGAACGGACCGCGTCCTTCGCAAAATTGCGGGCGGATATAGGCAGGCACGAAGCCGGGGAAGTCGAAGGCGTTTTGCACGCCCTGGTCGAACGCCACCTGGCGGATGTTGTTGCCGTAATCGACGGTATGCACGCCCATGGCGTGGAAATCGAGCATGGCTTGCACGTGGGCGGCGCAGGAATCGGCGGCCGCCACCGTCAGGCGCGCGTGGCGCTGCGGATCCTGCTGCGCCGCCTTCCAGTCCGACACGCTCCAGCCGCGCGGCAGATAGCCGTTGACCAGGTCATGCGCGGAGGTCTGGTCCGTCACCAGGTCTGGCACCAGGCCGCCCGCTTTCGCGCGGCGCACCAGCTCCGGCAGCACTTCGGCCGCGTTGCCCAGCAAGCCGATGGAAATGGCTTCCTTGCGCTGCGTGTGATATTTGACCAGCTCCAGGGCTTCGTCCAGGCTGGCCGCCTGCTTGTCCAGATAGCGCGTGCGCAGGCGGAAGTCGATGCTGCTTTGCTGGCATTCGATATTGAGCGAGACGGCGCCCGCCATGGTGGCGGCCAGCGGCTGCGCGCCGCCCATGCCGCCCAGGCCCGCCGTCAAAATCCAGCGCCCGCCCCAGTCGCCGCCGAAATGCTGGCGGCCCGCCTCGGCGAAGGTTTCATACGTGCCTTGCACGATGCCCTGCGTGCCGATGTAGATCCAGCTGCCGGCCGTCATCTGGCCGTACATGAACAGGCCCTGGCGATCGAGTTCGTTGAAGTGTTCCCAGTTGGCCCATTTCGGCACCAGGTTGGAGTTGGCGATCAATACGCGCGGCGCGTCCGCGTGGGTCCGGAACACGCCCACCGGCTTGCCGGACTGGATCAGGAGGGTCTGGTCGTCCTCCAGCTCGCGCAAGGAGGCGAGGATCTGGTCGAAACAGGCCCAGTTGCGGGCGGCGCGGCCGATGCCGCCGTAGACGACCAGGTGCTGCGGATTTTCCGCCACTTCCGGGTCCAGATTGTTTTGCAACATGCGGTAGGCCGCCTCGGCCTGCCAACTCTTGCAAGCCATGACCGTGCCGCGCGGCGCGCGGATGGTACGGCTGGCATCAAAGCGTGGATCGGTGTCCATTGTGCTGTTCATGCTGTCTCCTCGTAGGGTGCGAGCGGGCGTATCTAGCCCGATACCTGGCCCGCTCTGGTACTCCCAGCATAGGTTGTCTATACAACCAAGTCAACAGGTTTTTGCAAGCGTAAACCGCCTATTTTTTCTCGAACACGCGCTGGCCCGCCACCCACGTCTGCAGCACCTGCGTCTTGCCGATGGCCTGTGGTGCCACGGTGAACAAGTCCTGGTCGACGACGATGAAGTCCGCCCATTTGCCCGCTTCCAGGGTGCCGATGACCTTTTCCTGGTGCGCCGCCCAGGCCGCGTCGAGCGTGAAGCAGCGCAGCGCCTGCGTCACCGTCATGGCTTGCTGCGGATACCAGCCGCCGGCCGGGAATCCGTCGCTGTTTTGCCGCGTGACGGCCGCGTGGATGCCTTCGAACGGGTTCGGCGACTCGATGGGGAAATCGGAACCGCAGGCGATGCGCGAACCTTGCGCAAGGAAGGTGCGCCACGCATACGCGCCCTTGATGCGCTCGTGGCCCACGCGCTGCTCCGCCATGTTCTGGTCGGATGTGGCGTGCGTGGGTTGCATCGACGGCACGATGCCCAGCGTCTTGAAGCGGGGGATGTCGGATAATTGCACCACCTGCGCATGTTCCATGCGGTGGCGCAGGCCAGCGCCGCGGTACTTCCCGATCAGGGCCGCATAGCCGTCGAGGATCTGATGGTTGCCCGCGTCGCCGATGGCGTGCACATTGACCTGATAGCCGGCGCGCATGGCTTTTTCCATCTTCGCGCGCATCGCGCCGTCCGGGTAGAACAGCAGGCCGCTGGTGGAAGGGTCGTCGCTGTACGGCGCCAGCAGGGCCGCGCCGCGGCTGCCCAGGGCGCCATCGGACAGCAGTTTGACGGCCCGCAAGGCGTACATGTCGCGCGCATAGCTATTGACGGGGCCGTTTTTCGACAACGCGTCGAAGTCTTCCGTGGTATCCGCGATCATGCCGTATACGCGCACCGTCAGCTTGCCGTGGTCCGCGTAATCGCGGAACAAGCGGTCCTGCATCTGGCCGATGCCCGCATCGTGCACGCTGGTCAGCCCCACTTGCGACAGCTGCGCCAGCGCGCCATCGAGGGCGGCGCGATTTTCCACGTCGCCCGGCTTGGGCAGCACGGCATCCATCAAGTCCATGGCGCTGTCGACCAGCACGCCGGTGGCGTTGCCGTCCGCGTCGCGGACGATCTTGCCGCCGGCCGGATCCGGCGTGGTGCGCGTGATGCCGGCCAGCGCCAGCGCGCGGCTGTTGGCCCAGCCCGCGTGACCGTCGACCCGGCGCAGCCACACGGGCCGCGCGCTTTCCGCCGCATCGAGTTCCGCCGCCGTGGGAAAGCGGCCCAGCTTCCAGATTTCCTGGTTCCAGCCATTGCCGACGATCCAGCTGCGCTCGGGATGCGCACGCGCGAAGTCGCCCACAGCCTGCACGGCGGCTTGCAGCGACGACGAACCGTACAGCATCACGCCGCTGGCGATCGTCCCCAGGCCGAAGACGTGGCCGTGCGCGTCGATCAGGCCCGGCAACACGGTTTTTCCCTGCACATCGACGTGCGTGGCGCCCTTGGCCGCCTTGCGTTTCACCTGCGCGGCGCTGCCAACGGCGAGCAGCTTGCCCGCGTCGTCAAAGGCCAGCGCCGTGAAGCGCAGCACCTTGCCGTTTGCGTCGAGCGTGTAGCCGTTGGCGTTGTCGATGACGGTGTCGGCACGGGCGTGGGCGAAAGTGCCCAGGCAAGCGAGAACGAGCAGGGTGCGGGGCAAGTGCAAGGTCGGCATTTCCATCTCCAGGTCTTTTAGGCGTTAGCAAAAAGACGAGTGTATAGAAATTGGCACAATGGTCAATCAGGCAGCGGAAGGTGGTCTTACCATCAGCCAGTAGTCGCAGCCCGTCACGGCTTCCGCGTAGCGTCCCGCCGCCACGAAACCCAGGCGGGCATAGAACGGCAGGCTGCGCTCGTTGTACGTCTCCAGGAAGCATGCGGCACGCGCTGCATCGATGGCCGCCAGTCCCGGCGCCAGCACGGACGCGCCCAGCCCCTGCCCTTGCGCGGCGGGAGCGATGCCGGCGATCGACAGATACCACGCGTCTTGCAGACCATGCGGCGCCAGCGCGTGCGACGTGTTCTTCAAGCTCGTGGCGCACCAGAAGAAGAGCAGCCTGGGCGCGCACTTCGACAACATGATCGTCACCTTCAGCGCCGACGGCCAGCCGGTACGCGGCGCGGTCCTGCGCGAGGCAAAAAGTGGCTGCGAACTGCACCGCCTGGCCGGCCAGCCCGACGAATGCTGGTGCTGCGGCTATGACGAGCAGCTGGAATTCGTCTCGCAAAACGAGGTGCCGCTGGCGCACGCCGATGAGCGGGCCACCTTGCCGACCACAGCTAAAAATCAAAATAATAGAAATTTGCTGGCTGCATCGAAGCAACTGCCGCGCATCCGAGGCATAACATGAGAAGCACCGGAGCTAAGACAGTCGCCGGCACAAACGAGGCCATGGAGCGAATCTTGTCTACCTGATCAAATGGATGCAGCAACAACAACCCTATACCGAGAAGAACAGGCATGGTAGCCGCAGCAGGCCAATTGCCAAAGTTGCCTCTGGAAAAGCTGCCGGCGACAACGTCATACGCCACGGATAGAGAGGGAGACCTAAAGATTACCGCAAGCAAACTCCAGATCAGGAAAGTACAGAGTATGCAAAGCCACCGCTTCCATCCCGATGCGGCGGCGGCAAAACGCCCATAGCCGCTGACGGTTTCTGCGACCATCACCAGTCCGTGGGCTAGTCCCCAAAGGACAAAGGTCCATGCGGCGCCATGCCACAATCCGGAAACCCCCATGGTGAGAACGATGGAGAGGTGGCGAGCATACTTGTGCAGATAGCCGTGCAGCGGCTTGAACACGTAATCGCGCAACCAGAAACTCAGGGTCATGTGCCAACGCCGCCAAACCTCGCTCATCGAGACCGAACCATAGGGCGAGTGAAAGTTTTCAGGGAATGCGATCCCCAGCATGCCGGCCAGAGCGATCGCCATGTCGGAATAGGCACTAAAATCGCAATAGATTTGTATCGAGAAACCGAATATCGCCGCCACGCCCTCCCAGCCCGACAGGGTAGTATGGGCCGCGTAAGCCTGGTCGACATAGGCGCCGACAGGATCGGCCACCAGCACCTTTTTCAGTATGCCGACCGTAAACAGGGCTAAATTGGGCATGAGATTGGCGCTTGCAATCCTCATCTGCTGCAGTTGCGGCAGGATGTGGCGCGCACGGAGGATCGGGCCTGCGATGAGGTGAGGAAAAAATGTCAGATACACCGCGGTTGACCAGAAGCCTGGTGGCTTCTTCTCAGGCTGGCGTGCCGTATCGACGAGATAACCAATGATGGTGAAAGTAACAAACGACACGCCGAGCGGTAGCGCCCAGCCGAGTCGCGGAGTCTCGATACCTGAAATGCTCTCAATGGTCTCAAATAAGAAGTCGGCGTACTTGTAAAGTACAAGCGGAATCAGGGAGACGAACACGCAAAGCGCCAGCTTGCTCCGATCATGCCAAACGAGCCGCAGCATCCACCAACAAGCAACAATCATCGCGATCATCAACAGAACAGCGGGTGGATACCACCAAGCGTAGAAGACCAGGCTAGCGATGGTGACGTAGCTGAGTTGAAAACGCTTGGGACAAACGGCGAAAATAGTGCAAAAAATCAGGAAGAACAAGAGGAACGAAGGCAACTGAAACAACATCGACTGTTACTCCTGAAGACTTGGGAAATACGGCTTAAGTACATCCGTCATAACCTGGAATGCCTTTGCGTTAGGGTGGACATCATTGTTGGCAACCCAATAGCTTTCGGCAGGTTCGTTCCGAAGAGTTGGCAGTGGATCGAGGAAAGTCCAACCCCGCTTTTCACTTTCCGCGCGCATGATATTGGTGGCGAAGTCGAACTTGTAAGGCTCGAAACTGTGTGGTTCCGGAATCATCATTACCAGCACTCGGTAACCATGCTTCGCTTGGTCCGCCTTCAGCCGATCCAGCGCCGCATCCATGGCAGCGCGGCCTGAGCCTCCAGCCCACATTTTTTCATAGGATGCGATCAAGCCAGCTTGGCCAGGAGTATTATTCAAAGCAATTTCGACAAAGGAAACGAGCAAAGCATAGGCTTGGCTGTGACGCACCAGCCATCCGGCCTGGCCAGTATCCTGCACAGCTGGCGCACGCGCAGTCGCCAGCACGATGACCGTATCCGGGCGTACTGTGTCAGCGTACCGTAGCCAGTTGGCAACAATCTGCGTCATGTTCATGTTGCCGACACCTGTAGTCATTACCTCGGTCCCCGAGCCGAGCCGCCTGGCGAGTTGGCCGCGCAACGTTGCATCCTCCGGAAGGCCCCACCCCATGGCGGTAGAGTCACCAGCAATGACAACCTTATGCCTGCCGACAGTTGATAAGTCAGGCTCAGGCCCGCGCATGCCGAGAGAATTAATGGAGACCTCGACCCCTTGCAGCACAGCGGATGCGCCAGGAATGTGTTCATGGCCAATGACGGGGTCGGCACTATTTCGCTTTAGCAGCGTTGCATAACGCCACATCTCGATTAGATAATTCTGCTGCGAGGAGGTTGCCACGCGCACCAAGCCCTCCACCGCCGCGCAAGCCAGCAGCAGACCAAAAAGCACGAGGCCAGTTCCCGAAAGGAACCTCTTCATGAGAGATTTTCGACTGCTCACGCTTAAAACACCGCGTATACGAATGGCGCCCAAGACGAATTAGCCAAGACGACAAAAAGGACAGCGAAAAGCATTATTACCGCAAAGAATGGAATTAATACCAATCTGGATTTTCGACTAAAAAGAAATCCAAAAATGTCATTTAAAAATTTCAAAGAATACTCCACCAGGTAGTAAATTTTCAATGAGAAAGCGATTGATTTATATTAAATCTATTTAAAATCGCAGGAAAAAATCATTATATAGGCTGAAAATCTGCCATCAGCTTCTGAGTTTATCGTAACTATTCATATTATCCGCTGTCGATCGGGATCGGTCGTGTGCCTGAATTTAATAGCCGGACTCGGCAAGACGGAGGGGCGTGGGCGGCCATTTCTGTCATGATCTTGGTTCTGAAGACAGCATCACAACGCTCACAACATGAATATTATCGGACGCGGCCTAATCATGCAACGCTGACATGTAATCCACCACGGATTGATGCGGGAATTAAAGGGCTCTATGCCGTTTCCCGTGGAATTTGACATCGAGTACCATGTCGGCTAATTCCTTTTCCTGAGTCCAAGAGTCCCTGATGAGTATCGCCGTCGACACCACCGGGCTGGGCCTGCAAGCGCCGTGGGTCGTGTCCAATCTTGACCTCAATACGGTCTGAGTGACCCCAATAAATTATTGTGATTCCTGACTTGCATAACCGGCGCTCTGCAAGGTGGCCAACGAGGCTTGCTCACTGCTAGCAGTGAGCGCCTTGCATAGCATCCGGTCCAGTTCGTCATAAATTCACACTAATTTCCCAAGGATTACTTAGACGCGGATTGATTTCGAGGTGAAGTGCGATGCCAATAAATTGCCGTGTCCGGCCTGTGGCGTGGATGGACCAGGCGTCCATGACCTCACCGTGATGCACGATCTGGAAGCGAGGCGGTTGCTGTTCATGACGCCTGGCCGGGACCACGAAACGGTAGCGGCCTTCAAGCAAGAACTGGTGGTGCATGGCGGCGATGCCGACCACATCAAGCATGTCTTAATGGACATGCGCGCCGCTTATGCCAAAGGCGTGGGCGAAAGCCTGCCAATGGCCCAAATCAACTACGACCGCTTTCATGTGATCGCTCTGGCCAACGCCGCCATGGACGAGATGCGGCGCGAGGAAATGCGCACTGAGCCCAAAGCCGTCACTCGGCGCTGGGCGATGATACCTACCATCAAATCACCTCGATGCACTGGCTGCAGCGCGCGAACCTGAAAAGCGCGCAGGCCTGGCGCTTGAAGCAGGCACTGCGCGAGGTCTACCGCGAAGCGGTGGCCGCCAACTGCGCCGTCAAGGCCGAGCAAGTTCTGCTGGGGCTGGATTTCCTGGGCGCGCCGCTGCCACCTGGCGCCATTCAAACGTCAGTCCCACACGCTCAAGGAGCGCCTGGCCGGCGTGGTGCGAGGCAAGCTCGACGGCCGCCGCAACGCTTATGTCGAGGCAATGGGTACACGTGCGCCGACGACAATCAGCTTTCACGGTAACGACATGGGCTAATGAGTGTGCTGGGGTAAGCGTGCAGTCACGTGGCTCTTGTTGCCCGCGATATGGTCAAAAATTTTTTCTGAAATAAGCCTGTTTCCTTCCTTTGAGAGATGTCCTCCCACATCTAGAAAGTAAGGTTTATCAGTTGGTAGTGAATTGGACAGATCGATTAACTCCGGAATGTCGAGTTTAGTCAGTTCTCGATGGTAATGATTAATTACTCTTTGCATTGCCGATATGTAATTTTTTTCATTCATTGTATTTAAAAGATTGCTGACATTGACATTGGCGTCATAAGGACTTGGAAGATTTACCATATAAAAAGTGGTCCCGCTTTTACGAGCGAATGCAACCGCATTCTCTATGGAAAGAATGGCACTTCGAACAGCCAGCTCTAAGCCTTCACTGGAAGCACAAGGCATGATTCTCTCGTTTGATATCCTGTCGATAAGTTGCCCAGATAGATATGATAAAATGTTTTGATGGGTATTTCCCGGCAGGTTCACCTTCGAAGTTGGCCTGCAGTCATTAAATAATTGATAGTTTATGCCAGCGAGGATGACAAAATCTGGCTTTCCGTTTTTCTTCTGCAAATCGTACCAGCGCAATATGTTGTCAGGAAGAGGTTGGCCTAGCCCTGCATAATTATAAATTCGAGCATGATTAAATTCTCGTTCTAGATGTGCGGCAATAGTTTGATTATCGGAGACACCGTAGCCGAATGCAGTTGATGATCCGAGCAAAAAGCCAGCGTAACTCACCTTCGCTGGGGCGCCTTGGCCATTGTAGCGCAGACCATCTGCATTTACATTAGTGGTTTTTGACTTATATTCGGAAACAATGTTCCGAATTCCTGGCTCATTCCGAAGTGGGAGGCCCGCCGCAGGAATTATAACTTTCCGGGATTCATTAAATTCCATTGGTGCAGAATTTTTGATCTCGGAAGTTACGGTCTTAATTTTTTTTTTGGTGAATATTGCTAGCGGGTAGGCAATGTCGAGAAATCCGTCTATTAGACAGATAACGATAAAGACTTGAAATAGTTTAATTAGATACGGGCGGAATTTTGACTGGAGTTGCGAAGAATTTGATTTCTCACTCATGTTAGTCCATTTCAAAACTTGAGGCATAATTCGTAGCTAAGGTGTGATCCTGTTCTGCTTTGAGCATCACGAAGTTCCCAACGACTAAACGATCCATATCAGTAGCCATAAAACATTTGAATGCATCTGTCGGCGTACATACAATCGGTTCATTCCGTACATTGAAGCTGGTGTTGATCAGCACAGGGCAGCCAGTCAGTGTTTCGAATGCCTTTAGAAGTGCGTGATAACGGGGGCTCTGCTCGGCGTGAACGGTCTGCACACGGGCGGAAAAATCTGTGTGCGTCACTGCAGGAATAACGGAGCGTACGAGATGTTGGTCTTTTAATGTGTGATATTCCGCTGCATGCTGCGCCGATATTTTCCGGTGTTTTTCCGCTACCGTGGAAACCGTCAGCATATAGGGAGAGGCCGGTGCGCTCATATCGAACCAGTCTGTGGCGGCCTCGGCTAAAACTGATGGCGCGAATGGCCGAAAGCTCTCTCGGAATTTAATCTTGAGATTGAGTTTCTTCTGCATATCGGCTCTGCGTGGATCCCCCAGGATGGAGCGATTGCCGAGGGCACGAGGACCAAACTCCATGCGTCCTTGAAACCAGCCAACCACTTCGCCTGCCGCCAGCGCCTGAGCAGTTTCATCAAATAATACTTCATTCGGAACAATACTGAAACGCGCCCCGGCTGCCGATAGCGTAGCTTCGATCTGACTGGACGAGAATTCAGGCCCCAATGCGCTGGCGTTCATCGCATCTGGATAACTCACCTGACGCGGCGATTTGAGATGGAGATGATAGGCAGCGAGTGCGGCACCAAGTGCTCCACCAGCATCACCCGCAGCGGGTTGAATCCAGATATTCTCGAACGCACCATCAGCGGCGATCTTGCCATTGGCTACGCAATTAAGCGCCACTCCTCCAGCCAGACAGAGATTCTTCTGGCCGGTTTCTTGTGCCAGTGCCCTGGTCATGCGAAGAATGATGTCTTCCGTTACCTCCTGGATCGAAGCTGCTATATCGGCATGAAAGTCTTCGAGTGGGCTCTCCGGTAGTCGCGGTGTCCGACCGAATAGCTTATGGAAGCGGGAATTTATCATGCTCAACCCGGTGCAGTAGTTGAAGTATTTCTGATTCAATCGGAAGCTGCCATCTTCCTTTACATCAATTAGGTGTTCGCGAATGATGCTGGCAAATCGTGGTTTTCCGTAGGGGGCGAGGCCCATGAGCTTGTACTCACCAGAATTTACTCGAAAACCTGAATAGCTAGTAAATGCGGAATACAGCAGCCCAAGCGAATGGGGAAAAACCAGATCGCGGATGATTTTTAGTTCCGAGCCACGACCGATTGCCACCGATGTGGTCGCCCATTCTCCCACCCCGTCCATGGTCAGCACCACTGCCTCGTCAAAGGGTGAAGGATAAAAGGCCGAGGCTGCATGGCTTAGATGATGTTCCGAAAATAGCAACTCATCGGAAGAAAATTGACCGGGTGCGAGGGCGTTCAGTTCCTTTGCGAGCAATGATCGCTGAAACAGTTTCTCCTTCGCCCAGACCGGTAAGCCGGCACGGAAGGAGGCGAATCCCTTCGGGGCAAAACTGAGATATGTTTCCAGAAGGCGCTCGAACTTGAGGAGGGGCTTGTCATAAAAGACGACATGATCGATCGCAGAACCTTGTGCCGCTTCAAGGCAGAAACGAGTGGCGCTGCGAGGGAAATCTGAATCCTGCTTTTTTCGAGTGAAACGTTCTTCCTGCGCGGCTGCCACAACGATACCATCACGTATCAAGGCGGCCGCGCTATCGTGATAGTAGGCGGAAATTCCGAGAATTTGCATTACGTGTATGATTAATATGGATGGTTGAAGTTCGTGTCGTCCGAAGTGCGCTCGGTCCAGTACGTGTGCGTTTTTGGATCAAATTGCAGTTCTAATTGCGTGCGACCACACAGGCGCAACAGTGCTGCCCCCGGGGTAAGAAAGAAAAAATAAACCAGGAAAAGCGCAACGTTGCTGGTTACTGCATGTGATTTTTTGCCAAAAAATGTCCATAATCTGTTTGGTCGTTCAAGAAGACCCGGCGCAGAAACGGCGATCAGTGCAAGCAGCACTGCAACAACCGCTGGCGGCACATGCACTGTTTCTCCGTGCAGCAAAGGCAGGAGAGAGAGAAAACCGATGATGAGGCACCACACTAAACCAAAAACTCTGTTGCTCACGCTTATTCCTCTTTACGGTTTGCATATCTCAGCCGGTAAAGGCTGATGTTGCAGGCATTGCAATTTAGATCGGAGTCACCAGGAGCCTTTCAGGCGACTAGGTAACCCCCGATGAATTCTTGTGATTTCTGACTTCCATAAGCGGCGCTCTACTGCGTCGCAGCCGGCGCCTTGTATGGCACCCGGTTCTGTTTATCATGAATTCACAATAATTTCCTGGCGATTACTTAGAACTCCTGTGCAGACCTTGCCCTTGCAGCGTGAGGCACTTAGCGCACCGTGCAAACTGTCTATGCGCGCAATACGTCATTACAGAGTTGGTTATACCGCATCGGGTTGGGGTATTCCACTATCGATGCAAACTTCGCTGATTATAAAAAGCGAACCAACGAAGGTATAAGCAATTCTGTGTGTGCAGGGCCGGGGGTTAGTTAATCGCGTTTATGAAGCGTTCGCCGAACATGATGGCAAACTGGTTGGCCGCCAGCGTCCACGTGCGCTGCAGCATCTTCCAATATTTTTCAATATTGCGCAAGGCCAGCAATACCAGCTTGGTGGCCGCTTCGCTGCTCGGGAAATGGCCGCGATTCTTAACGATCTACCGAAGGCTTGGGAGCACTCAGCATTTCAGACATGTCAGAAAAGCCCGCCGTTGGCGTGTGGATTTTTAAATATGACTGGTGGAAGGAAATACCGCTCTCGACAAAAAGCTGGCGAGCGAAAATGATCGCCATTGGCAGCGAAACGCCAGCGTGGAGACAGGATAGCTGTCCAGAACATTCGCTCGTCAGATAGTGCAAGGATCTCCATGCTCTATCGTCACCCCCTGCTATTTCTGCTTGCCACGCTGACGAGTATCGATGCCTCGGCGTGGTCGCGCATGGGCCCCGCTGCCGTCATCACGGAAGCGGGCCTTCCCTGCTTCAAGATTGATACCTGTGCTCCCGAAGAACAGTCGCGATAAGGCATGCAGCATCAAGAAATTGGCCAAAACACTCAAGGCTTGGGTGGAACCACTTGACCCGATTCCTCCCCCCGCTTCGCCGGCGCCCTGAACCACTCATCCGGCGGCACCACATGCGACTCTTTCGGGTCGTCGATGTAGTGCGGCGAGGTGATCTGCACGTCGAACTCGTTGAAGACGTCGATGATGTTCTGGTGCAAGCGGTTCAGCACTTCGGCGCGCTGGCGGGGGACTTCGGCGCTGGCGTAGGCGACGAGCCGGTATTGCACGTAGTAATCCTGCAGGGCCAGCTGCATCACGTACGGTTTCGGCGAGGTCGACAGTTCCGTCGTGCGCGACGCGGCCAGTTCCAGCATGGCGTGCACCTGCCGCCACGGTGTCGCGTAGCCGATGGTGACGGTGGAATCGAGCACGAAACCGCCGCCGGGCTGGGCGCGCGAATAGTTTTTTGTCGTTTGCGACATCACCCACGCGTTCGGCAAGGCCACCTCTTCGCCCAGGCCCGTGCGCAGGCGCGTTTCGAACATGCCCACGTCGACCACCGTGCCCTCGCTGTCCCCCACGCGCACATATTCGCCCTTGCGCAGGGCGCGCGTGTACATCAGGATCAGGCCGCTCGCGCCCTGGCCCACGATGCTCGACGCGCCGATCGACACCATCAGACCGACCAGCACGGACAGGCCCTGGAAGGCGGCCGTGTGCGAGCCGGGCAGGTACGGATACGCCATGGCCAGCGCGAACAGCCAGATCACCACGCTGGCGATGCGACGCGTGGGCAGGGCCGTGTCCTTGTCCAGCCAGCCGATCTGCAATTCGCCGCTTTCCACGCGCTTGAACAGCGAGGCGGCCGTGGCGGCGATCAGGCGCGCGATGGCGAAGATCACGCACACCAGCACCAGCCCCGGCAAGGCGCCGATGATGGCGTGGAAGACGTCGGCGGCCACGTCGAACAGATAGCCGCTCAGGCTTTCGCCCCACGAGCGCGTGTAGGGCAAACGGCCCAACACGAAGGCGGCCCACAGATACGTGGCCATCAGGCGCAAGCCCCACAGCACGGCGCTCAGCAGTTGATACGCAAAGGCGATGTAGTGCTCGGCGTCGAGCACACGCACGTTTTTCAGGCGCACGTCGCGCAGGCGCGAGGCCAGCAGGATGCCGCTGCGGCGCTTGGCCCAGCGGTAAAAGCGCGTCAGGCCCATCCACACGAGCCAGAACACGAGGGTGGCGACGGCGCACACGGCGGCGGCGATCGCCAGGTAGCGCCAGCTGCTCTGCTCGCGATAGTCGAGCACAGCCTTGCTCAGCTCGCCGGCCGCCGTTTTCGCCACGCTTTCCGTGGTGTCGCCGGCCAGCAGGTTGACGTCGCCAGGCACGACGACGAACAGCTGCACGCCGTCGAGCAGCACTTGCGTGCCTTCGGGAATCATGCGCGTGCTCGCCTGCAAGGGGCCATTCTTCGCCAGCACGCCGTCCAGGCGGCGCTGCGCGCCGATGGCGCGCTCCTCGGGCGGATAGCCGGCCAGCGCGGCGCGGAAGACGAACACCTTGCGGTTGGCGAACATCAAGGGCGCCGTTTTGACCGCCGCGGCCTGTGACGGCGCGATGGCGGTCGCGGCTTCCGCAACGAGCGCGGGCGCGCCATCGTCCGCGTGGGCGGCGGGCAGCAGGAACATGGTCAACAGGCACAACAGACGGAGCAACGCGGACATGGCAGAAATGAAAGAGTGACTGGGAGTAGCCATCATGCCATGTAATCCTGGAAACTCAAGCGCCACGCATCCGCTTCAGCTCGCATCATGGAAAATGACGCCCAAGGTGTGGCGCAAGCCCGAGCGCAGGCGCGACACGCCGTGGCGCATGTTCACGCGGTAACTGCCGCGCGTGCCATGCACGGGCCGCTGCGCGACGGGAAAGAGCACGGCGTCGCCCTGCGCCAGCGGGACGACCTCGGCGCGCGACTGCATGCGCGGGCGCTGCTCCGTCAGCACGAACTCGCCGCCCGTGAAGTCGTCTTGCGGGCGCGACAGCAGCACGGCCAGTTGCAGCGGAAACACGTGCTCGCCATACAGGTCCTGGTGCAGGCAGTTGTAATCGCCCTCGCGGTAGCGCAGCAGCAGGGGCGTGGGCCGGGTTTGCCCGGCCGCATGGCAGCGCGCGAGGAAATCGGCGTGGCTGGCCGGAAAGCGCGTCTCCAGGCCCATGCTGGCGTGCCAGCGGTTGGCGATGGCGGCCAGCGGCCCGTACAGCTGTGCGCGCAAGGCAGCCACGAGATCAGGCAAGGGATAGGCGAAATACTGGTACTCGCCTTGCCCAAAACCATGACGCTGCATCAGCACCTTGCTGCGAAAGCGCGACGCGTCGTCATACTGCGCCGCCAGCGCGGCGCAGGTGTCGGCATCGAGCAAGCCCGGCACGACGGCGCAACCGTATCGATTCAGCGCATCCTCGATCTGGCGCCAGTCCAGCGCCTTCACCGTTCGCCCTCGCGTTCCAGCAGCGCCTGCTTGCGCTCCACGCCCCAGCGGTAGCCGGACAGCGCGCCATCGTTGCGCACCACCCGGTGGCAGGGGATGGCGACGGCCAGCGCATTGGCCGCGCAGGCGCCCGCCACGGCACGCGCGCCTCGCGGGGCGCCGATGCGCCGCGCCAGCTCGGCATAGCTGACCGTGCTGCCGGCGGGAATCTCGCGCAAGGCTTGCCACACGCGCTGCTGGAACACCGTGCCGCGCACGTCGAGCGGCAAGTCCAGTCCCAGGCCCGGCGCCTCGACCAGGCCGACCACCTGCGCCACCGTCCGTTCGTACTCGGGCTCGGCGCCGCGCAGCTCGGCGCGGGGAAAACGGTCCTGCAAGTCGCGCAACAGCACTTCCGGGTCGTCATCGATCAAGATCGCGCAAATGCCCTTGTCCGTGCTGGCCACGAGGATGGCGCCCAGCGAGCAGGCGCCGATGGCAAAGCGGATCACGGCGCCGTTGCCGCCGGCGCGGAAAGCGCCCGGCGTCATGCCCAGCAAGCCCGGCGTGGCCGCATACAGGCGGCCGCTGGAATTGAAGCCGGCCGCGTACAACGTTTCCGTGACGTTGCCGGCGCCCTGCAAGCCGGCCTTCAGGCGCTCGCCGCGCCGCGCCGCCGCGTACGCTTTCGGCGTGATGCCCGTATGCGCCTTGAAGACGCGGTGAAAGTGAAAGCGGCTCATGCCGGCCGCCTTCGCCAGGCTGTCCAGGTCGGGCAGCGCGTCGTTGGCGTCGATCAGGCGGCAGATATCGGCCACGATGGCCGCCTGGCGCTGGGCCAGCGGCGGCAAGTTGGGTTGGCAGCGCAGGCAGGGACGAAAACCGGCCGCCTCCGCCTGCTCGCACGTGGCGTGGAAAGCCACGTTGCGGCGCAAGGCGGGACGCGCGGCGCAGGATGGCCGGCAATACACGCCCGTCGTGCGCACCGAATAGTAAAAGACGCCGTCGGCGTCGGGCGCGCGCCGTTGCAGGGCGTCCCAGCGTTCATCGTCAGTCAGGTAAGCGTGTTCCATGGCGAACTCCGTGCAAGTCAACAATCAGTCTCCAGCATAGCCAGCGCCCACGCGCGCCACACTCCGGCGCTTGCTTTTGAATTCAAAAAAGGCTGGCGGCAGGCATCGTGCTCGGTGCTAAAATCGGCCATCGCGCCTCCAGCCGGCGGCGCGCCCTGCCCGCGCCCCGGAGAAACCGCATTGGACGACCACAATACCCAGGAAAATACGCCCATTTTCCAGCGCATCAAGGATTTTCTGCTGGCCGGCATCGCCGCCGGACGCTGGAAGGAAGGCGACGTGATTCCCTCCGAGCAAGCTCTGGTCAAACAATTCGGCGTCTCGCGCATGACGGTCAACCGCGCCGTGCGCGAACTGACCAGCGAACAAGTGCTGACGCGGCGCCAGGGATCCGGCACCTATGTGGCGCAGCAAAAATACCAGGCGACCTTGTTGGAAATCAAGAGTATCGCCGATGAAGTGCGGGCGCGCGGACATATCCACCGCAGCAGCTTGCAATTGCTGGAACGCACCAAGACTTCCGACTTGCTGGCCAAGCAATTCGGCCTGCCGCCGGAACACCCGCTGTTCCATTCGCTGATCGTACATTTTGAGAACGGCGTGCCGATCCAGGTGGAAGACCGCTGGGTCAATCCCGAGTGCGCGCCCGACTACATGACGCAGGATTTTTCCAGCATCACGCCGAACGAATACCTGATGGCCGCCGCGCCCCTGCAGGGAGCGACGTACAGCATCGAAGCGCTGTCGGCGCCGCGCGACATCGCCGAAATGCTGGCCATCGACACCAAACAGCCATGCCTGGTGCTGCGCCGCCAGACGCGCTCGGGCGGCAAGATCGCCTCGATCGCCACCATGTGGCATCCGGGACACCGCTATCAGTTCGCCGGCAGCTTTAGCTAAGGCTATCGCCTCGATTCAGTAGCACGATTTCGCGCCAACTTTGTCACGGATTCTCACCAAATCGCGAAAAAAACAGCCATTTCGGGGTGAAAAAAATCCCGTTTTGGCCGTTTCTGAACTTAAATACTCCGAGTAAATATTCGATGCTATAGTTGCCGCCAGAAAGCGCCGCAGGCGCTTATTTGAGCGCGCCTCATGTACTGCCAGCCTAGTTCAATCACGCCCCAGAAAGGGATGCATTTGTCGTATTGCAGCCACACGAGTTTCAGCGCACCTCGCCCCCGGCGCCCTGCGCTGCGCCGGCTCGCGCGTACGATGCTGGCGGCAGGCATGGCGCTGGCGCTGCCGGTGCAGGCAGCGGTGCACGGCATGGCGCCAACACTGCTGTGGCCGTATGCCGCCGCCAGCGCCACCGCCCTGGCGGGACTGGCTTGCTGGCAAGCCTGGCGCCTGCGCCGGCAGTTGCACCGCCAGCCCCAGCCGGCGCACGCCCAGGCCGAACAGGACGCCGTGCAAGCCTTGCGCGGCGCGGCATTGGCTGGCTGGACCTGGCGGCGCCAGTCCGGGCGCCTGCAGTTCGCGCCCCAGTACCAGGACGTGTTGGGCGACAAGAATGCCAAACTCGAGCATGCACTGGCCGACTGGCTGGCCGAAGTCCACCGCGATGACCGGGCACGCCTGAGCCTGGTCTTTCGCCAGCACCTGGACGGCCAGGCGCCCGGCACCTTCAATTGCGAATTCCGTTTGCGGCACAGCGACGGCCACTGGCGCTGGCTGCTGGCGCGCGGCGCCGTCCTGTCGCGCGCCTCGGATGGCGCCGCCACGCAGGCCAGCGGCATCGTCTGCGATATCAGCGAGCGCAAGCAGGACGAACAATCGCGCATGCGCTCGATGCTGGAAGCGGCGCCCGAAGCCATGCTGGTGGCCGACGTGGAAGGCAAGGTGCATTACGCCAACCAGATCGGCGCGCGCTGCTTCGGCTATCCGCTGGCCGAATTGACGGGCATGTCGCTGGAGCAATTGGTTCCGGAAAGCACGGCCAGCCAGTCCGTGGGCGACCCGCAAGCGCGGCACAGCCTGCCAGGCAGGGTGATGATGGCGCGCCGCCGCGACGGCACGCACTTCCCCGCCAAGGTCAGCCTGTCGCCGTTGCGCATGGCCGGCCAGGTGTTTTCCATCGTCTCGCTGCGCGACATGACGCAGCGGCAACGCGCCGAGGAAGCGCTGCACGCCAGTTCGGAACGCTACCGCCTGATCGTGCAGACGGCCGCCGAAGGCATCTGGATGACGGACGCGCACGGCAAGACCACGTTCGTCAACCCGAAGATGGCCCACATGCTGGGCTACACGGTGCAGGAAATGCTGGGCCGTCCCCTGCTCGACTTCATGGACCGCGACAGCCAGCTGCTGATGCAGCGGCGCCTGGCCAGCCACGGCAGTGCCGCCAGCCAGCCGGACCAGGTCGATTTCCGCTTCTTCCGCAAGGATCAGTCCAGCCTGTGGGGCTTGCTGTCGAGCACCAGCATCCAGTCGGACAATGGCGAGTCGGGCGGCACCCTGGCGATGATCACCGACATCACCGAGCGGCGCCAGGCGTCGATCGCCCTGTCGAACTCGAGCCAGCGCATGGCCTCCGTCTTCGGCGCCGTGACGAATGGCCTGGTGGTGCAGGACAGCCACGGCCACATCCTGGAAAGCAATGCCGCCGCCGAACGCATGCTGGCGGCCAGTCCGGCCGGCAACAGTTTGTGGCAAGCCATCCGCGAGGACGGTTCCGCCTTCGACCAGCGCAGCCATCCCGTGCACATCACCCTGTCGACGGGTGTCGCCATGCGCGACGTGCTGATGGGCGTGCAGCAGCCCGACGGCAGCCTGTCGTGGCTGTCCGTGAATACCGAGGCCATCCGCGATGAGTATGGCAAGGTGGGCATGGTGGTGGCCAGCCTGACGGACATCACGTATCACAAGCGCAGCGAGAGCGCCTTGCGCGAACTCAATGAACATCTGGAAGAGCGCGTGGCGCAGCGCACGGAGCAGCTCGACCAGGCCAAGCAGGTGGCCGAAGAAGCGAGCCTGGCGAAGGGACAATTCCTGGCCAACATGAGCCATGAAATCCGCACGCCGATGAATGGCGTGATCGGCATGGCGTATCTGGCCTTGAAGACGGACCTGGAACCGCGCCAGCGCGACTACCTGGAAAAAATCCGCTTCGCCGGCGAGCACTTGCTGGGCATCATCGACGACATCCTCGACATCTCGAAAATCGAGGCGGGCAAGCTGGAAATCGAACGCGTCAACTTCAGCTTCGACCACGTGGTGCAAACGCTGATGACGGTGGTGGCGCCGCGCGCCGCCGGCAAGAACCTGGAATTGCTGTTCGAGATCGACCCGCAATTGCCCGCCGTGCTCGTGGGCGACCCGCTGCGCCTGGGGCAAGTGCTGATCAACTACGCCAATAACGCCATCAAGTTCAGCGAACAGGGCAGCATTACCGTGAAAGTGCGCCGGGTGGTGGCGGACGCGAAACACTGCCTGGTGCGCTTCGAAGTGTGCGACCACGGCATCGGCCTGTCGCAGGATGAAATGAGTAAATTGTTCCAGTCCTTCCAGCAAGCCGACACCTCCACCACGCGCGAATATGGCGGCACGGGCCTGGGCCTGGCCATCTGCAAGCAGCTGGCGCAGCTGATGGGCGGCGACGTGGGCGTCGACAGCCGTCCCGGTGCCGGCAGCACCTTCTGGTTCACGGCCAACCTGGGCATTTCCGACCAGGCCGCGCCCGCCATGCTCGACAGCATGGTGCAGACGGCGGCCGCCATGCGCGCCAGCGCCGACGCGGCCCTGGTGATGCGCACGCTCAAGCATGCGCGCATCCTGCTGGTGGAAGACAATACGTTCAACCAGCAGGTGGCGCTGGAATTGCTGGAGGAAGCGGGCGCCTCCGTCTGCCTGGCCAACAATGGCGAAGAGGCGCTCGATCTGCTGCGCCAGACGCAGTTCGACTGCGTGCTGATGGACGTGCAGATGCCGCTGATGGATGGCTTGCAGGCGACGCGCCACATCCGCGCCGACCCGCAGCTGGCGCACCTGCGCGTGCTGGCCATGACGGCCACGGCCACCAGCGAAGACCGCGTGCGCTGCCTGGAAGCGGGCATGGACGATTTCATTTCCAAGCCCATCCAGCCGGCCATGATGTACCAGACCATCGCCAGCTGGCTGCCGGCGCACGAAACGCCGCCGCCACCGGCGCGCAGCCGCGCCGCGCCGGCCTTCAAGACCACCCTGGCGGGCGACCCGCAGGTGATCGACCTGTCCATCCTGGCCAAGTTGCTGGGCTATAACCCGGAAAAGGTGCGCAAATTCGCCTTCAAGTTCCTGCAGACGACGCAGGATGGCTTTGGCGACATCGACGCGGCCCTGGCGCGCGGCGACGTGCACCAGGTGCGCGAACTGGGGCACCGCATCAAGTCGTCGGCGCGCACCGTGGGCGCCCTGGGCCTCGCCGAGCTGTGCCACAACCTGGAAACCCTGGCGCCGGGCGAACCGGCCGACGAGGCGGAGCGGGCACAGCGCATCGTCGCGCGCCTGTGGCCCCTGCTCGAACAGATTACCGAACAAATCATGAATAACACCAGCTTTGCCAACGACGATTAGCTACCGCCAGTGCGTTGAGGCAAGGTATCGGCATCGACAGCGATGCATATCAACAGAAGGACATGACGATGAACACTGTATCAAACCAAGCAAACCGGGAACACAATGAAGCAGGCCTGGCGCCGTTGCGCGTGCTGCTGCTGGACGACGACGTTTTCATGCTCGACGTGCTCAGCGACATGCTTGAGCAGATGGGCCCGTTCGACATCCGCTGCGAGTCGCACAGCGAACAGGCGCTGGCCACCCTGAAGCAGCACCAGCCCGACCTGCTGATCTGCGACCTGTCCATGCCCGACATCGACGGCATCGAATTCTTGCGCATGGCGGCGGAAAACGGCTTCCGCGGCGGCGTGGTCCTGCTGTCGGGCCTGCATTCGGCCGTGCGCCTGGCGGCCGAACGCCTGGCCATGGCCAATGGCCTGCATATCCTGGGCACCTTCCGCAAGCCGATGGAAAGCGCGGAATTGCAGCTGATGGTGAACTTGCAACTGCAGCACACGGCACGTCTGGCCGGCGCGCAAGCCTGAGCGCGGAGGCTGGCCGGCAGGGTAGGCACGGCCCCGCGGGCCAGCAGACATGCGGCTTTACCGCCCTGCCGGCACGCGCGGGAGCGATCTGCTGGCGATCTGCCGCAAGTTTTTCTGCAATAATCGCCACGCTTTGAAAAAATGGGTTATTATTTCAGCCATCCCCGCCTGCATACCTCTGGTCGCACCTTCCAAGACATTGAAGTCGTGCCCATTGTCCCCATCTTCTCACTGCATTCCAGGAAGCATGGATGGCGAACCAGCGTATGGTGAATTCCAGGCATTATTGATCCCACCCTCATTTGAGGAAAATATGAGCGAAAATATCAAACACATTAGCGATGCATCTTTTGAAGCAGACGTCCTGAAATCCGAGTTGCCAGTACTGGTCGACTTCTGGGCGGAATGGTGCGGTCCCTGCAAGGCCATCGCCCCGATCCTGGAAGAAGTGGCCAAGGAATACGCCGGCCGCATCCAGATCGCCAAGATGGACGTGGACGCCAACCAGGCGGTGCCTGCCAAGTTCGGCATCCGCGGCATCCCGACCCTGATCCTGTTCAAGGATGGTGTCGCAGCTGCTCAAAAAGTGGGCGCCATGGCCAAGGGCCAGTTGACCGCTTTCGTCGACAGCAACATTTAATGTATGATGGGCAGCGCTGCGCCCGCAGCGCCGCCTGACTGGAACGACCGGGAAGCGGCTTTGCCCTCATTCGTGCACAGCCCTCCCCATAATTAATCAACGCCACGCAGTCCCCTCCCCTACCTTTACATCCCGTCTCGGGACACTCAACACATATGCATTTATCCGAACTAAAGGCCCTACACGTATCCGCCCTGCTTGAGATGGCGATCGGTCTTGACATTGACAACGCAGCCCGCTTGCGCAAACAGGAGCTGATGTTCGCTATCCTGAAAAAACGCGCCAAGTCCGGCGAACAGATTTTTGGCGACGGCGCCCTGGAAGTGCTGCCTGACGGCTTCGGCTTCCTGCGCTCGCCTGACGCCAGCTACATGGCGTCCACCGACGACATTTACATCTCCCCTTCGCAAATCCGCCGCTTCAATCTGCACACCGGCGATTCGATCGAGGGCGAGGTACGGACCCCGAAAGATGGCGAACGCTATTTCGCATTGGTCAAAGTCGACAAGGTCAACGGCGAATCGCCGGAGATGTCGAAACACCGCATCCTGTTTGAAAACCTGACGCCGCTGCACCCGAACGAGCCGCTGCGCCTGGAACGTGAAATGAATGGCCAGGAAAACATCACCGGCCGCATCATCGACCTGATCGCTCCGATCGGCAAAGGCCAGCGCGGCTTGCTGGTGGCGTCGCCGAAATCCGGTAAATCCGTGATCCTGCAGCACATCGCCCATGCGATCACGGCAAACCATCCCGACATCACCCTGATCGTGCTGCTGATCGACGAACGTCCGGAAGAAGTGACAGAAATGCAACGCTCCGTGCGCGGCGAAGTCGTCGCCTCGACCTTCGACGAGCCGGCCACGCGCCACGTGCAAGTGGCCGAGATGGTGCTGGAAAAAGCCAAGCGCCTGGTCGAAATGAAAAAAGACGTGGTGATCCTGCTCGACTCGATCACCCGCCTGGCGCGCGCCTACAACACCGTCATCCCTGCCTCGGGCAAGGTCCTGACCGGTGGTGTCGACGCGAACGCGCTGCAACGTCCAAAACGCTTCTTCGGCGCCGCGCGCAATATCGAAGAAGGCGGCTCGCTGACCATCATCGCCACGGCGCTGATCGAAACGGGTTCGCGCATGGATGACGTGATCTTTGAAGAATTCAAGGGTACCGGCAACATGGAAGTGCATCTGGAACGCCGTTTGGCCGAAAAACGCGTCTACCCGGCCATCAACCTGAACAAATCGGGTACGCGTCGCGAAGAACTGCTGATCAAGCCGAACGAGCTGCAAAAAATCTGGATCCTGCGCAAGTTGCTGTACTCGATGGACGAGATCGAGGCGATGGAGTTCATCCTCGACAAGATGAAAGCGACGAAGAACAACGCAGAGTTTTTCGATATGATGCGCCGGGGGGGATAAACCTACTGCGCGGCCGCATTTGCGATTTCCGTTGCTCACCGTACTTTTGTACGGTTGCGCTACTCGATCGCAACTGCGGCCTGCTCGCTACGGTTTCTCCCTCCCCGGTGCAGGATCGTAGTGCAAGCCGCTCATCAAGCGGCTTTTTTATTGCCGCCGGCCCGAAAGCGCTATATAATCGACGGTTGCATTATTTTAAACCCTGGCAAGTGATCGGCAATCGGGTCAAGAAGCAGGACGACCGACGAAGTGCTGTTTGGCTACCAAACTAGAGAGAAGACCATGAAAGTCGATACCCATCCAGAATACCGCGAAGTTGTTTTCCACGATCTGTCGTGCGATTTCAAATTCGTTACCCGCTCGACCATCCAAACCCGCGAAAAAATCACCCACGACGGTAAAGAATACCCACTGGTGAAGATCGAGGTTTCGGCTGAATCGCACCCATTCTTCACGGGCAAGCACAAAATCGTCGATACCGCCGGTCGCGTCGAGAAGTTCCGTCAGAAGTTCGGTTCGGTTGGTTCGAAAACCGCAGTCGCAGCAGGCTGATTTTTGCCGCATTGCGGCAAAAAAGGGCAGCTTCGGCTACCAGAGAAAAGGCAGCCACGGCTGCCTTTTTTGTCTTTGGCCGCTTTACTTTATACTCGCGCATACCCGACGCCATTCGTCGCGTCTTGCCACCATTCTGATACCGATTATCGATGAAGCCAGTCCGCCTTCCCGCCGCTGCCACACTCGCGCTGCCACGATGGGCCTTGTTTGCGCTCGGCCTGCTGTACATCCTGCCCGGCCTGATCGGCCGCGAACCGTGGAAGAACGATGACGCCGCCAGTTTCGGCCTCATGTGGACCATGGCGCATGGCGGCCTGAACGACTGGCTGTGGCCCAACGTGGCCGGCTTGTCGCTGCCCGACGAGGGCCCGCTGGCCTTCTGGCTGGGCGCCATTTTCATCAAGCTGTTCGGCTGGATCGACGGCGACGTCTTCGGCGCGCGCATGTCGACCATCGGCATCTTCGTCGTCAGCACCCTGTCCGTCTGGTACACCGCCTTCAACCTGGGCCGCCGCAACGACGCCCAGCCGCTGCGCCTGGCCTTCGGCGGCCAGCCCGAGCCGGACGACTTCGGCCGCACCCTGGCCGATGCCGCCGTGCTCATCTATCTGGGTTGCCTGGGCCTGCTGCAGCACAGCCACGACATCACGGCCGAAGCGCTGTACGTATCCCTGATGGCGTATTTGCTGTACCGCGCCGTGCGCTACGTGGAAGGTCCGTCCGTGCGCAATGCTGCCCTGCTGGGCCTGGCGCTGGGCGGCCTGACCCTGGCGCGCGGCTGGATCACGCCGGCGGCGCTGAGCATCGCGCTGCTGCTGTGCACCGTCTTCCTGCGCCTGCCGCTGCTGCGCAGCGTGCGCCACCTGGCGCTGGCCATCCTGATCGGCGCCGCGCTGACCCTCGTCTGGCTGCTGCCGGGCGAACTGCTGCAACCGTATGGCCATTCGCCGCTGCAAGCGTGGATGGAATGGAATTGCCGCCAGTTCAGCGCCCCGAGCCTGAAAAGCGTGCAGTATTTCTTGCGTGTCGGCATCTGGTTCTTCTGGCCCGCGTGGCCCTTCGCCGCCTGGGCCGTGTATGCCTGGCGCCGCCAGCACCACGTGCTGCACATCGTCGTGCCGCTGACCTTCGTGGCCATGCTGGCCATCCTGGGCCTGTGCCATCCCGATCCCGACCCGAGCCAGTTGCTGCCGCTGCTGCCGCCGCTGGCCGTAATGGCCGCGTTCGGCTTGCTGACCATGAAACGGGGCGCCATCAACGCCATCGACTGGTTCTCGGTGATGGTGCTGACCATCTGCGCCCTCGCGCTGTGGCTGTTCTGGTTCGCCATTCTGACCGGCTGGCCGCCAAAACTGGCGCATAACGCCCTGAAACTCATGCCAGGCTTCAAGCCCGAGCTGGACTTGCTGGCCTTTTTCGTGGCCGCCTGCGCCAGCGCGGGCTGGGTGGCACTGGTGCACTGGCGCATCTCGCGCCAGCCGGCCGTGCTGTGGCGCGCCGTGGTCCTGTCGTCCGGCGGCCTGATCCTGATCTGGGTGCTGATCATGACCTTGTTCCTGCCGCCGCTGAACTACAGCAAGAGCTACGCCAGCGTGGCGCACCAGATTTCCGTCCACCTGCCGCCAGGCAGCAAGTGCATCAACAGCAACGTGGGCGCCGCCCAGCGCGCCTCGTTCGCCTACTTCGGCCACCTGCCGTTTGCCGCCGTGGGGCAGCAGCAATGCGACGTGTTCTTGTTGCAAGACAGCATCAAGGTTCCCGACAGCAAGGAACAACTGCCCGAACACCATGGCGCGGACTGGATCAAGCTGTGGGAGGGGCGCCGCCCCACGGATGACGTGGAACGTTTCCGCCTGTACCAGCGCGTCAGGTAAGCAACAAAAAACCGGGCCCGCCCCGGTTTTTTTATGTCCACCAAACAATCATTGACGACAGGAAAAAAGTTGTCTTAAAATATAGTTAATTACCTAAATTGAACTAGAATTGCTTTTTAGATTATAATAGTCGGCTGCGCGATGGCGGTGTCTTGCTTTCCCGCCCTATTCGTCCCCCAATTCACCATGAGATCGTCCATGACATTATTTAGCACCCGCACCTTGCCGCTCATCAGCGCCGCCCTGTTCGCCTTCTCCTTCAGCGCCTCGGCCCAGGCCACCGTGATCGACCTCGGCGTCGCCAATGGCTACTCGGCCTTTATCTTCGGCAACATCGGCAGCAGCGGCAGCAGCGGCTTCACCAGCGTCGGCGGCAGCATTGCCGCTGGCGGCAATATCTACCTGGACAACTACAACGTCGGCACGAACAAAAAACCGGGCAGCGCCGTCAATTCGGTCGTTGCTGGCGGCAACCTGAACACGGGCTGGGGCACGCTCAGCGGTTCGGCCGTGTACGGCGTCAGCAACCCCAACGCCACCCTGACGGCGCCACAATGGTTCCCAACGAACAACATCAGCAAGGGCAACGCGTCCACCCTGGACTTCGCGGGCGCCAAGCAGCAACTGACGACCCTGTCGGGCGACGTGGCCAAGCTGCAATCGAACGGCACCGTGGTTTCGCAATACGGCAACATGACCCTGGTGGGCAACATCAATGCCGACGTCAACATTTTCAACATCGATGCGTCGAACCTGCATAACCTGACCCTGGACCTGTCCTCGCTGAAAAGCACGGCCAGCATCATCATCAACGGCACCGCCACCAACATCACCATGAGCGGCGGCTTCGACAATTTCGCCAGCTTCGCCAACCGCACGCTGTTCAACTTCGCCAACGCCACCACCACCAGCCTGCAGAACGTCGGCATCAACGGCAGCATCCTGGCGCCGAACGCCGCGTTCTCCGGTTCGGGCGACATGAACGGCACCCTGATCGCCAATTCGGTCAGCTCGATCAATTATGGCCATGTCGCGATGAACGGTTCCGGCTTCAACACCGTCAACGTGTCGGCCGTGCCGGAACCAGGCACCTACGCCATGCTGCTGGCCGGCCTGGGCGTGCTGGCATTCCTGCGCCGCCGCACGCCGGCGCGCGCACCGCAAGCACAACTGGCATAAGCTTTACGCTGAAGCAATAAAAAAACACCGGGCCGCGCGAGCGTCCCGGTGTTTTTTTATGTGCTGGCGAAAAGCTTATTGCGTACCCAGGCCCAGGTCGTTGGCCACCTGCTGGCGCAACAGGTATTTCTGGATCTTGCCCGTCACCGTCATGGGGAATTCCTCGACGAAGCGCACATAGCGGGGAATCTTGTAATACGCGATCTGCCCATCGCAAAAGGCGCGGATGTCCTCGCTGGTGGCCTGCGTGCCCGGACGCAAGATGATGCAGGCACACAGTTCTTCGCCATACTTGGCGTCGGGCACGCCCACGCATTGCACGTCGAGCACGCTGGGGTGGCGGTACAGGAATTCCTCGACTTCGCGCGGATAGATGTTTTCGCCGCCGCGTATCACCATATCCTTCGAGCGGCCGACGATGCTGCAAAAGCCGTTGGCGTCGATGACGGCCAGGTCGCCCGTGTGCATCCAGCGCGCCGCGTCGATGGCCTCGGCCGTTTTTTCCGGGTCGCCCCAGTAGCCCTGCATCACGGAATAGCCGCGCGTGAGCAATTCGCCCTTTTCGCCGCGCGGCACGATGCGCCCTTCCGCATCGATGATTTTCACTTCCAGGTGCGGATGGACGCGGCCGATGGACGACACGCGCATTTCGCGCGGGTCTTCGATGGCCGTCTGGAAGCTGACGGGCGATGTTTCCGTCATGCCATACGCGATCGTGATTTCCGCCAGGTGCATCAATTCGATGACTCGCGTCATGACTTCCATCGGACACGGCGAGCCGGCCATGATGCCGGTACGCAAGTTGGATAAATCGTATTGCTTGAAGTCAGGATGGTCGAGGATGGCGATGAACATGGTCGGCACGCCGTGCAAGCCCGTGCAGCGCTCGGCCTGCACGGTGTCCAGCACGGCTTTCGGGTCGAAGCCTTCGCCGGGAAACACCATGGCCGCGCCATGCGTGACGCAGGCCAGGTTGCCCAGCACCATGCCGAAACAGTGATACAGGGGCACGGGAATGCACAAGCGGTCCTGCTCGGTGAGGCGCATGGCTTCGCCGATGAAGAAACCGTTGTTGAGGATATTGTGGTGCGTCAGGGTGGCGCCTTTCGGCGCGCCCGTGGTGCCGGAGGTGAACTGAATGTTGACGGCGTCGTCAAACTGCAAGGTGGCGCTGACTTCTTCCAGGTGCGCCAGGTCGGCGTCGGCAATGTCCTCCATCAGGGCGTCGAAGTTGTGCATGCCGGGCGTGGCGGCCGCGCCCAGGCGGATCACGTGGCGCAATTGCGGCAGGCGCGGCGACTGCAGGGCGCCGGCGCGCGAACGGGCGATTTCCGGCACCACGTCCTGCACGATGACCAGGTAGTCGCTGGACCTGAAGCTCGGTGACAGGATCAGCGCGCTGCATTGCACCTTGTCGAGCACGTATTCGAGCTCCGAACGGCGGTAGGCGGGGTTGATGTTGACCATGATCAAGCCGGCTTTCGCCGTGGCAAACTGCGTCAACACCCATTCGGCGCAGTTTTGCGACCAGATGCCGACCCGGTCGCCCGGTTGCAAGCCCAGTTTCAGCAAGCCGGCCGCCAGGCGGTGCACGCGCTGCTGGAATTGCCGATACGTCCAGCGCACGTTCTGGTGCGCCACGATCAAGGCGTCGTGCTGGCCGTAGCGCTCGGCGATGCCGTCGAGGTAAGCGCCTATCGTTTCGCCGATCAACGGCGTCTCGTGGGCGCCGTGTACATAACTCATTGCTTGCATGCTGTCTCCAGGGTATGTGGCGCGATGCGCTCTTGTTATCGTCTTCGATGCAGAAAATTATAGCCGCAACCGCCCCCGCCCTGCGCAGCTTGCTGTAATGTGCAGGCCAGTACACCAGACACTCTCGGCACCATGACAGGCAATACGCAGCACCCGCCCGAACAGGGCTTCATCCTGACCCGCCACTGGCGCGACACGCCCGCCGGCACGGAAGTCGATTTCTGGCTGGCAACGGATAGCGGCCCCCGCCACGTGCGCCTGCCCGTGCAGACGGCCGTCGCCTTCCTGCCCATGGAGCAGCAGGAACAAGCGCAACAATTGCTGCGCGGCGAGCGCCATGCCGAGCTGCGGCCCCTGTCGCTGTGCGATTTTCACCATCGCCCCGTGCTGGGGCTGTACTGCAAGCAATACCGGCATTTGCTGAAGCTGGAAAAGCAGTTGCGCGCGCACGGCGTCGACGTGTACGAAGCCGACGTCCGCCCGCCCGAGCGCTATCTGATGGAGCGTTTCATCACGGCGCCCGTATCGTTCAGCGGGGAAACAGGGCAGGAAGTGCAGCTGAGGCCGGCGCCCGGCTACCGTCCCACATTAAAACTGGTGTCGCTCGATATCGAGACGACGGCCCATGGCGAGCTGTATTCGCTGGCGCTGGAAGGCTGCGGCCAGCGCCAGGTGTACATGCTGGGGCCGCCAAACGGCGTCGACGGGGAACGCGACTTCGACCTCGAATACTGCGATACGCGCGCCCAGATCCTCGAACGGCTGAACACGTGGATGGCGCAGCACGACCCGGACGCCATCATCGGCTGGAACCTGGTGCAGTTCGACTTGCGCGTGCTCAAGGAACATGCGGAGCGCTACAACACACCGTTGAAGCTGGGACGGGGCGGCGCCGTGATGGAATGGCGCGAACATGGCGGCAAGCAGGAACACTATTTTGCCGCCGCGGCGGGCCGGCTGATCATCGACGGCATCGAAGCATTAAAATCGGCGACGTGGAATTTCTCCTCGTTCAGCCTGGAAAACGTGGCGCAGACCTTGCTGGGCGAAGGCAAGTCCATCGACAACCCGTACCAGCGCATGGCCGAGATCGACCGCCGTTTCCGCGAAGACAAGCCGGCGCTGGCCCGCTACAACCTCAAGGATTGCGAACTGGTCACGCGCATCTTCGCCAAGACCGAGCTGCTGACTTTTCTCTTGGAACGGGCCAGCGTGACGGGCCTGGCGGCCGACCGCAGCGGCGGCTCCGTGGCCGCCTTCGAGCACCTGTACTTGCCGCTGATGCACCGGCAGGGCTACGTGGCGCCCAACCTGGGCGACGTATCCGGCGACAACAGCCCCGGCGGCTTCGTCATGGATTCGCAGTCGGGACTGTACGACTCCGTGCTGGTGCTCGACTACAAAAGCCTGTACCCGTCCATCATCCGTACCTTCCTCATCGACCCGGTGGGCCTGGTGGTGGGTACCAGCGGCGACGAGGTCGATACCGTGCCCGGCTACCGGGGCGCGCAGTTTTCGCGCGTCAAACATTGCCTGCCCGCCATCGTGAAACAGGTGTGGCAGGGGCGCGAGACGGCCAAGCGCGAACGCAACGCGCCGCTGTCGCAAGCGCTCAAAATCATCATGAACGCGTTTTACGGCGTGCTGGGATCGAGCGGCTGCCGCTTTTTCGATCCGCGCCTGGCTTCGTCGATCACCCTGCGCGGCCACGACATCATGCACCGCACGCGCGAACTGATCACAGGGCAGGGCTATCAGGTGATCTATGGCGACACGGACTCCACCTTCGTGTGGCTGAAAACGGCGCATGGCGACGAAGAGGCGGGCAAGATCGGCCGCGCCCTGGTGGCGCACGTGAATGCCTGGTGGGAACGGCACCTGCGCGACGAGTTCGGCCTGAAAAATGCGCTGGAACTGGAATTTGAAACGCATTACCGGCGTTTCCTGATGCCCACCATCCGCGGCTCGGAAGAAGGCAGCAAAAAGCGTTACGCGGGCCTGGTGGGCAAGCCCGACGGCAGCGAACAGATGGTCTACAAGGGCCTGGAAACCGTGCGCAGCGACTGGACGCCGCTGGCGCAGCAATTCCAGCAAGCCTTGTACCTGCGCATCTTCCAGCGCGCCGCCTACCAGGACTATGTGCGCGACTACGTGGCGCGCACGGTGCGCGGGGAATTCGACGCCTTGCTGGTCTATCGCAAGCGCTTGCGCCGTCCCCTCGACGACTACCAGCGCAACGTGCCGCCCCACGTGCGCGCGGCGCGCACGGCCGACGCCTACAACCTGGCGCAGGGACGGCCATTGCAATACCAGAATGGCGGATGGATCAGCTATGTGATCACGGTGGCCGGGCCGGAGCCGCTGGAAACCCAGCGCTCGCCCATCGATTACCACCACTACCTGACGCGCCAGCTGCAGCCGGTGGCCGACGCGATACTGCCGTTTCTGGGCGACGATTTTTCGCGCCTCGTATCGGGCCAGCAGGATTTGTTTTAAATCAATTTTGCTGACCTGTACGGCCAAGCTGAGGTAATATCGGCGCCTGCCGGACCAGTCCGTGGGCGCTGTGCGCCGCGGCAGCGTAAAATACGCCATGGCGAAAGAATAAGAGCTGCACGCAGAAGAAGATGCCATTCCAGACGGGAATCGTTCGCAACAGGATTTTCCACTCTGAAATGGCGCATAATTTACAACTATGTTGAACCAGCGGGCCGTCGCACCAGTCGTCTGCCCTGCTAATTTTTGAATGAATTGACACCATGACCGAGATCACGTCCTTAAGAGACATCCCGCAAAAAAATATCTTCCGCAAGGGCGACACCTTTGTGCTGTTCGGCGAGCTGTTCGGCCGCGGCTATGTGAATGGCTTGCTGGACGAAGCGCGCAAGGCGGGCATGCATATCGTCGGCATGACGGTCGGCCGCCGCGATGAAAACATGGCGCTGCGCCCGCTGAACGCGGAAGAGCTGGCCGAAGCGGAAGCCAACCTGGGCGGCCGCATCATCAATGTGCCGCTGATGGCCGGTTTCGACCTCGACGCACCGGCCGGCGAACCGACGCCGACGGCCCTGCTGGCCGACATGACCCTGAAAAGCTGGCAGGAAGACAAGCTGGACTGGGCGCAGATCGAACGCTGCCGCGAAGCCGGCATCGCCCGCTTCAGCGCTTCCGTGGCGAAAGCCATGGCCGAGCTGGACACATTGATTCCTGACGGCAGCAACGTTTATTTCGCCCACACCATGGCCGGCGGCATTCCGAAGGTCAAAGTCTTCCTGGCCATCGCCAACCGCATCTATAAAGGCCGCGGCGAGCGCTTCATGTCCTCGCGCGCCCTGCTCGACAGCGACCTGGGCAAGTTGATCCTGATGAACTTCGACGAAGTCACGGCCAATACCCTGCAGCACCTGATCGACGGCAGCGCCGCCATCCGCGCCCGCATCGAGCAAACGGGCGGCCAGGTGCGCTACAGCGCCTACGGCTACCACGGCACCGAGATCTTGATCGACGGCAAATACCAGTGGCAAACGTACAGCAACTACACGCAAGGCCTGGCGAAGATGCGCCTGGAAAACGTGGCCAAGGCCGCGTGGGAAAAAGGCATCAAGGCCACCGTCTTCAACTGCCCGGAAATCCGCACGAATTCGTCCGACATTTTCGTCGGCGTGGAACTGTCGCTGTTCCCCCTGCTCGACGCGCTGAAAAAAGAAGGCGGCGGCGCCTGGGCCGAAGAGCAATGGAAAATCTGCCAAGGCTTGCTGGAAGACGGCGTCTCGCTGCAAGACTTGCTCGACCGTATCGCCGCCTACAACGGCGACGCCACCAGCGTGCAGTTCCGCAACTTCGCCGCCTGGCCGATGGACAATACGCCGGAGCTGGCCGAAGTCATGATCGGTACCTCGGACGACATCACCAAGCTGCACAAGGACCGCAAGGAACTCATCACCGACCACCTGAGTTCCCTGGTACTGGAAGGCACGGGCCCGCTGATGTTCCACGCCATGTCGGAGCCGCAAGCGCCCGTCGTCTGGCTCAACCACGACATCATCGCGCGCCAGCTGAACTCGGTTCACAACTGAGCTTGAGGTAGCGCAAGCTGCAAGACACCGACGGCCCGGCTCATCCCCGGGCCGTCGGCGTTTTGATGGCCGCTTTGCGTGACCGGTCCTTTACGCGCGCACGATGGACACGCCGCCGTCGGCCAGCAGCGCCGTGCCGGTGGTAAAACTCGACGCATCGGACGCCAGGTACAGCGCCGAGCGGGCAATCTCGTCCGGCGTGGCCAGGCGCTTCAAGGCATGCAGTCCCGCCACGAAGGCCAGCGCCTCGGGCGTACTGGCCACTTGCCGCCCCATCGGCGTATCGGTACCACCCGGCAACAAGGCATTCACGCGCACGCCCGCCGCGCCATATTCGGCCGCCAGGGCCTGCATCAAGCCGATCACGCCCGCCTTGCTGGCCGCATACGCGGCCATGCCGGACATGCCCAAGGTATGGCCGACGAAGGTCGAGGTGAAGATCAGCGAGCCGCCGCCGCGCGCCGCCATGGCGGGCAACTGGTACTTGGCCGCCAGGAAGGCGCTGGTGAGATTGGTGTCGAGCGCCGCCTGCCAATCTTCCAGGGCAACTTCCGGCGTGGGCCCCATCGGCCCCAGGGTGCCCGCATTATTGAAGGCGATATCGAGGCCGCCAAAACGTTGCAGCGCCAGCGCCACGGCCGCTTGCGCACACGCGGCATCGCCCACGTCGCCGGCGCAGGCCACGGCTTGCGCGCCGCCCTCCGCCAGCTGCGCCACCAGCGCATCGAGTTCCGTCTGCCGCCGCGCCACCAGCACCAGCCGCGCGCCATGGCGGGCAAACAGCCGCGCCGCCGCATGCCCGATGCCCGAGCTGGCGCCCGTGATGATGGCGACCTTATTTTCCAGTTGCAACATTTGATTCCCCTTCAAGTGGTTGAAAGGGAAAAGATAGGCCGGCTGGCCAGGCGCGGCACTCCGCTTCTTGCGCTGGAATCGGCGTCGTCAACGGTTCTCCATGCTTGTGCAAAACACGCGCCAAGCATAAAACTTGCCAGATTGTGACAAATCAGTGATAATGCGTCTCGCGTTGCCGGGATGGCGGAATAGGTAGACGCACGGGACTCAAAATCCCGCGCTGGAAACAGCGTGCCGGTTCGATTCCGGCTCCCGGCACCACAGAACATGTTTTGGCAGTACCTGATCCAACCCGCCCATCGCCAGATGCAGCGGGTTTTTTTGTATTAGCGCCCCAGCCTGCGCTCCAGCCCCGCCTTCACCGTTGCCCACTCCGTATCAACAATGCTGAAACGCGGAAATTGCGTGTGCAGCCATCCGCCTATCCAAACGGCCGCACGCCAAACAGCACGCCGTGCAGCCAGAACGCCAGCAGCAGCCACAACACGCAACCCGCGACGATGGCGAGCAGGGTGCCTGCCGTGGTGCCGCCCGGGTAGGCCACGCCGGCCGCGCGGTCGCGCTGCACGGCGGCATACAGATCGACTGACGACCAGGCAAGGAAACTGCCGAACAGCACGACGTCGGCCAGGCTGCCGTTGGACAACAGGTGCGCGACGGCCCACAGTTGCGTGCCCAGCAGCATCGGGTGGTGCAGCAGGGTCTTGATGCGGTTGTTCGGCACGTTGGCCGCCGCCAGTAAAATCAGCGAGAACAGCATCAGCAGGGCGCTGGCGTGGCGCAAGCCCGTGGGCGGCGTCCACAGCAGCTGCGGCTGCTGGCGCGCCAGGGCGTAGCCCCAGATGATCAGGCCCAGCCCGGCGAACGCCACGAGCGAATACAAGCCCTTCCAGCGCTTTTCGCCGAGGCGCGCCAGCTGGGCGCTGCGCCAGTCGTCGGCGACGATGCGCACCGAGTGCAAGCCCAGGAACAACAGCAAACCGAGTATCAGCACAGTCATCGTCATCTCTCCCTGTCCCTATCCGCTATCGAGCATACGCGACACCATGAGCGGTGCCGTCGGCGCAGATCAACGTTCTTCGCGATAGTAGTCGCAGCCCTCGAAGGTGGTGCGCAGCGCTTGCTGCAGCTGGGCGTAGCGCTCCGGCGTCAGGTTGAAACGCACGTCGATCTGGCCGTCGTCGTCCATCTGCATGGCGGCCTCGGCATCCATCTGCACGGACAGGCGGTTCGGATGCAGGATCACGGCGTGCATGTGGCCATACCACGCGAATTCCTGGCCGCCATATTCGATGTAGGGTTCGTCCATGCCCATGGCCACGTCCTGCTCGTCATACTCGTCGGCGCGCTGAAGCATCAGGTAGACGGGCTCGCCTTTGCCGGCGGGTGCGGCCAGGGTGGTGATCAGGGCGTCGTCTTCATGCATGACGGACAATTCGGTGGCGGTAAATCCTGCGGACATGGCGTGCTTTCAACAAATATGGGGATGGCGTCACCATAGCGCAAAAGCGCGGCGGGCAACATAGCGCGCGGCGAAAAAAGCGCGCCGTCACGAAAATCCATCGCCGCCTATAATCACCGCTCCAAACCATTTATACAGGAGACCGCCTTGAGCGCAGCATCGCCCTACACCATCCGCCTGGCCATTCCCGCCATCGCCACCTACCAGCACCTGCGCGTCGCCGCCGGCCTGAGCGCGAAAAGCATGGAGGCCGCCGCCAGGGGCTTGCCGAACTCGCTGTTTGCCGTGCAAGTGCTGCTGGGCGACGAGGTGGTGGGCATGGGGCGCGTCATCGGCGATGGCGGCTGCTTCTTCCAGGTCACCGATATCGCCGTGCTGCCGGCCCACCAGGGCAAGGGCCTGGGCAAGCGCATCATGCGCGAGATCATGCAATTCATCGAGACGGAAGTGCCGCCCAGCGCGTATGTCAGCCTGATCGCCGATGGCCAGGCGCAAGACCTGTATGCGCAATTCGGTTTCAAGCATACGGCGCCCGTCTCCGTCGGCATGGCGCTGGTACGCTAGTGCCGGCCTGGCTGGCCGCCAGCATGGCGTTGGCGCTGCTGCTGAGCGCCGCCGCCTGGCGCGCCGAGCGCGCGCAGCAAAGGCGCGGACGCACGACGCGCTGGCCGTGGCTGGCGGCCATCGCCGCGTCCGCCATCCTGCCCCTGGCGTGGCTGCCAGGCGTGCTGGCGGCCATGCCGGCGGAACAGGCGCAGCTGAAACTGGGCTGGTTTGTCTTATCCAGCGGCATGCTGCTGCTGTTGGCGCTGCGCAGCATCTGGCTGCTGTCGCATCAGCTGCGCTGGCAAAAGACCACCTTGCTGGGCACGCCCGTCTTCCTGAGCGGCGGCATCGGCCCCTGCGTGGCGGGCCTGCTGCGGCCCCGCATCGTGATGCCCGTCTGGCTGCGACTGATTTCTTCCCAGCAGCAGGCGCTGCTGCTGGCGCACGCGCAATGCCGGCTGGCCGCGCGCGACCCGCAGCTGCTGGCCCTGGCCTACGCATTGATCGTGCTGATGCCGTGGAACCTGCCCCTGTGGTGGCAGGTGCACCGGCTGCGCTTTGCCATCGAAGTCGATTGCGACGCGCGCATGCTGGCGCACGGTCACGCGCCGCGCGACTATGCCATCGTCCTGCGCCAGCATGGCCAGTATTATTCGGGGCTGACGGGCGCCACGCCCATCGTGCTGAACGACCCGCGCGCGCTGCGCCGGCGCCGCCATCTGATGGCCAGATTTACCCGGAACCAGGCGGCGAACTTGCTATAGTAGCGGCAACGCCGCGCGGCGCGCCCGCGCCATCGGCTCCCCCTTAGAAATCAGAGAGATACCATGCTTTACCTGCTTGCCATCGTGATCGTCATCGCCCTGCTGTATTACGTCTTCAGCGGCCGCACGCCCGCCCAGCCGCTGCGCAAGCCGCTCATGTCCGTGCGCCAGTACGTGCCGGCGATCCCTCCCGGCGCACCCGCGCACCACTGGAGCGATGAGGGGCGCTTTGCGTCGGAGGTGGAAAACGAATCGATGTACCAACCCGCCATCGCCAGACTGGCCGGCGAGCACGGTCCCGGCAACGCGGAAGAAAAATGCCTGGCCCTGCTCGTCTGCGACGACGCCAACCCGTTCCAGGACAAGGCCATCGCCGTCTTCATCGATGGCCAGCTGGTCGGCTACCTGTCGCACAACGACGCCCTGCGCCTGCGCCGCAACCTGGGCCGCATGGACCTGGTGGGCCAGCTGACCTCGTGCGACGCCGTCATCCGCGGCGGCGGGCTATGGAACGGCAAGCGCCTGTCGTATGCCGTATGGCTGGACTTGCAGCCCTACAACTAAGACCTATGCCGCGCGCGCCGCACGGCGGCGATATCGGGCACGTACTGGTGCGACACGGGATGGACGATGAGGTCGAAACCGGCATCGGCAAGGCAGGCCAGGTCGCGCATGTCGCCCGGCACGGCGGCCAGTTGCAAGCCGTCGCGTTCGGCCACCATGCGGTCTTGCGCGAGTTGCTGTTCAGACAGATCGAAGACGGTGACGTGGGCGCCGGCGGCGGGCTGCGACCAGGGGCTGTTGCGTGCCGCCTGGGCATCCCAGGCTTGCTGATTGTGCCGCAAGAAGTGGTGACCTACCGCCATCGTCATCCTTTCAGAAAAAAGCAGGATGCGAATGTAGCATGACACCAGGCAAGGCGTCGAGAAGTGAACTCCCGCCACGGCCAGCGTTGTTGCGTCACACAAGGAAGTGCCGGACAGATGGCGCCGGCGCCGATGCAGACCACTGGAAGAGCAAGGAGTTCAATGCCATTATCGCTGGCTGTGCCCCGAGCATATTGATGCATATCAAGCAGATCAGTCTTTTCTGGCGATGGACTTGCAGAAGGCAGTGAGCCGTGTTTTTTTGACCCACATCAAGCCCAGCATAAGAAAATCTCCGGCCAGCACGGCAATGCTGGACTGGCCTGTGTTGCCGTTCCAGCCTTGTTGCCATCCTGACTAGCGAGTGGGCACATGGCTGACAAATCCATCCTCGTCCACGCCGACCTGCCGCGCCATGCGCCCCAGCGCATCGCCATCGCGGGGCGGCTGGCGCACGCGCACCAGGCGCACCTGATCGGCGCCGCCATGGCGTGCCCGTCGAGGTGCATGCGGACCTGCTGGTGATGGGCGGCCACGCGCGCTTCCGCGAAATCCTGCTGGGCGGCGTGACGGAAACGATCTTGCGCCAGATGACCTTGCCCGTGCTGATGGCGCACTGATGTCAAAAAGCCGCGCCACCCTTGCGGATGGCGCGGCTTTCAGGAAGTGCTAACGATTACACTTTGCGTTGAGCGACTGCATCGACGACGCACAGCGCCGTCATGTTGACGATGCGGCGCACGGTGGCCGATGGCGTCAGGATGTGCACGGGCTTGGCGCAGCCCAGCAGGATCGGGCCCACGGCGATGCCGTTGCCGGCCGCCGTCTTGACCAGGTTGTAGGCGATGTTGGCCGATTCGATGTTCGGCATGACCAGCAGGTTGGCGTCGTTCTTCAGTGCCGAATTGGGCATGAGTTTTTGACGCAGCTTGCTGTCGAGGGCCGTGTCGCCGTGCATTTCGCCGTCGATTTCCAGGTCCGGCGCGCGGTCCTTGATGATGGCCAGCGCGGCGCGCATCTTTTGCGCCGAGGCGCTGTCGCTGGAACCGAAGTTCGAGTGCGACAGCAGGGCCGCGCGCGGCGACAGGCCGAAACGGGTCATCTCTTCGGCGGCCATGATGGTGATCTCGGCCAATTGCTCGGCATCCGGGTTTTCATTGACGTGCGTGTCGACCATCACCAGCTGGCGTTCCGGCATGATCAGGACGTTCATGGCGGCGTAGACGTTGCTGCCGGCGCGCTTGCCCAGCACCTGGTCGATGTATTTCAGGTGCAGCTGGGTGGTGCCGAAGGTGCCGCAGATCATGCCGTCGGCGTCGCCCTTGTGGATCATCATCGAACCGATCAGGGTGTGGCGGCGGCGCATTTCCAGCTTCGCATATTCCTCGGTGACGCCCTTGCGGCTCGTCATGGCGTAATACGTGTTCCAGTAATCGCGATAGCGCTCGTCGAAGTCCGGGTTGATGACGTCGAAGTCGACGCCTTGCTTGAGGCGCAGGCCGAACTTCTGGATGCGCGCTTCAAGCACGGGTGGACGGCCCACCAGGATGGGACGCGCCAGTTTTTCATCGACCACCACTTGCACGGCGCGCAGCACGCGCTCTTCTTCGCCTTCGGCGTAGACGATGCGTTTGAGTTCGGCCGGCGTGGACTTGGCCATCAGGAACAGCGGCTTCATGAAGGTGCCGCTGCGGTAGACGAATTGCTGCAGGCTGTCCGCGTACGCTTGCAAGTCCTTGATCGGACGCGTGGCGACGCCGGAATCCTCGGCCGCCTTGGCGACGGCTGGCGCGATCTTGATCAGCAAACGCGGATCGAACGGCATCGGGATCAGGTATTCAGGACCGAACGACAGGTTGCTGATGCCGTAGGTGGTGGCGACGATGTCGGACTGCTCGGCATGCGCCAGGTCGGCGATCGCGTGCACGACGGCGATTTCCATCTCGCGCGTGATCGTCGTGGCGCCGCAATCGAGGGCGCCGCGGAAGATGTACGGGAAGCACAGCACGTTGTTGACCTGGTTCGGATAGTCCGAACGGCCCGTGGCGATGATGGCGTCGCTGCGCACGGCCTTGACTTCTTCCGGCAAGATTTCCGGATTCGGATTGGCCAGCGCCAGGATCAGCGGGTTCGGCGCCATCTTGCGCACCATGTCTTGCTTGAGCACGCCGCCGGCGGAGACGCCGAGGAAGATGTCGGCGTCCGGGATGATCTCGGCCAGGGTGCGCAGCGGCGTGTCTTGCGCGAAGCGTTCCTTGTCCGGGTCCATCAGTTCCGTGCGGCCCTTGTAGACGACGCCGGCCAGGTCGGTGACGTAGATGTTTTTCAGGGGGAAGCCCAGGTCGACGATCAGGTCCAGGCAGGCCAATGCCGCCGCGCCCGCGCCCGACACGACCAGCTTGCAATCCTCGATTTTCTTGCCGACGGCTTTCAAGCCGTTCAGGATGGCCGCGCCGACGATGATGGCGGTGCCGTGCTGGTCGTCATGGAAGACGGGAATCTTCATGCGGTCGCGCAGCTGGCGCTCGATGTAGAAGCACTCGGGCGCCTTGATGTCTTCCAGGTTCACGCCGCCGAAGGTCGGTTCCAGCGAGGCGATGATGTCGACCAGCTTGTCCGGGTCCGATTCGTTGATTTCGATGTCGAAGACGTCGATGCCGGCGAACTTCTTGAACAGCACGCCCTTGCCTTCCATCACCGGCTTGGCGGCCAGCGGGCCGATATTGCCCAGTCCCAGCACGGCCGTGCCATTGGTGATGACGGCCACCAGGTTGCCGCGCGCCGTATATTTATAGGCATTCGCCGGATCGATGACGATTTCTTCGCAGGGAGCGGCCACGCCTGGCGAGTAGGCCAGCGCCAGGTCGCGCTGGTTGGTCAGTTGTTTGGTCGGCGTCACGCTGATTTTGCCGGGGCGCGGGCACTCGTGATACTCGAGTGCGGCCAAGCGCAATTGTTGACGCAATTCTTCTTTTTTATCAGATGACGAATCCATGCTGTGCTGCCTTCCTGTTTGGTCGATCGGGTGTTCCGGATTTTATCAGACCGATTCTTTCAATTAGCTAGGTATTTTCCGCTAGCCACAGTCTGATATCACGAAAACGCATAACCTAGCATTGTAAGGCCGTCCGGCGGCACAAACGTCCTGAACAGGAAAAACTATCAAATTTTAGATTTCAATTAGTTTTCATGATGAACATCCGCCAGCGCGCGGCGATGGTGCAGCTAGTCGAAATTTTCATCGGTCAAGAAGGCATACTCGTCATCGATCAGCATGCGCAGATAGGCGTCGAAGCTGTCGGCGATGACCAGGTAGCTATCGGGATCATGCAGGAAGCGCACCACCTGCCCCACCTTGCCGGACGCCGTGGGCGTGAAATCGATATACAGCCGCGACGAGCCGCCATTGTTCATGCAATGCGAAAAACACAGGCGCCGGCCCTGCCGGACCCCGGCGTCGATGCGGGCGTCGACGATGGCGGGATCGTCATCCAGGTAATGGCCGTAGATATCGGCGATGCTGCGCTGGTTCGCCTGTCCATCCTTGAGGATTTGCTCGACGGAGCTCAGGTAATACGGATACTCGAACACGTCCGAGCCCAGCATGTACACCAGCACCGTGCCGCCCGCATAACGCTGGTGATAGGTGCCGTTGTACTGGCCCAGCAGGCGCAGCAGGCTGTCCGGGCACAGCGGATACGTTTGGCGCAGGCTGGCCAGTTGCACCGCGCTGGCGCCGCTGGCCAGCGCCAGTTCCGCCAGCGCTTCCGGCGGCATGGCCTGGCGCAATCCTGCCAAATAGTGGTCGACGATGTTCATGGCCGCAATATATCAGTTGCCGGCACGCGGCATGCGCACCCTAGTGCGAACGGGCCAGGCGCGCGTCGGGCGCGAAGCGCACGGCGATCAGCAGCAGCACCACCACGCCGCCGGCCATCACCATCCACGCCTGGGCCAGGCTGGATGAATGCTGGCGGATCAGGCCGGCAATCAAGGGCATGCTGCTGGCGATGATGTAGCCGCCGCCCTGCACGAAGCCCAGCAGCGCGCCGGCGCCGGCAGGCTCCACCGCGTGGTCCATGCTGACGATCAGCGACAGGGGAAACAGGGCGCCGATGCCGCAGCCCAGCAGGATCACGGCGGGCAGCGCCAGTTGCGCGGGCGCGACGATCAGGCAAGCCAGGCCGGCCAGCACGGCCAGCAGGACGGACAGCAGCAGGATGCGGCGGTCGGGAAAGCGGTGGATGACGGTGGAAATCACCAGTCCCGCCAGCACTTCCACCAGGGTCAGGCCGCCCAGCAGCAAGCCGCTGTCGGCCGCGCTCCAGCCCAACTCCGTATAAAACGGCGGCAGCCAGGCCAGCACCAGGGTGTAGGCGCCCGTGCCGATGCCGAAAAACACCATCAGCAGCCAGGCGCGGCCACTGCCCACGGGCAGGCTGGCGCCAACGCCGCTGGCCACGTCCGCGCGCGAGGCGGCCGCGCGGCGCCACAGCAGGGCCGCGGCCACGGCAGGCAGCGCCCACAGGGCCAGCAGCGCTTGCCAACCCCAGCTTTGCGCCAGCGGCGAGGCGGACGCGGCGGCGATGGCCGCGCCGCCCATGATGCCGGTCGTATAAAAGCCCATCAGCTGGCCTGCCCGTGCGGGGAAATGGCGCTTGATGAAGGCCGGCAGCAGCGCCTGCACCAGCGCAATGCCCAGGCCGCCCAGGGCCGCCGTGGCGATCAGGCCGCCGCTGCCATGCCAGGGCCAGCGCAGCGCGCAGGCGGCAGCGATGATGGCGATGCCGATAGCGATGCCGCGCGCCACGCCCAGGCGGCGCTGCAGCTGCGCGCCCAGCAAGGCGCACACGCCCATGGCGAACACGGGCACGGTGGTCAGCAAGCCCGCATCGGCGTTGCCGAGGCCCGTGCTGGCCTGGATGCTGTCGAGCAAGGGGCCGATGGCGGCCAGGATGGGGCGCAGGTTCAGGCCCAGCAGGATGATGGCAGCCACCAGCAGGGCCGGGGAAGCGGAAGAAGAAAGGGGAGCGGCAGGTCGTGCGTTGGGCATGGGATAGTCCTTGCCTCGCTGGGAGGCACATGGTTTAATGCGTCATATAAAATAACTCGATGAAAAGTATCTTAACATAAAGATAGAAATCTATCTTAAGGCCAAGATAAATGGACACCCCATGACAACTACCCTGCAAGAACACACGCGCGCGCAATTTGCCGCGGCACAATGGCAACGCGAACTGCCGCAGATGGATACGCGCGCCATGCAGCTGGTGGGCCAGCTGGGCACGGTGGCGCAGCTGATGGCGCGCGACTGGCTCAACCCGCTGTTCGCCGAACACGGCTTGCAACCGGGCGAATTCGACGTGCTGGCGACATTGCGCCGCTCGGGCGCGCCATATGCGCTCACGCCGACGGCCCTGTACGAGGCGGCCATGCTGTCCTCGGGCGGCATGACCAACCGCATCGACCGCCTGGAAGCGGCCGGCCTGATCGAACGCCAGAAGCATCCGACGGACCGGCGCGGCGTGCTGGTGGCCCTGACACCCAGGGGACTGGAATTGATTGAAAAGCTGGTGCTGCTGCATGTGGACAACGAGCGCGCCATGCTCTCGCCCTTGAACGCGGACGAGCAGCGCCAGCTCGACCAGTTGCTGGCCAAGCTGCTGCACGGCATGGCGCAGGCGAAGAAGGTTTAAGCGAGCACGCGCGCCAGCTCGCGCAGCGCCGCATGGCCGCGCCGTGCCTGGCGCTGCAATTGTTCCGGCGCACAGTGGCCATACAGGGCCTGGACGTGGCCCTCGCTGGCGGCGCGCAGGTCGAGCTCGCCCGCGCCGGGGTCGGGCAACTGCCCCTCGACGAGGGTCAGGAAATAATGGCGGGGCGCGCCATGCAGGTTGGTCGCGAACTGCAGCACCAGGCCGCTGTCGAACAGCAGCGCGCCGCTGTGCGCCCCGGCCTCCAGCAGCAGGCGATACGGCGGCAAGGGGCGCCGCGCCGCGCGCAGCACGGACGCCAGGCGCACCTGGTAACCGAGTTCCAGTCCATTCGCGTGCAAGCGGCCGCCTTGCAGATACACCTTGAACGATGCTTGCACGGCCCGGCTGGCGCGGCGGAACCAGCGCTCATCCTCATACAGGCACAGCTGGCCGCCATCGCACAGCTCGTAAAACCCGCGCGCCTGCAGTTCCGGCGCCGTGAACGTGGCCAGGCCGACGGCGTGCGGGTCGCGCAGCCAGCCATCGTCAAGATAGGATTGCATTACGGCGTGGATATCGTGGAGGGGCATAGGCGCATGATCGGCGGTGGCAAGGACCCGTATTGTAGGCCAGCCTATAATAGCCGGGCCACACCATCATTCAACGAACAGACCACGCCATGGCCCCACACGACGCGCTTTCCGAATTCGACCTGATCAAACAATATTTCGTGCGCCAGCGCCCCGGCCGCGCCACCCTGGGCATCGGCGACGATTGCGCGCTGATGACGCCCGGCGCCGGCAAGCAGATCGCCATCTCCTCGGACATGCTGGTCGAGGACCGGCATTTCTTCGCCGGCGCCGACGCCCGCATGCTCGGTCACAAAAGCCTGGCCGTGAACCTGTCCGACCTGGCCGCCATGGGCGCCCGTCCCGTGGCCTTTACCCTGGCCCTGGCGCTGCCGCAAGCCGAGCGCGGCTGGCTGGCCGCCTTTGCCGACGGCCTGTTCGCGCTGGCCGACGCCTTCGATTGCGAATTGATCGGCGGCGACACCACCAAGGGCCCGCTCAATATCTGCATCACCGTGTTCGGCGAACTGGCGCCGGGCCAGGCCCTGCGCCGCGGCGCGGCCGTGGCGGGCGACGATATCTGGGTCAGCGGCACCCTGGGCGACGCGCGCCTGGCGCTGGCCGGCTACCGCATGGAACAGGAACTGGCGCCGGCCGACCTGTTGATGGCCGCGGCGCGCATGCACACGCCCACGCCGCGCGTGGCGCTCGGTTGCGCGCTGGCCGAAGCGGGCCTCGCACATGCGGCCATCGACATCTCGGACGGCCTGGTGGGCGACCTCGGCCACATCTTGAAAGCCTCGCGGGTGGGCGCCACGCTCGACGTCGACGCCCTGCCGGCCGGCCCCGTGCTGGCGCGGCAAGACACGCCGCTACGCCGCCGCTACACGGCCGCCGGCGGCGACGACTATGAACTGTGCTTCACGGCGCCGGCTTCCTCGCGCGACGCCATCGCCGCGCTGGCGGAAAGCTGCGGCACACCCGTCACGCGCGTGGGCCGCATCGAGGCGCCGGCGGGCTTGCGGCTGGTGGATGCAACGGGGCAGCCGCTCGATCTGCGCTTATCGTCCTTCGACCACTTCAGCGAATAAGTTCTACCGCGCCGTCACGCGCGCCAGCCCCGGCTGGTTCACCATCCAGTAGTGCTGGAAGGCCAGGCGGATGTTGTCGCGCAGCTGGGTGTCATCCCACGGCTTCGTATAAAAACGGTAGATGGCGCCCCGGTTGATCGAGTCGAGCACGGCTTCGAGGCCCGTGTAGCCGGACAGGATGATGCGGATGGTTTCCGGGTACAGCTCTTTGACTTTACTGAGGAACTCCGTGCCGCTCATGCTGGGCATGCGCTGGTCGCAAACGATCACGTGCACGCGGTGCAGGGCCAGCATTTCAAACCCTTCGGCCGGCGTGCTGGCCGTGAGGATGTGATACCCCTCGGGACGGAACAGGCGGTGCAGCGACGACAGCACGTTGACGTCGTCGTCGACGATCAATAAGGTCTGCGCCGGCTGGGCGGCCGGGTCGTGGCCGGGCGGCAGGCCGGCGCCGGCGACGATCATCTGGCCCAGTTCCAGCGCCGGCAGGGCGCGGCTGAAATAAAAACCCTGGATTTCATCGCAGCGGTTGCGCCGCAGGTATTCCAGCTGCGGACGCGATTCCACGCCCTCGGCCACCACGCTCAGTTTCAGGCTGTGCGCCATGCTGACGATGGCCAGCGCGATGGCCGCGTCGTTCGGGTTGCTGGTGATGTTGCGCACGAAGGCGATGTCGATCTTCAGCTTGTCGATGGGGAAGCGTTGCAGATACGCCAGGCTCGAGTAGCCGGTGCCGAAATCGTCGATGGCCACCTTCACGCCGATTTTCTTCAGTTTGCCCAGCACGACGATGGTGCGCTCGGCGTTCGACATCAGCGCCGTTTCCGTCAGTTCCAGTTCCAGCAGTTCCGGCGCCACCGCGTGCCGCGCCAGCGCGCGCGTCACTTCGCCTTCCAGGTCGCCTTCGGCAAACTGGCGGCTCGACACATTCACGGCCACGTGCACGGGCCCCACTTCGCTGTCGCGCCACTCGGCGATCTGGCGGCAGGCGGCCTGGATCACCCAGGCGCCCACGCGCACGATCAGGCCCGTGTCTTCCAGCACCGGCACGAATTCGGCCGGCGCCACCAGGCCGTAGCCAGGACGGCGCCAGCGCAGCAGCGCTTCCACGCCGCTGATGCGGCCCGTGCGCAAGTCCACCTTCGGCTGGTAGTACAGGATGAACTGCTCGTGTTCGAGCGCATGGCGCAGCGCCAGTTCCAGGTCCAGGCGCGCCAGCACCTGCACGTTCATGCCGGCCGTGAAAAAGCGGTAGCCGTCGCGGCCCGCCTGCTTGGCGCCGCCCATGGCCGTATTCGCGTATTTGATGAGCGTTTCGGGGTCGGTGGCGTCGTCCGGATACATGGCGATGCCGATGCTGGCCGTCAGGGTGGCCGCATGGCCGCGCAGGTCGAACGGCGCGCGCAAGGCTTCGCGCACCTGGTTGGCCACCGCCACGGCTTCCTGCTGGTTGCGGCTCATAGTCAGTATCAGCGCGAATTCGTCGTTGCCCAGGCGTCCCACCGTGTCGCGCAGGCGCACGCATTCGACCAGGCGGTTGCTGAACTGGCGCAGCAGTTCGTCGCCCAGCGCCGCGCCCAGCGTGTCGTTGATGCTTTTAAAACGGTCGAGCGCGATGAACAGCACCACGATGCGCCAGCTTTTTTCCTGCGCCAGTTCGACGGCCTGGGCCAGGGTCTGGTAGAACAGGCTGCGGTTCGGCAGCCCCGTCAAGCCATCGTAGTGGGCCATGTGCTTCAGGCGCTCCTGCGCCTGGCGCCGCTCGCTGATGTCGCGCGCCACGGCGATCAGCAGCAGGCCGCCCGGCCCCTGCCCGCCCGCCACGGGCGCCTGCGCATACCAGTGCCAGCCCAGTTCCACGGGCACCAGGCTCAGGTCGCGCCGCACCAGTTCGCATTCCGTCACTTCCGTGGCCAGGTGGGCCGCGCCGCCCGGCAGCGCGGCCAGGGGCGGGGCCGGCGGCGACGGCAGCAAGGTGCCCGGCGCCAGCGCCAGCAGCTCCGCGCGCGCATAGCCGAGCAGGCGGCACGCGCCGTCATTGACGTCGACCAGGGTCATGCCCAGCACGTCGACGAGGAAGATGGCGTCGGTGGTGGCGTCCATGGCGCCGCGAAAGCGCTGCAGTTCGGCCGTGCGCTGGCCCACCGTGCGTTCGAGCAAGGTGTTGTAGTGGCGCGCGGCGCGGTGCAGCAGCCGCACCTCGAGCATGTTGCGGATGCGCGTGAGCACCTCGAGCGCATCGAAGGGCTTGCTGATGAAGTCGCGCGCGCCCGCTTCCAGCGCCGCCAGCTTGGCGTCCGGGTCGGCGGCGATCACCAGCACGGGCAGGTAGCCTTCCAGCTCCAGCGGACGCAAGGCATCCATCACGTCGAAGCCGCTCATGCCCGGCATCACCAGGTCGAGGATGATCAGGTCGAACTGGTGGCGCTGGTGCAGGCCGGCCACGGCGCGCGCGTCGAGGGTGCTGCTGATGGCCGTGTAGCCGCCGCTGTGCAGCAAATGCTCGAGCAGGCGCAGATTGACTTCCTGGTCGTCGACGATGAGGATTTTCGCCGCATAGATGTCGGCCTGGCTGATCATGGCGCGCCCGTTCCCTTCTGCCGCCGCTGCTGCGCCACATAGGCCAGGGTGCTGTTGATCGCCTCGGTAAACTCATCGAGGTTGATCGGCTTGGTCAGGTAGCGGTAAAAGCCCAGCGCCATGCTGCGCTCGACGTCACCCGGCATGGCGTTGGCCGTCAGGGCGATGACGGGGATGTGCGCCGTGCGCGGATCGGCGCGCAGCATTTTCAGCGCGTCCGTGCCGTTCACATGCGGCAGGTTGATGTCCATCAGGATCAGCTGCGGCAGGTGGGTGCGCGCCATCTCCACGCCCAGGCGCCCATCCGTAGCCGTCAACAGGTGCAATTGCGGGCAATAGCGCACGATTTCCTCGACCAGGGTCAGGTTGGCGGGATTGTCTTCCACGTACAGCAAGGTGACGGGGGCGCTGTGCTCGAGCAGCGCCCCGGCCAGGTCCGGCCGCGGCAAGGCCAGGGCTGCCGGCGCGGGCAAGGCGTCGACCACGCGCAGCTCGATCCAGAAGGTGCTGCCCTCGCCCGGTGCGCTGGTCACGCCGATGCTGCCATCCATCAGCTCCACCAGGCGCTTGGTGACCACCAGGCCGATGCCGCTGCCCTCTTCCGTGCCGCCCTCCTGCCCCAGCCGGTTGAAGGGCTGGAACAGCAGCGCCACCTGTTCGCCGTTCAGCCCTGCGCCCGTGTCGCGCACGCTGATGCGCACCCGTCCGCCCGCCTGCGGCGCGCAGGCGATGGTCACCTGCCCCTGCTCGCGGTTGTACTTGAGCGCATTCGACAGCAGGTTCAACAGAATCTGCTTGAGGCGCGTGCGGTCGGCCAGCACGTTCAGGGGACAGGCGTCGGGAAAGGTCATGCCGATGCGGCGCTGGCTGGCCAGCGGCGCGATCATGTCGCGGCATTCCTGCAAGATGGCGTCCAGGCCCACCGGTTCCAGCGACAGGCTGACCGTGCCCGACTCCACCTTCGCCAGGTCGAGGATTTCATTGATCAGGGTCAGCAGGTGGCGCCCCGATTTCAGGATATGGCCGGCGAACTCCTTCTTTTGCTCCAGGGTCGACGGCAGGCGGTCGGAACTGAGGATTTGCGCGAAGCCCAGGATGGCGTTGAGCGGCGTGCGCAATTCATGGCTCATCGACGACAGGAAGGCCGACTTGGCGTAGTTGGCGCTGCGCGCCTCTTCCATCGCCATCGCCAGCTCGCCATTCGTCATTTCCAGCTGCATCGTGCGCTCGTGCACGCGCACTTCCAGTTCCTGGTTCAGGCGCATGACTTCCTGCTGCGCCTGGGTGCGCCGCTCGCCTTCGCGCGCCAGCTCGCCGTTCGAGCGTTCCAGCGCCTGCGTGCGCAGCTCGATCTCGGCCAGCATCTTGTTGAAGGAATCGACCAGCTGCGCCACTTCGTCGACGCTGAGCTTGCGCGCGCGGCGCGAGTAATCGCCCGTCTCGATCACTTCGCGCGCCACGTCGGCGATATCGAGGATGGGCTGCGTAATGACGTAGTCGAGGCGGCGCAGCAGCAGCAAGGCCACCAGCAGCGCCAGCACCGTCACGCCCAGCGCGATGACCAGGTAATCGGCCGTGCGGCCGGCCAGCTCGTAATCGGCGCGCAGATACACGGTGCCCAGCAGTTCGCCATTGTCGACGATGGGCTTGAACAGTTCCACCGAGCTGCCGGTGATATTTTCGCCTTCCTTGCCCACCTTCTCCGGCAGCTCGCCGACGCGCTCATTTGCGCGGTAGCTGGCAAACAGGCTGCCATCGGCCTTGTACAGGGCGCCGGCCGTCACGCGCGGGCGGATGCGCATCAGGTGAAGGTTTTCCAGCGCCAGGCGTTCGTCGTCGAAGGCCAGCGCGGCCGAACTCATGTGCCCCAGCAGCTCGGCCTGGGTACTGATGTCGGCCACCAGGTTGCGGTGGTAGGCGCGCAAGTCGTAGACGACGATGGTGCCCAGCGAAATGACGAGTGCCACGAGGGTGGTCAGCAAGACCACCGACATCAGTTTGCGGCGGATGGAACGCAGTCGTATCATCTAGGCGCCTCCCGTCTGCACGCGGTAGGCGGCCAGCAGCATGCGCGCGCTGATGCGGATATGCGCCTGCGCCACGGGCTTCAGGGCCACGTCGAAGCGCACCTTGTCCTCGGCCATCACAAAATTGATCATGCTGCCCATCGCGTAGACCTCATCCGAATCGGACACCGTCAGCAATGCCAGGCCACGGCTGGCGGCCAGCATCTCCTGCAGCGCCGTTTTGTCCAGCGCCCCCAGGTACAGCACGTGCAGCCCGGCCAGCGCGTCGCCGCGGCGCACTTTCTTCACCTGCACGGCGCGGCCATTGACGCTATGCCCGGCCACGCTCTGTTCGAGCTGCTCGGCCAACCCATCGGCGCCCGCCACGCCGATCACCAGCGGCGAGTCGGGTCGGGCAAAGCTGCCCTCGGGCCATTCGACAAAGCCGGCAAACTTGTACAGATAAGCGGCCTTGACCTGGCGCTCCAGCTCCCCCGGTACCGGTAGCGGCACCTGCGCCCGCGCCGCGCCGCACAGCACGCCGAGGAGCAGCAATAGCCAGCCCCAGCGGAGAGAGCGGCGCAGGGGGCCAGGATGACGCCACCAGGTCCAGTTCAGAATTGCCATGACAACCGAGTAAAGATAATGCATACGAAGGCGCGGCACCATGCCGCTTGCCGGTTCGGGCGATGCGCACCAGGGTGCGCAGCGACAGAGCGCCTGCCGGCCCGAAGTGGTAGCAAATGTATAAAAGAGTGTACGCATTTTCGCTGTGACCGGGGAAAGTTTCTTTTACCATTGGCCATGCTACAGTCTTGCCACCATTTTCACCGCATGCAGGAGTCATCCATGAGCAACGAACTCGTCCCCCTCTCCACCGCGCTCGGCCTGGCCTTGCAGGCGAAAGGCCTGCTGCTGGCCACGGCTGAATCGTGCACGGGCGGCGGCGTGGCGCAGGCCGTCACCGACATTGCAGGCTCGAGCGCCTGGTTCGAACGGGGCTTCGTCACCTATTCCAATGGCGCCAAGACCGGCATGCTGGGCGTGCCCGCCGAGCTGATCGCCGCACACGGCGCCGTCAGCGAGGAAGTGGCCGCCGCCATGGCGCAAGGCGCCCTGGCCCACAGCGCAGCCCAGGTGGCCGTGTCGACCACGGGCATCGCCGGGCCCGCGGGCGGCGTGCCAGGCAAGCCCGTCGGCACCGTCTGCTTCGGCTGGGCCATGGACGGGCGCGTGCAGACGCAGCGCCGGGTATTCGCCGGCGATCGCCAGGCCGTGCGCGAACAGGCCGTGGCGCACGCCCTGCGCGAATTGCTGCGTTTCATCCAGTAGCGTCGGCGATGCAGGCGCGGTCGCGGCCCGCCTGCTTGGCCGCGTACAGGGCGCTGTCGGCGCGCATCAGCAACTCGTGGCGGCCGGCGCCGTGGCGCGGGTATTCGGCGATGCCGGCGGAAAAGGTGCAGCCGGACAAGCTGTGCGGCGCCTGCCGGATCAGCAGCTGGCGGTAGCGCGCGGCGATATCGTCGATCTTGTGCGCCGCGACGACGCTGTCGGCTTCGCGCAACAGCAGGCAGAATTCCTCGCCGCCGTAGCGGCACAGCATGTCGCTGCCGCGCAACTGGCCCTCCACCAGGCGCGCGAACTGGATCAGCACTTCATCGCCAAAATTATGCCCGTAGGTATCGTTGACGCGCTTGAAGAAATCCAGGTCGATGATGGCGATGGCCACGGGCGCATCCGCATCGGCCTCGTGCAGGATAGCATTAAGGCAAGTTTCAAAATGGCGGCGGTTGTACAAGCCCGTCAGGTGGTCGCGCATGGCCTGTTCCTTCAGGCTGTCCTGCAGCGAGTTGACGTGCAATATCTGGTGCGCCAGTTCGCGGTTCAGGTGCTCGAGCTTGGCGTTTTCCGTCTCGCGCGCCGCCTGCAGTTCCAGCGCCTTGTCGCGCTCGGCTTTCAGGCTGTGCATTTCCTTTTCCAGGTTGCGCATCAGGCTGCGCGAGGCGCGCGCCGACTTGCTGCTGGCCTCGTAGGCGGCCTGGTATTGCTGCAGGAAACCATACGCGGCCTGCCATTCGCCCAGCTGGGCATTGATGTCGGCCAGGCCCCGCAAAATCTGCTGCTGGTGAAACGGGTTGCGCGTCCAGCTCAGCAGGCTGTGCGCCTGCGTCAGGGACGCCAGCGCCTGCGCCGTCTGGCCTGCGTGCAGGTCCAGCTTGCCGCGCACCAGCCACGCATGCATCTGCTCTTCCAGGTCCTGGCCGCGGCGCGCATAGTCTTCGGCCCGCAACAGCAGTTGCAAGGCGCTCTCGGGCTGGCGCAGCAGGATGGCGGCGTGGGCGGCGATGCAGAACAGGAAGGCGCGCACGGCCAGGTCTTCTTCCGGCCATTCGTAAAACGGTTCCACCAGCGCCAGCGCCTCGGCCGGCTTGCCCGTGGCCAGCAGACACATGGCCAGGTTGGCCGAGACGATGGTTTGCTGGTACTTGAGCTTTTGCGTGCCGATGATGTCGAGCGCCTCGACCAGCAGGGGAATGGCGTCTTCATCGTTGCCCAGGTCATGCTGCGACGACGCCAGGTTCGACAGGCTGTTGACGCGGTGCGCGGGGCTGCCGAAGCGCTCGGCGATGTCGAGCGCCAGCAGGAAATTGCGCGGACCGTCCTGGGTGTCGCCGCGGTTCAGGGCATCGACGCCCAGGCGCGCATACAGCATGAACTTGTGCAGCGAGTCGGGGATCTGCGCGGCCTGGCTGCGCGCCTGCAGGAAATGCTGCTCGGCATCGGCAAAATCGCCGCGCCGGCTCGCATACGCGCCTTGCAGGGCGGCCACTTCCATGCCCCCTTCCAGGTCGCCGCTGTGCTGGAAATATGCGCCCAGGCGCTCGCACGACGGTTCGGCCTCGCCCGCGTAATACGCCAGCCAGCAATGATTGAGTTCCGCATACGCGCCGCCGCGCGCATACTGCTGCCGTTGCGCCGCCGCCAGCGCCATCTGCGCCAGCCGGCGCGCCTGGCGGCGGTTGCCGACCAGGCAAGACAGGGCTTGCTGATTCAGACGGTCAATGTCGGCTTTATCGAGACTGGAGATCGGCACTGCGTCCTCGTTCACACTCTGGGGCGGAATTTTTCACACAAAACTTGCTCTGCATCAATGGTATCCTGATTAACATCATAACCAGATTCGCTGTTCCGCATGGCATATTTGCAAAGGAATGTGGTAAAAATGCCAGTCGTGGCCTGGCCCGGCGCCAGCGCCGCCGTCACGGATCTTTGATTGTCACTGACGCAACAACTTGGAGTAGTCGCAATGCAAAACACGGTACATTTCATCCTGCAGGGCAAGGGCGGCATCGGCAAGACCCTCGTCTCGACCCTGCTGGCCCAGTGGATAGGCGGCAAGGACGACACGCCTTTGCGCTGCTATGACACCGATCAGGAAAACGCCACGTTCTCGCGCTACAAGGCGATGCAGGTCAAGCACGTGCCCGTGATGACGGATGCGCGCAACATCGACCCGAAACGCTTCGACGCGCTGATGATCGACATCCTCGAGACGGACGGCAACTGCGTGGTCGACAATGGCGCGAACACGTTTTCGCCGCTGATGGGCTATCTGCTGGAAAACGACTGTTTTTCCCTGCTGGAAGAATCGGGCCGCAAGGTGTACATCCACACCATCGTCGGCGGCGGCGACACCCTGCACGACACGGCCACGGGCTTTGTCGCCACGGCCCAAGCGACGAAAGTGCCGCTGGTGCTGTGGCAAAACGAACATTTCGGCCTGCTGCAATCGGCGTCCGGCAAGCAATTCGTCGAATCGCAGTCGTACGGCGACAACCGCGCGCGCGTGAAAGGCAGCATCACCTTGAGCCAGCGCAATCCCGACACCTTCGGCGCGGACGTCAAGAAAATGAACACGGCGCGCCTGACGATGCAGGAAGTGCTGCAGAACGACAAGTTCAACATCATGGAAAAGCAGCGCATCAAGGTCGTCTACCGCGACATCTTCGAACAGCTCGACAAGGTGCAGTGGTAGATGGACCGGCACACACTGCGCAGCCACGTGTTCGACAAGACGGGCATCAAGGTCGACGTCGACGACCCGATATTCGCCCTCGTGGCGCTGAACGAAGCCGTGCTGGCTGAAACCGTCGAGCGCCAGCTGGCCCTGCTGGACGCCGCCACGCAGGCGCTGGCGGCGCAGGCGCGCGCGGCGGGCGGCTTGCCTGAGCTGCCGCCAGCGTCCCTGGCCAGCCTTGCCGACAAGGCGGCGCCCACCGCCGGCTTCACGCCGCGCGAATGGCGTTTGCTGGGCGCTGCCGCCATCGTCTCCATCGCCTGCGCGCTGCTGGTGCTGGGCGGCGCGGCCCTGCTGTATAAACTGTAGCACCGACCGTAGCACCGTCGCGCTGCGCCAGCCACGAGCGAGCCGCAGCGTCTTCTCCACCTACCCTGGAAGCATGCATGAAACCGATCAAACTGCTGGCCCTCCCCGCCCTGCTGCTGTCGCTGTACGGCGCCCCCTTGAGCCTGGCCCACGCCGCCGATGCGGCCAAGGCCGCCACGCTGGCTCCCTTGGGCGCGACATCCGTGCCGCAGATCGCCTACGAAAAATACACCTTGCCGAACGGCCTGGACGTCATTCTCGTGGAAGACCATAAATTGCCCGTCACGGCCGTCAATATCTGGTACCACGTGGGTCCCGCGAATGAAGCGCCGGGCCTGACGGGCTTTGCGCATTTGTTCGAGCACATGATGTTTGCCGCCACCAAGCACGTGCCGCGCGGCATGGCCGACCAGTTGCTCGAAGGCGCGGGCGCCACCGATTCGAACGGCAGCACGGATTTCGACCGCACCAATTATTTCGACACGGTGCCGTCGAACCAGCTGGAACTGGCCCTGTGGACGCATTCCGACCGCATGGGCTACCTGCTGGACGTGCTCGACCAGACGGCGCTGACGAACCAGCAGGACGTGGTGCGCAACGAACGCCGCCAGAGCGTGGAAAACGCGCCGTACGGCATCGTGCAGGAAGCCCTGTACCATCAGCTGTTTCCAAAGACCCATCCGTATTACGCCAGCGTCATCGGTTCGCACGCGGATATCCAGAACGCGAAACTGGCCGACATCAAGGAATTTTTTAGCAAATACTATGGCCCCAACAATGCCAGCCTGGTGATCGCTGGCGACATCGACAAGGCGAAGACCAAGGAACTGGTCAACAAATACTTCGGCAGCTTCAAGAGCGGCCCGGCCGTGCCGAAACCCGACGTCGTGACGCCGCCCATCACGCAGGAACGCCGCATCGTGGTGCAGGACAGGGTCGAGTTGCCGCGCGTCTTCATGGCCTGGCTGACGCCGTCCGCCTACACCACGGATGACGCGGAACTGTCGATGGCCGCGCACATCCTGGCCGGCGGCAAGTCCAGCCGCCTGTACAAATCCCTCGTGTACGACAAGCAGATCGCCCAGGACGTGGGCGCCAGCCAGGGTTCCAACGCCCTCACTTCCATCTTCACCATCGACGCGACGGCGCGCCCGGGCCACCAGCCCGAGGAAATCGAGCAAGCCCTGCAGGCGGAGCTGGAGCAATTGCGCGCCAAGGGCCCCACCGAGAAGGAACTGGAACGGGCGCGCAACAGCATCGAAACCACCATGCTGAGCCAGGTGGAAAAAATGGGCGGGCGCGGCGTGGCCAACTTGCTCAACGAATACAACCAGTACGTAGGCGACCCCGGCTACCTGGCCAAGGATATCGAGCGCTACCGCCAGGTGACGGCGGCCGGCGTGCAGCGCGCCGTGGACACCTACCTGAAGAACCAGTCGCGCGTCGTCGTCTACGGCGTGCCGGGCACGCCGGACCTGGGTCCGGAAGTGCCGACGCCGGCGCCGGGCAAGGTCAAGCCTGCGCCTGGCACGGCCATCAATGCGGACGATCCATGGCGCAATGCCGTGCCCAAGGCCGGTCCCGCGCCGAAGATCGTGTTGCCGCAAGGAAAATCGTTCACCCTGGCGAACGGCCTGACCGTGATCCACCACTACAACGGGGCCGTGCCCCTCGTTTCCAGCCAGCTGGTGGTAAAAAGCGGTTCGGGAGCCAATCCGCCGGCGCAGCCGGGCTTGTCGAGCTTTACGGCGCAATTGCTGCAGGAAGGCACTGTCACGCGCAGCGCGCCGCAGATCGCCGATGACGTGGCGCAGCTGGGCGCCCTGCTGAGCACCGGTTCCGGCACGGATGCCTCGTTCGCCCAGCTGACGTCGCTCAAAGCCACGTTCCCGCAAGCGCTCGACGTGCTGGCCGACGTGGTGCTGCACCCACAATTCCCGCAAGAAGAGGTGGAACGCCAGCGCGCCAGCCGCCTCGGCCAGCTGGCGCAGCAGCGCGAAAACGCGGGCGCGGTGGCGGCCCGCGTGGAAGCGGCGGCCCTGTATGGCCCGCAACATCCGTACGGCTATATCCAGCTGGGCACGGAAGCGGCCCTGAAAGCGGCCAGCCGTGCCGACCTGCAAGCGTTCTGGCAGCAGCATTACCTGCCCAACAATGCGGCGCTGATCGTCTCGGGCGATATCGGCGAAGCGGAATTGAGGGCGCTGGCCGAAGCGAAGTTCGGCAGCTGGAAGGCGGGCGCGGTGGCGCCGGCCGTGGCCGCCGCACCGCAGACGACGAAGGCAAAACTGATTTTGGTCGACAAGCCCGGCGCGCCGCAAACGGCCGTGCGCCTGTCCGCCATCGCCGTGCCGCGCGCCACGCCCGATTACGCGCAGCTGCAAGTGATGAACGCGGCGCTGGGGGGCTTGTTTACCAGCCGCCTGAACACCAACTTGCGCGAAGAAAAGGGGTATACCTATGGCGTGCGCTCGCAATTCCAGTACCGCAGCCAGCCTGGACCGTTCTCGATTGCGGCAGGCGTGCGCACCGATGTGACGGGCCCGGCCGTGTCGGAAACCTTCAAGGAACTGCGCGCCATGATCGCCAAGCCCTTGAGCGGCAAGGAGTTGGCGAATGCGCGCAATTCGCAAGTGCTGTCCTTGCCGGGCCAGTTCGAGACGAACGCCAGCATCAGCGCCAGCATGGCGAACGCGTATATCTACGGCCTGGGTCTCGACTATTACACGACCTTGCCGCAGCGTTTTGCCAGCGTGACGGACAAGCAGGTGCAGCAGGTGGCGAAAAAATACCTGCAGCCGGAACAGCTGATCGTCATCGGCGTGGGCGACAAGGCGAAGATCGCCCCGCAATTGTCGAAGCTGAAGCTGGCGCCCGTGGAATTGCGCGACGCGGAGGGTAACGTGAAATAAGACTAGCGGCGCTTGAACAGCGCCAGCTTGTCGATGATCGCCGCCACGGCCACGCCGGCCGTGTAGGCGATCAGGTCGACCCAGCCGAAGGCGGAGCCCAGCGCCAGGTGGCCCAGCGGATGCGCGCGCAGCGCGACGAGCCACGGCGCCTGGATCAGCTGGCCGAATTCCACGGCAAAGCAGATCAGCAAGGCCGTCAGCGCCAGCTGCCACGTGCGCATGCGCGTGGCGATGATGCCCAGCGCAAAGAAGATCATCATGGCCCACAGGGCGTCGCCCGGATATTTGCCGAGCGCGGCGGGGACGAATTGGGGAAAGGCGCGCGAGGCCAGGCCCAGCGCGATGACAGCCACGGTTGCGCCCACCTGCAGCAGGCGGCGGCGTTCAGGTTTTACCAGGAACATATTTCCATTCAAAGGCACGATACGGGCCGAACCATTGCGGCCCGTCCGATATTGTACTGCGCGGCCGCGTCCGCCTGCAGCCTATCGCATCAAGTCAAGTCGACGTGCTGCGCCAGGAAGTCGAGCAAGACGCGCACGCGCAGCGGCACATGCCCGCCCTGCCCCACAAAGACGGCATGCACTTCCTCGCTGTCGCCGGGATTGTATTCTTCCAGCACGGCCAGCAAACGGCCGGCCGCGATATCGGCGCGCACCTGGAAGGCGGCCAGGCGCGCCAGTCCCAGCCCCGCCAGCGCCAGTTGCCGCAAGGCTTCGCCATCGCTGGCCTGCGCATTGCCCGTGACCGGCACGACGACGTCCCCCTCGGGCAGGCGCAGCGGCCAGCCGGAGCGGGCGCGCGCGTAATTGGCGTCGAGCAGATTGTGCGCTGCCAGCTCGGCGGGCGCCAGCGGCCTGCCGCGCCGCGCCAGGTAGGATGGCGACGCGACGATCGCCATGCGCGTCTGGCCCAGCTTGCGCGCCAGCAGGCTGGAACTTTTCAGGGGTCCGGCCCGCACGGCCACGTCCGTGCGCTGCCCGAGGATATCGACCACGGCATCCGTGAGCACGATGTCGAGCGTCACCTGCGGATAGCGTTCGAGAAACAGTGGCGCCAGCGGCAACAAGAAATGCTGGCCGAACGGCACGTTCGCATTCACCCGTATTTTGCCGCGCGGCACATCCTGCACACCCGCGCAACGCTCGGCCTCGTCCAGGGCTTCCAGCACGTGCCGTCCCCGCTCATACAGGCCGCAGCCTTCGGCCGTCAGCTGCAACTGGCGCGTGGAGCGGTTCAGCAGGCGCGCGCCCAGGCGCTCTTCCAGCCGCGAGACGAGCTTGCTGACGGCCGACGGCGTCATGCGGCAAACGCGCGCGGCGGCGGAAAAACCGCCCAGCTCGACCACACGCACAAACACCTCCAGCTCGCCGGAGCGGTTGACATCCAGTCTGGCCATTGTGAATTCAACTCATAAATGTTCTTCGATGAGATAGTCTAGTGCATAAATGGCTTTGCTTTCATCATGCGCACATTCCCCTTGATGAAGCGAGCCGCCATGCAACGATTATCCCTCCTCCCCGCCGCCCTGCTGAGCCTGGCACTCGGCGCCAGCCCGGTCCAGGCCGCCGATACAGCGACCGCCTGGCTGGCCAGCTGGATGGCCAGTCCGCAAGCCGTGTGGGGCAGCGACTTCCTCTTCCCATCCAACGTACCCGCCGTGCTGCAAGCGCAGACAGTGCGCCAGGTGGCGCGCCTCAGCGTGGGCGGCCCGCGCGTGCGCATCGTGCTGTCGAACGCCTACGGCAAGGTGCCGCTGCGCATCGGCGCGGCCACCGTGGCCCTGGCCGCTTCCGGTTCGGCCATCGAAGCGGGCAGCCTGCGCACGCTGACGTTTGCCGGCCAGCCCTCGGCCAGCGTGGCGCCGGGCGCGCCCCTGGTCAGCGACCCCGTCGAGCTGTCCGTGCCGGACCTGGCGCGCCTGACGGTGAGCCTCCACCTGCCGCAAGCCAGCCCGACTTCCACGTTTCACTGGGATGGCCGCGAGACGGCGTGGATCGCCCCGCAGGACCAGACGCGGGTCGCGCGCATCGATGAGGCGTCCGGCGTGCAGACCACCACGGCGCGTCTTTTACTCAGTGCCATCGAGGTGGAAGCGGTGCCGGGGGCGCAAGCCGTGGCCATCCTCGGCGATTCCATCACCGATGGCGCCAGCGCCAGCCTGGGCAAGGATGCGCGCTGGCCCGACGTGCTGGCGGAACGCCTGGCGCCGCAGGGCGTGGCCGTGATCAATGCGGGCATTTCCGGCGCACGCCTGTTGTCCGACGGCATGGGCGAGAACGCCCTGGCGCGCTTCGAGCGCGACGTGCTGGCGCAGCCGGGCGTGCGCACGGTCGTCGTTTTGTTGGGGATCAATGACATCAGCTGGCCCGGCACGGCGTTTGCGCCACGGGCGCCAAGGCCGACATTGGAGGAACTGAGCAGCGGCTACGCCCGGCTGGTCGCCCAGGCCCGCCGCCGCGGCGTGCGCGTGGTCGGCGCCACGCTGACGCCGTTCGCAGGCGCCCTGTCCGGCACGCCGCTGAGCGACTATTACCAGCTTGACAAGGATGCGCTGCGCCAGCGACTCAATGCATGGATACGCGCCAGCGGCACGTTCGACGCCGTGCTCGACTTCGATGCGTGGGCGCGCGACCCGGCCCATCCGCAGCGCCTGCTGCCCGCCTACGACTCGGGCGACCACCTGCACCCGGGTGACGCGGGCAACCGGGCGCTGGCGGAAGGGATAGCCCTGCAGCTGCTATTGCATCAGTCGCCCAGCCCTGCGTACAAGGCCGTGCTCAAGTAGCGCTCGCCAAACGACGGGATGATGGTGACGATGGTCTTGCCCGCGTTTTCCGGACGGCGCGCCACTTGCAGGGCGGCCCACAGGGCGGCGCCCGACGAGATGCCGACCAACAAGCCTTCATCGCTGGCGGCCAGGCGTGCCGTGGCGAACGCGTCATCGTTCTTGACGCAAATGATTTCGTCGTAGATGGCCGTGTTCAAAATCTGCGGCACGAAACCGGCGCCGATGCCCTGGATCGGGTGCGGTCCTTTCGTGCCTTTCGACAACATCGGCGACGCTTCCGGTTCCACGGCGATCACTTGCACGCCGGGCTTGCGTTCCTTCAGCACTTCGCCGACGCCCGTGATCGTGCCGCCCGTGCCCACGCCGGCCACGACGATGTCCACTTGCCCGTCCGTGTCGCGCCAGATTTCCTCGGCCGTCGTGGCGCGGTGGATGGCGGGATTGGCGGGATTGTTGAATTGCTGCAGCATCAAATAGCGCGGGTCGGCCGCGACCATTTCCTCGGCCTTGCGGATGGCGCCCAGCATGCCTTCGCTGCCCGGCGTGAGCACCAGCTCGGCGCCGTAGGCGCGCAGCAGGATGCGCCGCTCGCGGCTCATGGTGTCGGGCATGACGAGGGTGCAGCGGTAGCCGCGCGCGGCGCAGACCATGGCCAGCGCGATGCCCGTGTTGCCGCTGGTGGGTTCTACGATAACGGTATCGGGATGGATCTTGCCTGCCGCTTCGGCCGCGACGATCATGGACAGGCCGATGCGGTCCTTGACGCTGTGCGCCGGATTGTAGAATTCGAGTTTGGCCAGGATGGTGGCATTACAGCCGGCAGCGATGCGGTTGATGCGCACCAGGGGGGTGTTGCCGACCAGTTCAGTGACGTCGTTGGCGATGTTCATGGAAGGAAGCTCCGCTATTTCAAGAAACCCCAGTCTACCGCTTTTAGCGGCGGCGCGAGCATGCGCCGCCGCCAAACTGAACAATTACTTCACGTCCAGCAATTCCACGTCGAAGATCAGTGCCGAGTTCGGCGGAATGTCGCCATTGCCGGCGCCGCGCGGACCATACGCCAGTTCGCCTGGAATGATCAGGGTGCGCTTGCCGCCCACTTTCATGCCGGCCACACCCTGGTCCCAGCCCTTGATGACCATGCCCTTGCCAAGCGGGAAGTCAAACGGGCCACGGCCCACGGAGCTGTCGAACTTCTTGCCGCGCGAATCTTTCGCCAGCGGACGGTACAACCAGCCCGTGTAGTGCACGGTGACGTTGCTGCCGGCGGTCGCTTCCTTGCCCGTGCCGACCTTGTTGTCGATCAGGATCAATTTATCGGCGACGGGGCCGGGGCTCAGCGAGACGGCGGAGGCGGGAACAGGCGCTGGCGCCTGTGCCTGCGCCAGCGACGCGGCGACGGAGCAAATCAGGGCAAACAAAACGGAGCTACGCGTCATGATGTATTCTTTCATTGAGTTTCGGTGAGATCCCTGCGCCAGCCAACCGGCAGGGAACGCCAATCATAGCAAACCGCCGCAACGATAGGAAAAACTTGTCGCCCGACACACATTGCCCCCGTCTCTTTTACGCCCTGTGGCCCGATGCGGCCACGCGCGCGGCCCTGGCCGCCTGGCAGGCGCGCCTGGACGGCAAACCCGTGCGCGCCGACAAGCTGCACCTGACCCTGGCCTTCCTGGGCCAGCGCCCGGCCAGCGAGCTGCCGGCCCTGCGCGACCTCCTGGAACAATTACCGGCGCGCGCCATGCCCCTGCTGTTCGATCACGCCGGCCACTTTGCGCAGCAGGCGCTGACCTGGGCCGCCCTGGCGCAATCCTCGCCCGCCCTGCTCGCCTTGCGCGCGACCTGCATGCAGGCGCTGGCCCAACAGGGCCTGGCGCCCCGCTTCGAGCACGACCGCTTCACGCCGCACGTGACCCTGGCGCGCCAGGCGCCGCCGCCCGCCGTGCAGGACTTCGCGCCCGTCGCCTGGCAGGCGGACGAACTGGTGCTGGTCGAATCGCTGAAAAGCAGCGGCGACTACCGCATCCTGGTCAGCAGGAAGCTGATCTAGGCGGCGTCCGGTACTGGCACTGGCACTGCGGCAACTGTGTCCTGGCGCAAGCTTTTCAGCGCATGCGCGGCGGCCACCATGCCGAAGCTGGCCGTCACCACCACGCTGGAACCGAAGCCGGCGCAATTCAAGCCCGTGACGCCGGCGGCCGTGCCATCGATGGCGCACGCTTCCGCGCTTTCCGGCGTGCTCAACGGTTCCATGGAAAACACGGCGTCGACATTGAATTTGTTTTTGATGCCACGAGGGAAACCATATTCGGTGCGCAACAGTTTGCGTACGCGCTTGAGCAGCGGTTCCTGTTCCGTTTTCGACAAGTCGCGCACGGCGATCAGGGTCGGGTCCGTCTGCCCGCCCGCGCTGCCGATGGTCAGCATCGGCACATTGCGCGCCCGGCAATACGCGATCACGGCCGCCTTGGCCTTGGCGTTGTCGATGGCGTCGACCAGATAGTCGAAATCGCGCCCGCCCAGCAATTGATCGAGGTTATCGGGGGCAATGAAGTCCTCGATCTGCGTGACCTGGCAAAACGGGTTGATCAATTCGATGCGTTCGGCCAGGGCCGTGATCTTGGCCTTGCCGATGGTGTCGCTCATGGCCTGGATCTGGCGATTAATGTTCGATTCGGCAACATTATCGAGGTCGATCAGGGTCAGGCGGCCGATGGCGCTGCGCGCCAGCGCTTCGACGATCCAGGAACCAACGCCGCCCACGCCGATCACACACACATGGGCGGCGCGGAAGCGCGCCAACGCGGGCGCGCCGTACAGGCGGGCAATGCCGCCGAAACGCCGCTCAAAATCGATCTCGGTCAAGTCCATGGAAATAAGTTCATTGGTGGAGGTATGCATGGCGCCATTTTAACGGACACTGCGCTGGCGGATATTCTAAAATAGCCGAATTGACACAGCGACAAGCCGCAATGTCGCCGCGCCCCCACACCGTCCACCACGAGAACTCGCCATGACCTCTCCCCTGTTCGACTCCGTTCCCGGCTTTGACCAGCCCATCGCCGTGCTCAAGCATTGCCATGACAAGATCCGCAAGCAACTGACGACCCTGCAAAACCTGCTGGGCCACCTGGCCCAGCACGGCAACACGGCGGACGCGCAGCAGGCGGCCAAGGCGGTGCTGCAATATTTCAATAAAGCCGCCCATTTGCACCATGACGATGAAGAGCAGGACTTGATGCCCATGCTGCAAACGACCGCCACGGGCGACGATGCCGCCCTGCTGGTCACCCTGGTGCCGGAAATCCTGGCCGACCACCAGCGCATGGACCAGGCCTGGCTGACCTTGCGCCCGGCACTGGACGCCATCGCGGCCGGCACGGGCACGCAGCTGTCCGCCGATGGCGTGCGCGACTATGTCGCCGCCTACCAGGCCCACATGAGCAAGGAAGAGGGCCAGCTGGCGCCCATGGCCAAGCGCCTGTTCAGCGCGCAGCAGATGGCGCAACTGGGCACAGCCATGCAGCGCCGCCGCGGCATCGCGCCGGAAGAAGCCGCCGCAGCCGCTTCCGCCGTCCCCGTGCACGATGCCGCCACCCTGGCCGCCATGCGCGTCGACTATGTGCAAAAGCTCTTGTCGGAGGAAGACGTGCAGCGCGACCCGATTGCGCAATTTGAAAAATGGTTCGACGAAGCGCTCAAGGCCCAGGTCAGCGAGCCGAACGCCATGAGCTTGTCCACCGTCAGTCCCGACGGCAAGCCCAGCTCGCGCATCGTGCTGATCAAGCAGTTCGACGAGCGCGGCTTTACCTGGTACACGAATTACCACAGCGACAAGGGCCAGCAGCTCGAGCACAACCCGCACGCCGCCCTGCTGTTCTTCTGGCGCGAACTGGAGCGGCAAGTGCGCATCGAAGGCACGGTGGTAAAAACCACGGCGGCCGAGAGCGACGAATATTTCAATGTGCGGCCCCTGCAAAGCCGGCTGTCGGCAATTGCTTCGCAGCAAAGCGCCCCCATCGCCAACCGTGCCGCGCTGGAAAGCAATTACGAGGCCGTGGCCGCTGCCGTCGGCGACGCGCAGCCGCCGCGCCCGGCCCACTGGGGCGGCTACCGCTTGCAGCCGGAACGCATCGAATTCTGGCAGGGGCGCCGTTCGCGCTTCCACGACCGCATCGTGTTTACGCGCGATGCTGATGGGCAATGGAACATGCAGCGCTTGCAACCATAATCAGGATAGCCAAGGCCGCGCAAAGCAAGCTGGACAATATAGGTGTAGGCTATGAGGGTAGAAGTTACTAAATGACATTGTTTCTCAATTTGCGACCCCAGCTGGGGTCGCTGCATTGGAGGCCATTTTGTTTGTACAAAACCAACTCAAATCCTGGATCGCCGGCATCCGCAGCAAGACCGCCTTGCCGCTGCGCATAGAATTGTGGAACGGCCAGCATGTCGACCTGTCCAGCGAAGCGCCCAGGGTCACCATCCGCCTGCCGACCGTCGCCTCGGCGCGCTACCTGCTGAACCCGTCGCTGGCCAACCTGGGCTCGGCCTATGTGGAAGGCAATATCGAGGTCAAGGGCACGGCGATGGACATGATTTCCATCTGCAATGCCCTGGCGCGCACCACCTTGAAGCCGGAAGGCAAGCTGGCACGCATCGTGCGCAGCTTTACGCACGACAAGAGCAAGGATGCCGAAGCCATCCGCTACCACTACGACGTGTCGAACGCGTTTTATGAACAGTTTCTCGACCCCGCCCTCGTGTATTCCTGCGCCTATTTCGAGCACGGCGATGAAACCCTGGCGCAGGCGCAAGTCAAGAAGATCGACCATATCCTGAAGAAAATCCAACTGCAGCCGGGCCAGACCCTGCTCGACATCGGCTGCGGCTGGGGCGCGCTCGTCATGCGTGCCGCACAGCAATATGGCGCCCGCTGCGTGGGCGTGACCCTGTCGGAAAACCAGTACGCGCTGGCGCGCGAGCGCGTGGCGGCGGCCGGCCTGGCGCACCTGATCGATATCCGCCTGCAAGACTACCGCGACGTCACGGGCCAGTTCGACCGCATCACCAGCGTGGGCATGTTCGAGCACGTGGGATTGAAACATTTGCCCGACTACTTTGCCATCATCAACAAGCTGCTGGCGCCGGACGGCATGGCGATGAACCACGGCATCACCTCGACCGACCCGGAGAATGGCGAAACGCCATATGGCGGCGGCGAATTCATCGAAAAATATGTGTTTCCCCACGGCGAGCTGGCGCACGTCGGCAATGTGCTGAAAACCATGCAGCAGGGGGGGCTGGAAGTGCTGGACGTGGAAAACCTGCGCCGCCACTATGCGCGCACCTGTGCCCTGTGGACGGAAAATTTCGAAGCCCATGCCGAGCAGATCCGCCCGCTGGCAGGCGAACGGCGCTTCCGCATCTGGCACGTCTACCTGGCCGGCTGCGCCTATGCCTTCGAGCAAGATCTGATCAGCCTGTACCAGATCGTCTGCGTGAAGGCGGGCCGGCGCTCTTCCACCCTGCCGTGGTCGCGCAACTACATGTATGCGCAGGAGAATACGCAGGAGACAAGGCCGGCGGCCGTGTGCACGCCATGACTGGCGCGCACGGCCTTCACTTCAGGCGGCCCGCATACATGGCGCGGAACTTCTCCACCTTGGGCACGACGACCAGGGCGCAATAGCCCTGCAAGGGATGCTGCTCGACATAATTCTGGTGGTAATCCTCGGCCGGATAAAAGGTGGTGGCCGGCGCCAGCTGCGTGACGATGGGCGCATCCCACACGCCGGCCATCTCGGCCAGTACCTTGCGCGCCACGCTTTCCTGCCCGGTCGACTGGTAATAGATGACGGAGCGGAATTGCGTGCCGACATCATTTCCCTGGCGATTCAGGGTGGTGGGGTCGTGCAAGGTAAAAAAGATTTCCAGCAAGTCGTGGTAAGCGATGATGGCGGGATCGAATTCCAGGCGCACCACTTCCGCGTGGCCCGTCTCGCCCGCGCATACCTGTTCATATGTGGGATCGGGCACGCTGCCACCCATGTAGCCGGACTCGACGCGCGTCACGCCACGCACTTGCGCGTACACGGCAGCGAGGCACCAGAAACAGCCACCGCCCAATACCGCCACTTCCGTCTGTTGATTCATGATGTCCTCCCGCAACGCCTCTGCGACGTATCATTTCATCACTGTAACGTAAAGCGCCCCGGCCTGCAGCGCCGCTTGAAACGGCGCGTGGTGCACCGCACATAAGGGGCATGCCGGCCACGATTGCGCTGGCGCGGCCGATTTTTGGCATAATGTCAGCAAATAGACAGGTCACCCATGAACACACGCTCTCCCCGCGCGCCAGCGCAAGAATTCGATACCACCCATTTCCGCAAGGCACTGTCGCAGTTCGCCACCGGCGTGACGGTGATTACGACGCGCCTGGCCGACGGCAGTTTCCGCGGCTTGACGGCCAGTTCCTTCAATTCCGTCTCGCTGTCGCCGCCGCTGGTGTTGTGGAGCCTCGGTTCCGTGGCGAACAGCATGCCCATCTTCAGCGGCAACTCGCATTACGTCATCAATGTGCTGGGCGCCGACCAGGCGGAACTGGCGACACGCTTTTCACGCCGCACGCCCAATCCCTTCGACGACGTCGAATACGAGTTGTCGCGCACGGGCCAGCCCATCCTGAAAGGCGCGTCGGCCTGGTTCGAATGCCACAACCGCAGCCGCTATCCGGAAGGCGACCACGTGATTTTCGTGGGCGAAGTGGAACAATGCGCGTTTGCCGCGCAGCCGCCCTTGATCTTCCACAATGGAAAGTTCAATACACCGCCAGCCTGAGCTGGACGAAAAAAAATCCGCCGAGGCGGATTTTTTGTTTTACAGGGTGAATTTATACCCGATGCTGACACTCACGGCGAGCGGGTCGAGCTTGATGTCCTGCGTCTGCCCCGTCGAGAATTTCGCCTTGGTTTTCAGGAACGTCTTGACCACGGCCACGTCGGCAAACCAGCGCTCCTTGAAGGCCAGGGTGCTGCCGACCACCAGGCTGCCTGCCAGCTTGTTGTCCAGGCGGTAGGTGACGGGCGATCCACCCGGATCCAGCAAGGCCGTCATCTGGCCCGAGCCTTTTTCCTTCTGGAAATAGGCATACGTGAGGCCCGCGCCCACGTAAGGGCGGATCATCGCATTGGGCTGGAAGAAACGGTACTGGATGAAGGCCGTCGGCGGCAGGGCTTCCGCCGTCCCCAGCTTGCCCGTGCCCTTGATGGCACCGTCGCCCATCAGGTCATGCTTGTACGGCACGCCCAAAATCATTTCAGCGGAAATATTGTCCGTGATCATGTAGGCAAAGGTCAGGATGGGCTTGGTATCGGACTTGACGTCGGCCTTGGTGCCCGGCAATGCTGGCGCGGAAATGTCGCCGCTGTCCACGTGCGGCGTGATCTTGTTGACGCCGACCTTGGCCATCCAGGTGCCTGCGCTTTGCGCCGAAGCGCCCGTCGCCATGGCCATCGCGGCGGCCGCGGCCAGCACGCGTACAGCGGTATTCAAACGATTCTTCATCTTGTCTCCTGATTCAATATATGCGGAATGTTCCGCTTTCGAGTCCTGTCGCTGCCGGCGCCAGCCACGTCCCGGGGACGCAGCCGGCGCGGCCATTGCTTACAGCCAGCCCCGCACGACCATGTCCTTGGCCACATAACGGGCCAGCAACAGGTTGTTGAACGGCGTAGGGTGCACATCGTCGGCATACGAGTAGTGGCTGACGTCGCCCGCTTTCAGGTTCGAGCCATTGCACACCAGCGAGCTGCCCAGGATATTGCCCGGCGCGCTCAGGTCGCATGCCGTCTCGCTGACGTTGGTCAAGCCATACGGGCCAGGATTGACGCCCTGGTCATGGCTGACGGCAAACACGTCGACCAGCAAGACTTTCGCGTTGCCGTTCAAGCCGGTGCTCAGTTCGCCATTGAAGGCACCGACCATGGCATTGATCAGGGCCTTGGTGTTGGCATCCTTGCTCAAGCCCGATGGCGTACCGGCCACGTCCGGCAGGTTGTTGACGATGACATAGTTGGCGCCCTTGGCGATGATCTGCTCCTTCACCAGCGCCACCAGTTCGGTGCCCGCTTGTTTCATCGCAGCAACCAGCAACGGCCCCTGGGCCGCAGCGTAATCGGCACCGGCTTTGGCGCCGGCGGCATTGCCCGTCACCGTCGCATCGGCTTGCGCCTTGGCGACCAGCGGGCCATACACGGCAGGGCTACCCACTGCGGAATTACCCTGCTGAGTGGCAGCGACCGGGATAGCGGCCTGCACGATCGATGTCGATGTGGCGCCAGGCGCCGCGCTGGCCGTCTTGATGGCGGCGCCGATGGCTGCTGCTGCCGTGGCAGGATTGGTGGCGCCGGCCGCCAGGGCCATGGTCAGATTGGTGGCGAAAGCCTGCGCGCCAGCGGTCGCGCCGGCAGCCTTGCCAGCAGCCGTCGCCCCCGCCTGCAATGCACCCAGCTGATACAGCACGTCATTACCGCCGGCCATCACGAAGACGGCTTCCGTGCCGCTGAACTTGCCGCCAGATGCGGCCAGGTGATTGGCGATCTGCGTCACCACGGGCACGGTCAGGGCGCCCAGTTCGCTGCCCGTCGCCTGGTTGTTCGGGCCAACCGGATTGGTCACGCGCGAGCCGCCCATGGCGTAGCCGTAGCAGCCGGCATGCTTGACGCGCGGCACGGACAAGCCTTTCGCCGCATTGCCTTCCAGGCCCGTTTCGGCGGCGCATGGCGCGGCCAGGCCGAATTGCGCGGCCAGGTGTTCGGTCCAGTTCTTGCCCGTCAGTTCAGGATTGATCTTGGTATTGTCGCCATTGATGGTGAACTTGCCGCCACCTTTCGCCGCCACCGTGCCCACGGCATACGAACCGACATCGGACAGGCTGTCGCCGAACGACACCTGCGCCGTGTATTTGACTTTCAAGGTTTGATCACCGCCACTGGCGCCGCCGCAACCTGCCAGGACAGCCGCAGCCAGCACGGCCAGCGCGAATTTGGTTTGATGCATTTTGTCTCCTCGGTCTTTTTTCTGGTTTCTAAACGAACGGGCGTGCTATTCGCTACCCAACTAATATGCCATCGTTCCTCAGGCTTGTATAGAAAATATGTTTTAAAAATCAACGAAATAACAACACCACCAGCGCCCCGTCACGACCGGGCGATCCGCTGAATTATGGAGGATATAAGATGTTTCGTGGCAAGCATCTCTATTGCGCTGCATCAAGAAAAAGCCCCTTGCGGGGCTTTTATGATGCGGACAGAAATTGCTGCAAGATACCACTTGAGCCGAAGGCGGCACGCCGCAAACGATCGTTGACGCCCAGCCACGCGGGGCCGGTGGGCGGCGCTTCGACGAGGATCAGCTCGGCGCCGACCTGGTCCATCGTGCGCAGCGAGGCATACAGCGCATGTGCGTAATTTTCCGGGCTGGCCGCCAGGCGTACGCTGGCGCTGGCCGGCGGCAGGTCCGAATAGTGAATCAGGGCCACGCGGCGCCCGTCGTTGAGCAGGCGGTTCAAGGTGGCGCGCACGTCGTCGCTGTGCTGCATCGCAACAGGCGTGTGCGGTGCGTAATGCGATTCCAGCGTGCCCGAGGCGCGCGGCGCGGCCGCGTCCGCCACGGCCGGTGCGCGACCGATGACGGCGGCGATCTGCTCGCTGCTGATATGGCCGGGACGCAACAGCACGGGACCATGCGTGGCCAGGCGCGACAGGTCGACGATGGTCGACTCGATGCCGACGTCGCTCTGCCCGCCATCGAGAACCAGGCCCAGCAAGCCGCTGTCCAGTTCCGTCGCGAATTCATCGCGCACGTGCTGCGCCGTGGTGGGGCTGACATTGCCGAATTTGTTCGCCGACGGCGCCGCCAGGCCGCCCTTGCCGCCCTTGAAGGTGCGTAGCAGTTCGATAGCCATCGGATGCGACGGGCAGCGCAAGCCCACCGTGTCCTGGCCGCCGGACACGGCGTCGGGAATATGCACGGCGCGCCTGACGATCAGGGTCAGCGGACCGGGCCAGAAGGCGGCCACCAGCTGCCGCGCTTCGGGCGGGATATCGTCGGACCAGTGCGCCAGGTCGGCGCCGGGCGCCACGTGCACGATCACGGGGTGGTCCGAGGGACGGCCCTTGGCTTCGTAGATGCGCGCCACGGCGGCCGGGTTTTCCGCATCGGCGCCCAGGCCGTACACCGTTTCTGTCGGGAAAGCGACGAGGCCGCCCGCTTCCAGCACGGCGGCGGCCGCCGCCAGGTCGTGTGCGGGCACGCTCACGGCGCGATTCCCAGGATCAGGCAAGCGTCGCGCAAGCGCTGCTGCGCCTGCGGCAACGTTGCCGCGATGAAGGTCAGGTGGCCCATCTTGCGGCCACGGCGCGGATCATCCTTGCCATACAGGTGCAGGCACGCGCCTGGCAGCGCCAGCACCTGGTCCCACGCCGGTTCGCTGGCAACATCGCCGTCGTCGGCAAACCAGGCGTCACCGAGGATGTTGAGCATCACGGCCGGCGAATGCTGGCGCACGTCGCCCAGCGGCAGACGCGCCATGGCCCGTACCTGCTGTGCGAACTGGCTGGTGACGCAGGCATCCATCGTGTAATGGCCGCTGTTGTGCGGACGCGGCGCCATCTCGTTGACCACCAGGCTGCCATCTTCCAGCACGAAAAATTCGATGCACAACACGCCGACATAGCCGAGTTCGGCGACCATGGCTTGCGCCGCCCGCTGCGCCCTGGCGGCGCAGTCGTCCGACACGTTCGGGCCCGGTACCGTGGTGGTAAACAAGACGCCGTCGCGGTGCACGTTTTCGGCGATCGGATACACGACCGATGCGCCATCCACGCCGCGCGCCGTCAGCACGGACACTTCATACGCCAGCGGCAGCATTTTTTCCAACAGGCAAGTTACCTGTCCCATTTCCGCGAACGCGGCACGCACCTCGTCGCGCGTACGCACGCGGAACTGGCCCTTGCCGTCATAGCCCATGCGCACGGTTTTCAAGATACCCGGCAGCAAGTCGTCGGCAATGCCGTCGATATCGTCTTGCGTGGCGATCACCCTATGCGGCGCCGGCAGCACGCCGGATTTGCTGGCACAGTCGACAAAGAAACGCTTTTCCGCGATGCGGTCCTGCGCCACCGATACGCCGTGGGCGTTGGGGGCGACAAACACGCGTTCGGCCAGGCGCGACAGGCTGTCGGCCGGCACATTCTCGAATTCCGTGGTGACGGCCAGGCATTGCGCCGCCAGCGCGTCGAGGCCGGCCGCATCGCTGTAGCCGGCATTCACAAGGCGCTGCGCCACCTGCCCCGCGGGGCAAGTGGCGGCCGGCTCCAGCACAGGTTCAAGAACTGCCACCTGGTAGCCCATGCTCTGGGCGGCCTGGGCAAACATGCGGCCGAGCTGGCCGCCGCCCATCACGCCCAGCCACGCCGGTGGGTTGGCGGCGGGCAGCAATGGGAAAGTCGATTTACTATTCATTATTTTTCAAACACATTATTCAGGCAAGACCATGGCCTTGGCGGCGGCCGTTTGCGTGGCGCGGAAGGCTTCGAGCTTGTCGGCCAGGGCGTCGTCGTTGGCGGCAAGCATCGCCACCGCCGTCAGCGCCGCATTCGCCGCGCCCGCTTCGCCGATGGCGAAGGTGGCTACCGGCACGCCCTTGGGCATTTGCAGGATGGACAGCATGGAATCCTCGCCGCGCAGGTATTTCGACGGCACGGGCACGCCCAGCACGGGCACGATGGTCATCGCCGCCACCATGCCAGGCAGGTGGGCCGCGCCGCCGGCGCCGGCGATGATGGCGCGCAAGCCGCGCGCGCGCGCGCTTTTCGCGTACGCATACATCTCGTCGGGCATGCGGTGCGCGGAAATGACTTGCGCTTCGTACGGCACGCCAAACTGTTTCAGGATGGCAACCGCATTCTGCATCACGTCCCAGTCCGAGGACGAACCCATGATGACGCCGACCAGCGGCTTATTGTGCTCAGTCATCTCAGGCCTTCAGCTTCTCGCCCGTCAGGCGTTCGATGGCTTCGAAGTACTTGGCCTGGGTTTTTTCGATGACGTCGGCCGGCAGCGCGGGCGCCGGTGCGGTCTTGCCCCAGGTCAGCGTTTCCAGGTAGTCGCGCACGAATTGCTTGTCGAACGACGGCGGCGAGATGCCTGGCTGGTAGGAATCGGCGGGCCAGAAGCGCGACGAGTCGGCCGTCAGCACTTCATCCATCAGGTGCATCACGCCATGGTCGTCCAGGCCGAATTCGAACTTGGTGTCGGCGATGATGATGCCGCGCGTGGCCGCATATTCGGCGGCCGTCTTGTACAGGGCAATGGCGACGTCGCGCATCTTGGCGGCAAGGTCGGCGCCGATGCGCTGTTCCATTTCAGCAAAGCTGATGTTTTCATCATGCTCGCCCAGCTCGGCCTTGGCCGCCGGGGTGAAGATCGGCTCCGGCAGTTTTTCCGCCTGTTGCAGGCCGGCTGGCAGCTTGATGCCGCAGATGCTGCCCGTGTCCTGATAATCTTTCCAGCCCGAACCGATGATGTAGCCGCGCACGACCGCCTCGACCATGATCGGTTTCAAGCGCTTGGCCACGACGGCGCGGCCCTTGACTTGCTCGACTTCCTCGGGCGCCACCACGGATTCCGGCGCCACGCCGGTCAGGTGGTTCGGCACGATGTGGCCCAGTTTCTCGAACCAGAAGTCGCTCATCTGGTTGAGCACCTTGCCCTTGCCGGGGATAGGCTCGTTCATGACGACATCGAAGGCCGACAGGCGGTCCGTGGTGACGATCAGGATCTTGTCGTCGCCAACGGCGTAGTTGTCGCGGACCTTGCCGTGGCCCAGCAATGGCAGGGAGTGGATGGAAGTCTGATAGAGGCTGTTCATAGCGGGGGAATAGTTGGATGAAACGAAACCGGCAGGCAGGGAAAGCGCCCGCCGGTCGAGAAAATCGGGCACGGAGATACGGCTTCCGGCCCGTTCCAGACAGAATTTTACTTCACAATTTGCGACAGCTCGCCGGCCTTGTAACGCTCGGCCATTTTTTCCATCGTGATGACCTTGATCTTCGACGCCTGGCCTTCGCAGCCGAAGGCTTGCATGCGCGCGCGCACGATTTGCTCGGCGGCGGTACGGGCTGGCTTCAGGAAGTCGCGCGGGTCGAATTTCGACGGATTCTCGAACAGGTATTTGCGGATCGCGGCCGTCATCGCCAGGCGGATGTCGGTGTCGATGTTGATCTTGCGCACGCCGTGACGGATACCTTCCTGGATTTCCTCGACTGGCACGCCGTAGGTTTCCTTCATGTCGCCGCCGAATTCGCGGATGATGGCCAGCAATTCCTGCGGTACCGACGAGGAACCATGCATCACCAGGTGGGTGTTCGGGATGCGCGCGTGGATTTCCTTGATGCGGTCGATGGCCAGGATGTCGCCCGTCGGCTTGCGGGTAAACTTGTAGGCGCCGTGCGAGGTGCCGATGGCGATCGCCAGGGCGTCGCACTGGGTGCGCTGCACGAAGTCGGCCGCTTGCGCCACGTCCGTCAGCAGTTGCTCGCGGGTCATGGTGCCGTCGGCGCCGTGGCCGTCTTCCTTGTCGCCCTTCATGGTTTCCAGCGAACCGAGCACGCCCAGTTCCGCTTCCACCGTCACGCCGATGGCGTGCGAGAATTTCACCACTTCACGCGACACTTCCACGTTGTATTCGTAGGAAGCGACCGACTTGCCGTCCGCTTCCAGCGAGCCGTCCATCATCACGGAAGTGAAACCCGAGCGGATGGCGGCCATGCAGACGGCCGGCGACTGGCCGTGATCCTGGTGCATGACGACGGGGATGTGCGGATACGCTTCGACGGCGGCGTCGATCAGGTGGCGCAGGAACGCTTCACCGGCGTACTTGCGCGCACCGGCGGACGCCTGCATGATCACCGGCGAGTTCAAGGCGTCGGCGGCGGCCATGATGGCTTGCACTTGCTCCAGGTTGTTGACGTTGAAAGCAGGAATGCCATAACCGTTTTCGGCGGCGTGGTCCAGCAGTTGACGCATGGATACGAGAGACATGGTAATACTCCAGAGAACAATAGAAACTGTTGCGGCGCCGCGCGGCCAACTGCCGCGCCGGCGCCTGAATTCTTTACATCAAATCAGCACGGATTCAAGATCGCCGACTTTGACAATTTTCAATGCATTCGTACCGCCCACCTGGCCCATCGGCTCGCCCCAGGTGACGACGATCATGTCGCCCTTGCGGACGATGCCCTGCTCGACCAGCAGGTCTTCCGCCTGCTTCAGCACTTGCGCGCTGGGGGCGTTCTGCATCAGATGATACGCCCGAACATTGCGGTACAGCGCGGCTTTGCGCAAAGTCGTCACACTGGGCGTGAGCGCGTAAATCGGCGTGTCGATACTGTGGCGGCTCATCCACAAGGCGGTGGAACCGGATTCCGTCAGCGCCACGATGGCTTTCACGCGCAGGTGATGGGCCGTGAACAGCGCGCCATACGCGATCGACTGGTCGATGCGGGTAAACGTGACGTTAAGGAAATCGGCATCGAGCTTGTTGTATTCGGACTGTTCCGCTTCCACGCAGATGGCGGCCATCATTTCCACCGTCTCGATCGGGTACTTGCCCGAGGCCGTTTCGGCCGACGTCATGACGGCGTCCGTGCCATCGAGAACGGCATTGGCCACGTCGGACACTTCCGCGCGGGTCGGCACGGCGTTGACGATCATCGATTCCATCATCTGCGTGGCCGTGATGGCCAGCTTGTTCGACGCGCGCGCCATCTTGATCATGCGCTTTTGCAAGGCCGGCACGGCCGCGTTACCCACCTCGACGGCCAGGTCGCCGCGCGCCACCATGATGCCGTCGGACGCGTCGAGAATTTCTTGCAGCGCAGGAATGGCTTCCGCGCGCTCGATCTTGGCGATCATCATCGGCTTGTGGTGATACGGCTCGCCGGCGATATTGGCCAACTGGCGCGCCATTTCCATGTCGGTCGCGCATTTCGGGAAGGAAATGGCCAGATAGTCGGCCTGGAAACTCATGGCCGTCTTGATATCTTCCATATCCTTGGCCGTCAGCGCGGGCGCGGACAGGCCGCCGCCCTGGCGGTTGATGCCCTTGTTGTTCGACAACTCGCCGCCGATCTTGACGGTGGTGTGGATTTCGCTGCCGTGGATGCGCTCGACGATCAGCACGATAAGGCCATCGTTCAGCAGCAGCACGTCGCCCTTGTGCAGGTCGCGCGGCAAGGCCTTGTAGTCGAGGCCGACCCGCTCCTGGTTGCCCAGTTCGCCGTTTTCGCCCCACTTGGCGTCGAGGATGAAGCGCGCGCCCGCTTCGAGCTCGATGCGCGTGTTTTCAAACTTGCCGACGCGAATCTTCGGCCCTTGCATGTCGGCCATGATGGCCACTTCGCGGCCGCACTCGGCCGCCGCCTGGCGCACCAGTGCCGCGCGGTCGATATGGTCTTGCGCCTTGCCGTGGGAAAAATTCAAACGCACCACGTCGACGCCCGCACGTATCATCTTCACCAGGATATCGAAGTCGGTGGAGGCGGGGCCGATTGTTGCTACGATTTTTGTACCGCGTGGCATAGGAGTCCTTGTGCGCGAGCGAAGGTGAGCAAGACCTGGCGGCTGAACCGCCCGGCAAGGTAAAAGCGCAGCGGTCAGGCTGCGCTTGGTACTGAACTGCTGACGGCAGCGCCTTAAGCGGCGCGTTGCATCAGGATTTCCACGGCCGGCAGGGTCTTGCCTTCCAGGAACTCCAGGAAGGCGCCGCCGCCGGTCGAGATATAGCTGATTTGATCGGTAATATCGTATTTGGCAATCGCCGCCAGGGTGTCGCCACCGCCGGCGATGGAGAATGCTGTCGAGTCGGCAATGGCCAGGGCCAGGGTCTTGGTGCCGTTGCCGAACTGGTCGAATTCGAACACGCCGACGGGGCCGTTCCACACGATGGTGCCGGAGGCGGCGATCTGCTGCGCCAGCAGGGCGGCCGTTTTCGGACCGATATCGAGGATCATGTCGTCGTCCGCCACGTCGGCCACGTCCTTGACGGTGGCGGCGGCCGTGGGCGAGAATTCCTTGGCGCACACGACGTCGACGGGAATCGGCACTTGCGCGCCGCGCTGGGCCATGATGTCGATGATGGCCTTGGCTTCCTCGACGAGTTCCGCTTCCACCAGCGACTTGCCGACGTTCAAGCCGACGGCCTTCATGAAGGTGTTGGCGATGCCGCCGCCGACGATCAGCTTATCGACCTTGTCGGACAGGGCTTTCAGGATGGTCAGCTTGCTCGACACTTTCGAACCGGCAACGATCGCCAGCAGCGGGTGGGCTGGCGCGTGCAAGGCCTTGCCCAGCGCGTCCAGTTCGGCGGCCAGCAGCGGACCGGCGCAGGCGACGGGGGCGAACTTGGCGATGCCGTGCGTGGACGCCTCGGCGCGGTGGGCCGTGCCGAACGCGTCATTGACGTAGATATCGCACAATTTCGCCATTTTTTGCGCCAGCTCATCGCTGTTTTTCTTTTCGCCCTTGTTGACGCGCACGTTTTCCAGCAGGACGACCTGGCCGGCAGCCAGGGCTTCCAGGCCGGCGCCGTCGACCCAGTTTTGTTTCAGTGCCACTTCCTGGCCCAGCAGCTCGGACAGGCGGGCGGCCACGGGCGCCAGGCTGTCCGCAGGCTTGAACTCGCCTTCCGTCGGACGGCCCAGGTGCGACGTCACCATGACGGCGGCGCCAGCGTCGAGCGCGGCGCGGATGGCCGGCACCGAGGCGCGGATGCGCGTATCTTCGGTGATCTTGCCACTGTCATCTTGCGGGACGTTCAGGTCGGCGCGGATAAACACGCGCTTGCCTTGCAGTGCATTTTGGGCGATCAAATCTTGCAGACGGATGAAGTTGAGAACAGCTGACATGGCGATCCAGATGACGAGTGGAAGGAAGTGCGCTATTTTACCGCAATGACCAGAGCAAATCCCCGATTTGTCCTGCTTTACTGAAAAACGTGCAACAGTCGCAAGCCCGTGAAAACCAGCATGCCGAACACAATGGTTTGCAACATATTGCGGCGAATCACAAAAAAGAGCGTGGCGGCAATCCCGGACAAGAGTTTCAAATTCGACAATTCGAAGTGGACTTGCTGCCCCTCCATCAGCATATCGGGCGCGATGATGGCCGCCAGCGCGCAGGCCGGCGCATAGCGCAGCATCTCGCCCACGCGGCGCGGAATGGTGATGTGGTGGCCGACCAGCCAGAAGGTGCTGCGCGTGGCCGCTGTCGCCACCACCAGCACGGCGATGGCGATCCACACGTCGGCCCTGCCCCAGTCTATGCCGTCAAACATGGCGTTTTGTCCATTTCTCTGTCAATTCTTCCACGGCCATGGCGCTGACCATGCCCACCAGCACGGCCACCAGCAAGCCCAGTTTATATGGCAGGCCGTAGGCCAGCACGGCCACCGCGCCCGCCACCAGCACGCCGCACAGGGCCGCGCGGCTGAGGATCAGCGGCACGGTCACGCACAGGATCGCCAGGGTGCCGGCAAAACCCAGGCCCCATTCGGCCGGCACGACGGCGCCCAGCACGATGCCGATGAAGGAACCGATTTGCCAGGCCAGCCAGTTGGGGTAGATCAAGCCTTTCAGGAAAGGCAGCTTGGCCGGGTCCGGCGTTTCGTGCGGGTAACGCTGCAGGAACAGGCCCACGGTGATGTCGCCGGCCACATAGCCGAGCGCAAAGCGCTGGCGCCACGGCAGATGGGCGAAATGGGGGGCCAGCAGCACGGAAAAGATAACAAAACGCAAATTGACGACGAGGGCCGTGGCGAAGATCACCCACACGGGCGCATGCGCGGCCAGCAGGGGCAAGGAAGCGAGCTGGGCCGATCCGGCAAAGACGAACAGGGTCATGGCCCCCGCCTGCGCCACCGTCAGGCCGCTTTTCACCATGGCCACGCCCACCACCATGCCCCAGGCGGCGATGCCCAGCAAGGTGGGCGCGCCCAGGTTCAGGCCGGCGCGCCAGGCATCTTTCAGCAGGGCATCGTCGCTGGCGGCCGGGACGGCGTTCGCGCGGGTGTTCATGCGCGCCCCCGGCAGGCTGAGTGTGGTAACTGCACAACAATGGTGCATGACGACAAGGGCGGCAATGGTGATACCGGCAAGGCAAATCCAGTCAGTGTGGCGCTGCAGCTGCCATATTTGCGCAAAAATCCGCGCCGCAGCCGAAGATGATCGAGCCGCCATTTTAGCCATGATTTTTGCTGTCTGCCTGAATCCGTTAAAATCGTGCTTTTGGCAGCCGCCGACTTCCTTCCATACAGCCTCACGGAGCATGACAAGATGACAAAAACCACCCAGCCAGCGGTCGAACTCGACAGTAAAGACTTGCCAGCCCACTGCCCTAACCCGGCCATGCCGCTGTGGTCGTCGCATCCGCGCGTGTTCCTGGAATTCAACAAGGACGGTATCGCCAAGTGCCCGTATTGCGGCACGGCGTACACCCTGAAGGAAGGCGCCAGCGCCGGCCATCATTAAACTGCCCAGCGGCGCGCCACCAGCGCGCCGTTTTCATTTGCACCTGTCATCCATACCGCTCAAGCCGGAGTCGTCATGAAACGTCTGAAAGAACTCAATGGCAGCGCCGCCGAAGTCGAAGCGGCGTTCTACGATGCCTTGCACCGCGCCGACCTCGAAGCGCTGATGGCGCTGTGGGCCGACGATGAAGAGATCGTCTGTATCCACCCGGGCGGCGCGCGCCTGATCGGCCATGCCGCCATCCGCGCCTCGTGGGAAACCATCCTGGCCGGCGGCGGCCTGCACATCGTGCCGGCGCAGCTGCATGAGACGCACAACCTGATGAGTTCCGTGCATACGGTGATCGAAGGCGTCACCCAGGCAGAAGGCGGCCCGGCGCACCTGCTGGCCACGAACGTGTACGTGAAAACGCCGCGCGGCTGGCGCATCGTGCTGCACCACGCGTCCATCGCCCCGGGCGGCGCGCCGGCCGACGCCACGGGGACGCAGATCCTGCACTGATGTCCTTGTCACTGTCCTATACCGCCCCGCTCTGGCTGCCTGGCGGCCACGCGCAGACGATTTATCCGGCCGTGTGCCTCGCCAAGCCGGCCGTGGCCTTCCGCCGCGAACGCTGGCAGGCACCCGATGGCGACTTCGTCGACGTCGACCTGGTCGACGGCCAGCCGGGCCAGCCCTTCGTGGTGCTGTTCCACGGGCTGGAAGGCTCATCCAGCAGTCACTACGCGCGCGCCCTGATGAGCGAAGTGGCGGCGCGCGGCTGGTCGGGCGCCGTGCCGCATTTTCGCGGCTGCTCGGGAGAAGCCAACCTGGCGCCGCGTTTTTACCATTCGGGCGACGCGCAGGAAGTGGACTGGATCGTGCAGCGCCTGCGCCCGCGCGCGACGGGAAAATTGTACGCAGCCGGTGTCTCATTGGGCGGCAACGCCCTGCTGTGCTGGCTGGGCCAGTCGCAGCACCAGGCCGACTTCATCGATGCGGCGGCGGCCGTGTCGGCCCCGCTGGACCTGGCGCAAGGGGGCAAGGCCCTGTCTTCGGGCGCCAACCGGCTGTACACGCGCATGTTCCTGAACACCTTGAAACCGAAATGCCTGGCCAAGCTGGAACAGTTTCCCGGCCTGTTCGCGCGCGAAGCCATGCTGGCCGCGCGCGACTTGCACGCCTTCGACAATGTCGTCACGGCGCCCCTGCACGGCTACCGCGACGCCGACGATTACTGGCACCGCGCCAGCGCCAAGCACGTCTTGCCGGACATCACCGTGCCGACCCTGGTGCTGAATGCGCAGAACGATCCCTTCCTGCCCGGGCGTTTCCTGCCGCGCCGCGCCGCGCCCAGGGTCACGCTCGAGTATCCGCGCCACGGCGGCCACGTCGGCTTCGCCACCGGCAAGTTGCCAGGAAGCACACGCTGGCTGCCGCAGCGCCTGATGCATTTTTTTGAAGGCGGCAACACGGCGCCATCGGCGCCGCAAACCTGTCACGCTGGCAGTTCGCAAACGCACACGGAAAACGCACCACATGGATGAACTCGTCAAACAGGCCTTGGCCAAATGGCCGAACGTGCCCCACTGCTACGGCTGGCTGGGCCTGGACGCGCGCGGTCACTGGCGCATGCGCGACCAGCGCGCGCAGCAACAGCAACTGCCTGGCGACAAGATCGCCCACGCGGCCCTGTTGAACTTTATCAACCGCAATTACGACCAGGACGAACGGGGTTGCTGGTTTTTCCAGAATGGCCCGCAGCGCGTGTATGTGAACCTGGAAGCGACGCCGTACATCGCCCGCAGCGATCCGCAGCACGGGTTTGTCTTGCAGACGGGTACGCCGCTGGCGGCCATCGATGCCGCCTGGCTGTGCGACAACGGCGCGCTGATCCTGCGCCACGGCGATAGCGTGGCGCAGGTCGATGACCGCGACATGGCCCACGTGCTGGCCGCGCTGCGCGTCGACGGGCTGCCCTTGAGCGACGAGGCCTTGCTGGGCTGGCTGGAACATGCGCAAGGCAACTTGACGCTATGGCATGACGACAAGGCGATTGCCGTGCAGCCGCTGCGCTACGCTGCCGTGCCGCAGACCTTCGGCTTCCAGCCGATGCCGCAAGCCGAATAAGGCTTAGCCCTTCTGGTCCTTGATCTGCTCGCGGCGCTTTTCCTGCAATTCCCGCTCGCGCGCATCGATCACGGCCTGGTCATAAAAGGTCGCGTCCGTCGATTTGCGGGCGATCGTCAGCTGATCCAGCGCGGCCATGGTGGCGCCCTGCAGCACGTAGGATTCGGCCAGCGCCATGTGCTGCAAGGTCATCTTGCCCTGGTCCGCATACGCTTTCGCCAGTAAATCGTACAGTTCCGGCTCTTCCTTGTAGAGCTGCACCTGCTCGCGCAAATACAGGGTTGCCTGCTCCAGCTTGCCGGCCGCCATCAGCGCTTCCGCATACTGATGGGCAATGCCGCGCGAGAGGGGGAACTGCTGGCGCGCCGCGTCGGCCGCCTTCAAAGCCTGCTGCGCCACGTCCTTCTTCTGCGACGGCATCAGCAGCACTTCCAGCCCCATCGCCGCCAGCAGGGAATTGGGCGCTTGCGTGCCGCCCGAAGTCAACACATTCGGCGCGGCCGGCTGGTGCAGGGCCGCATTGGCCGCATCGAGTTCCTTTTGCGCATACAGCGGCTTGCCCTGCTTGACGGCGACAAAGGACAAGCCGTAATGGGCGGCCACCACCTGGAAGCGGCTTTGCTGTTCCAGCTGCGTCGTGAAGACAGCCTTGGCATTCAGCAAGCCTTGCACGCTTTCATCCTGCAGCACGCGGGCGCGGGCCCGGGCCAAGTGGAAACTCAGGCTGTCCGCACGCTGCTTGTACGGCTGCTCGCGGATGCGCGCCTGGATGTCGGCGATGCGTTCCGTCGTCAGCGGGTGCGTCTGCAGGTAGGCGGGCATCAGGTCGCTGTACGAACGGCTGGCCGCCTGCATGCGGCCGAAGAAGGCCACCATGCCGGTCGTGTCGAAACCGGCCTCGCCCATGATCTGGAAACCGATGCGGTCCGCCTCGCGTTCGGCGTCGCGGCCGAAATTGAGCTGGCGCTGGATGGCCAGGCCCTGGCCGGCGGCAAACACGCCCATGGCCACGTCGCCGCCCGCGCGCGAAGCTAGCGCCGCCAGCAACATGGCGGCCAGCGGCATCAGGGCGTCCTGGCGCTGCTGGCCCAGCATGCGCGCGATATGGCGCTGCGCCACGTGGCCGATCTCGTGCGACAGCACGGACGCCAGTTCCGCCTCCGTTTGCGCCGCCAGCACCAGGGCCGAGTGCACGCCGATGAAGCCGCCCGGCAAGGCAAACGCGTTCAACTGGGGATCGCGCACGGCGAAGAAAAAATAGTCGTAATTCGTTTCGCCGCGCACGCTGGGGCGCGCCGCCACGAGGGCGTTGCCGAAGGTATTCAGGTATTCCAGCAAGGGCGCGTCGTCGAGGTAATCGCGGTCGCCGCGGATGCCGCGCATGATTTCCTCGCCGATCTTGCGCTCCATCGCCGGCGACAGGTCTTCGCGCGAGGTATCGCCCAGGTTCGGCAGATTCGGCGCTGGCGGCACGGCCGGCGGCGTCCAGCTGCTTCCCTGCTTGGCCACCGCACTGGCGGCGGGCGCCACCGGCGTGGACGTATAGGTTTGCGCCAGCGCACAGGGCGCCGCCAGCGACAAGGCAGCCAGCATGGCTGCGCGCCGGGCGCCGCGCCGCCATGGCGCAGCGGCGTTTTCAAGGACGATCGGAAGGGAAGTTTTTGAATTCACGGGTGCTATCATACCTTGTTCGCGGCGCCCATTCCCACGCAACAAGCATGCACCCTGCCGGTGGCATGACGGCGTGGCCCGGCGTGCCGCCCTCCCGATTTCCTCACCTATTTTGACGCCATGACAACAGCAGACAAGCAAGCCCCCGCCGGGGAACTGACCCATTTCGACGCCACGGGCCAGGCCCACATGGTGGACGTGGGCAGCAAGGAAGACACGCGCCGCAGCGCCGTGGCGGCCGGCACCATCCGCATGCAGCCGGCCACCCTGGCCTTGATCATTTCCGGCAATGCGAAAAAGGGCGACGTGCTGGGCATCGCCCGCATCGCCGCCATCATGGGCGCCAAGCGCACCAGCGACCTGATCCCCCTGTGCCACCCGCTGGCCCTGACGCGCGTCACCGTCGATTTTGAAGTGGATGAGGCGGCCAACAGCGTGCACTGCCGCGCCCAGGTCGACACCACGGGCAAGACAGGCGTGGAAATGGAAGCGCTCACTTCCGTGCAAATCGGCTTGCTGACGATCTACGACATGTGCAAGGCCGTCGACCGCGGCATGGTCATGACGAACGTGCGCGTGCTGGAAAAGCATGGCGGCAAGTCGGGCGACTGGCACGCCGAGGTGTAATCATGCGGCCTGGCGCGCCAGCTGGCCCTTGAGCCGGCGCAAGTCGCGCAGCAGCCAGGCGGCGCACGCCAGGCACAGCGCGATGATGGCGATCGACAGGGGCAAGTGGAACTGTTCCAGTCCCGCCAGCGCGAAGCCGGCGTGGATCAGGAAGGTGGCCACGCCCAGCGCGGCGCACACTGCCGCATACCACCGCGCCCGCGTGGTGTTCAGCAGCACGTGCCGGTAACCGAGCAGCACCAGGGAAATCGCCGCCAGGTTAAACACCAGGAAACCCTGCACGCCGCCCGGCAACTGAAACATCTCCCACTCTTTCCAGTAGGCGGCGTCGATTTGATGCAGGATCAGGAACAACATGGTCCAGAAGTAGCTGCGCGGCATAAGATTTGCATTCGTCAATATTGGTGCAATTATAAAACCTGCGCCGCGCTCCTGCACATGCGCCCGCACGTGCCTTTGGTATTTTTCCAGGCCACTATGAATTTCATTGATATAAGTGCTTTTTCATCAAGAAATCATGCATACTGCGAGTCGACAATATTCAAATGAGCATCGGATGACTAGCAACAGGCCCGCCGCGGACAGCAAGCTCCAGGACTTCGACTTCGAGGCCATGCATCTGCAGGTGGGGGGACGCATCCAGTTCATCACGCACCGCACCATCAAGCCCATCCAGCATTTCTCGACCGTCATCGGCTATGTGAAGGATGAGTACCTGATCGTCAAGATTCCCATGGAAAACGGCGCGTCCATCGTGCTCAACGAGGGTGACAAGCTGACCATCCGCGTGTTTTCCGGCGTCACCGTCTGTTCGTTTTCCTGCAGCGTGCTGCGCATCTTCGGCCGACCGCTCAATTATGTCCACCTGAGCTTTCCCGACGCCATCCAGGGTACCAGCCTGCGCACGGCCATGCGCGTGAAAGTGGACATTCCCGCGCAGCTCAGCTACCGCGACGTGGCGGCCGTGCCCGTGTTTATCGTCAACCTCAGCGTCTCGGGCGCGCTGATCGAGGCGCCCAGCATGCTCACGCCGGACGACGACGGCGTGGCGCTCAGCTTTACCCTGCTGGTGCAGCCGAACCAGCATCAGATGCGCGTCAATACGCGCGCGCGCATCCAGAACGTCAGCGTGGGCAAGCCGTCGAATGGCCGCGGCGCCGAGGCGGCGGACATCTATACGTATGGCGTGCAATTCATCGACCTGGAACCGACCCATTACACCCTGCTGCAAAACCTCACCTATGAGGCGATGATCGCGGACCGGCAAAAAATCGTCTGACACTGGGGCGGCGGGCGCCGCTCACTGCGTCGCCACCACCTTCGGAATATTGCTCTTGGTAATGGCTTCCCTGGCCGCCGCATTCGTCACGCTGGTACTGTTAAACCAGCTCAGGCTGCTGGAGCCAAGCTGCAACTCCATGTTCACCGTCTGGCCGCCCATGCCGCTGCCCAGGTCGCCGGCCAGGGTCAGCTCGATATTGCCCTTGTCGACCTTGGCGCCGGCCACCTCGCGCGTCGGGTTGAACATGGGAATGGCGCTGGGCACGGCCTCGGTGGGCGTGCTGCAGGCGGTAGCGGTGCCGCCGCTTTCCTGCACGCACAGGGCCACGGCCGTTTTCAACGGGGCAGCGGCGGCCAGCACATTGCTGACCTTGGCCCGCATCGTATAGTCGCCATACTGGGGAATGGCCACGGCCGCCAGGATGCCGGCGATGGCCACCACGATCATCAGTTCTATCAGGGTAAATCCGCTTTGCGCGCGCATCGTATCCTCCCATGGTGCATTGCTCACGCCAGCTACGGTGCAAGCGCCATGCCAGCGGCGCGCCCGGGCAGCGGCGGCATCAGTGGAAAGAAAAGCGACGCATTTGGGCCGGTTCGGACCAGCGCCGTCGCCCCAGGGCCGGGAATCGGTTTGTCTTGCGGACAAAAAAAAGGAGCCGAAGCTCCTTTTTTGTACTGCATGAACCGGGCTGAAATTACAGCATGGCTTTCAGCAGACGCGCCATTTCCGACGGGTTCTTGGTCACGGTGATGCCGCAAGCTTCCATGATTTCCAGCTTGGCTTGTGCCGTATCGGCACCGCCCGAGATCAGCGCGCCGGCGTGGCCCATGCGCTTGCCTGGAGGAGCGGTGACGCCGGCGATGAAGCCGACGACCGGTTTTTTCATGTTGTCTTTGATCCAATAAGCCGCGTTGGCTTCGTCCGGACCACCGATTTCGCCGATCATGATGACCGCGTCGGTATCTGGATCATCATTGAACATCTTCATGATGTCGATGTGCTTCAGACCGTTGATCGGGTCGCCGCCGATGCCGACTGCCGACGATTGGCCCAGGCCCAGTGCGGTCAATTGACCCACTGCTTCATAAGTCAGGGTACCCGAACGCGACACCACGCCGATACGGCCCTTCTTGTGGATGTGACCTGGCATGATGCCGATCTTGATTTCGTCTGGCGTGATCAGGCCTGGGCAGTTAGGGCCCAGCAGCAAGGTTTTGCTGCCGGCTTTAGCCATGCGGTCTTTCAGGACCATCATGTCACGCACGGGAATGCCTTCGGTGATGCAAATGGCCAGATCCATTTCAGCTTCGACAGCTTCCCAGATCGCCGCTGCCGCGCCTGCTGGCGGCACGTAGATCACGGAAACGTTGGCGCCGGTTTCTTTTTTCGCTTCGGTGACGTTGGCGAAAATAGGAATGCCTTCGAAGTCTTCGCCGGCTTTCTTCGGGTTCACGCCTGCCACGAAGGCAGCTTTGCCGTTCGCGTAGTCGCGGCAACCGCGGGTGTGGAATTGGCCGGTCTTGCCGGTGATCCCTTGGGTGACAACTTTGGTATCTTTATTGATCAGAATGGACATGTTGATTCCTTAATTAAGCTTGACCGGCAGCAGCGGCAACGACGCTCTTGGCTGCATCTTCCATGGTGTCGGCTGCGATGATAGGCAGACCGGAATCGGCCAGCATCTTCTTGCCCAGGTCTTCGTTGGTGCCCTTCATGCGCACCACCAGCGGTACGTTCAGCGAGACGGCTTTCACCGCGGCGATGACGCCTTCGGCGATCACGTCGCAACGCATGATGCCGCCGAAAATGTTCACCAGGATGGCTTTCAGGCCTGGGTTTTTCAGCATGATCTTGAACGCTTCGGTCACTTTTTCTGCCGTGGCGCCGCCGCCGACGTCCAGGAAGTTGGCTGGCTCGCCGCCGAACAGCTTGATGGTGTCCATGGTGGCCATGGCCAGGCCGGCGCCGTTCACCAGGCAGCCGATGTTGCCGTCGAGCGAGATGTAGGCCAGGTCGAATTTCGACGCTTCGATTTCAGCTGGATCTTCTTCGTCCAGATCGCGCAGGGCGACGATTTCCGGATGACGGAACAGGGCGTTCGGGTCGAAGTTGAACTTGGCGTCCAGGGCGATGACCTTGCCGCTGCCGGTGACGATCAGCGGGTTGATTTCGGCCAGCGAGCAGTCGGTTTCCCAGTACGCTTTGTACAGGCCTTGCAGGTTGACGCGCGCGTCGACGATGGAACCGGCAGGCACGCCGATTTTGGTCGCGATGTCGTCTGCCTGGGCATCGGTCAGGCCTACGCCTGGATCGATGGTGACGTGGTGAATCTTCTCTGGGTGGCTCTCGGCCACTTCTTCGATGTCCATGCCGCCTTCGGACGACGCCATCAGGACGATTTTCTGGGTGACGCGGTCGGTGACCAGCGAAACGTACAGTTCTTGCTTGATGTCGGCGCCTTCTTCCACCAGCAGGCGGTTGACTTTCTGGCCTTCGGCGCTGGTCTGATGCGTGATCAGCTGCATGCCCATGATCTGGTCAGCGTATTCCTTGACCTGTTCCATCGATTTTGCCACTTTCACGCCGCCGCCCTTGCCGCGGCCACCTGCGTGGATCTGCGCCTTGACGACCCACACCGGGCCGCCCAGGGTTTCCGCAGCCTTGACGGCTTCTTCGACGGACATGCACGGGATACCGCGTGGTACCGTCACTCCGTGCTGCCGGAGGATTTCTTTGGCTTGATACTCATGGATTTTCATGCTGGCTTCCCTTCTGATACTGATGTGTAAAAATACGGTTAGTGGTGCAAAAAAAACAGGAAAGCGCCGGGGTCACGCCTTGGCTACCCAGCGCGGGTAATACTGTGCAACTGCCCCGCCATCGGTGCGCAAGGCGTGGCATTTGTCGAGTTGAAACGGCTTTTCATGCGACAAGTCAGCATTCTCGCCGTCACGGGTCGACCAGACATCGCCGGCAAATGCCTGAACCGTCGCAGTCGGCAAGACTTGCGCCAGTTCGGTCAAATGGGTACAGCCGGCGATTCCCGCCAGGCGCTGTTTCAAGTCGCGGCGGAAATTCTTCAATAAGTTCAAACCGATCAGCGCCCGGTAAGCGGGGCCGATGGTATCGCAAAAACCGGGATAGGGCACGGCATCGGAGGCAGCTTCGGCCTCGACGATGTTCAGTTCGCGATCGACGGTAATGCGCAAGTGGAGGTCATGCAGAGGGGAGCCGGCGGGACGGGGGCCGGAGGCCAGGGTCGCGTCAAAGCTTTTGATATCGGTGATATGGGCGTCAATATCCCACAGGCCGTCGTCGCGCACATACGCTTGGACGTCGATAACGCGGGAGTGCCGGAGGGCGCGCCGGGATACGGGAGTTGACAGGGGCATAAGACCGATGCCGCTTGCGCGGCCATAATTTAGTAAGCAGCCATGTGCCTAAAGCACTCTGTTCGCAGCTTCTACGAACAGCAACCGCACCTGCGGCGCCGCAAAAACCCTAAAAGTGTAGCACATTGGGCGCTGGTTGCGCCGCAACATAATTTTTCATCAGTCTGGTCGCCCGCATGCAATTATTGATACGAATTGCAAAATCAATGACCATCATTCACAATCCATATAACAAATGGCCTTGCACGGACACGCCAACACACGGTCTCAGTCGGTCACGCCCATGGCGCGCAAAACAGGCAAGGTACGCTCGGCAAACTGGCGGGCATGCTCCCCCAGTTCGGCCAGGTTCTCTTCTTCCGTCAGCAATGGCTGTCCATCCTTCGACAGCAACTGGTTCAGGCGTATCAGCACGGGCCATGTCTCGCGCACCCATTCCTGCGGCTCTTGCCATCCTTGCATTTTCGCCCACAGGAACAGTTGTTGTAAATGCGGTACAAACACGCCACCGCCCGTCATCGGGCTGGCGAGACTATACAGGTCGGACCTTGCCAGCGCCTGCTCCAGCAAATACGCGTTCAGGCGCGCCGTCTGCGGCCGTGCCACGGCAATGTCGGCATCGTCCTGTACGGCGGAGACACTCCCCTTGCTGATCAGAATCAACATGATCTGCAACAAGGCGGCCAGGCTGACTTCGGTGCCAGCCAATTGTTGCTCCAGTTCCCCGATCGTGCGCACGCGATGATCGGCGAGGGCATCGAGCACGGGTGCATACACGCGCTCATCCATATCGGCATCACCCAGCACGCCATGCACGCTCAACACCACCGTATCGCGCGGCACCGCCAGCATCACGCGCACGGCCCGCAAGGCCGTGGCCTGGGCGAACGGCGTCAGCGTGCGCGCACCCTTGATCCAGTAATCCCGGCGAAATTGCTGGTTGGTCAGGAAAGACCGCGTCGTTTCGCGGAAGATGGGATCGGGAATCTCGGCCAGGAATTGCTGGTGTGCGGCCGTCAGATTGAGCATGTCGACATGCTCGGTATAGGTGGCGGAAGCGGCGAACTCCAGCTTGGCTTCGCTCAACATGGCAGCCACCTGGGAAAAAGCCATCGGCTGCCAGTCCGCATTGAAATACTCATGTGCAACATAATGACGTTCAAACGATTTCAACTTCTCGAAGCGGTCGGCCAGCAAGGGATTGGCCTCGAGATAACGCGGCTGCGTGGCAATCATCCTGTCGACGAAATCGATGGCGCCGTCAATACGCGTCAGCACGCCCTGGGCCGGGGCAGCCATGACGCGGCTATGCTCGGCCAGCAAGTCGCGCAGCGGCATCATGGCTGCCCAGCCAGGCTGGGTGTTGTAGCTGAGGTAGGCGACGCCACCCACTTTCAGCTTGCGCTGCAGAAAGTCCACGATCAGTGCGCGGTTTTCCGCCGAAATCCAGCTCCAGATACCGTGCAGGCAGATAAAATCGAAATCGGGCAAGTCGTCGCGGTGGCAAAACTGTTCGAACGATTCGTCCGTGAACTGCGCCCCGGCGCCAGCGGCACTGGCCAGCTCCTGGGCATATGCCGCCTGGGCAGGGTTAAAGTCATTGCCATACCAGCGCGTGGCGGACGCTGCTGCGTGGAGGTTGGCACTGACGCCCTGGCCGAAGCCCAGTTCGCAGGCCGTGCCACTGGCGGGCAGGACCAAGCCGGCGGCCAGCAGTGGCAGGCGCAGGCGCAGGGGATTCAATTCTTCGTAATAGCCATAGGTATAGGCGACCTCGGCCATGTAGCCGGCATTCCAGTTGCTCATTGCGCTTCCTGTCTCGATCAGTGGCGGTGCACGCGGCGCACCGGTTCGAGCGCCAGAATACCCGATATCACGATGGTGCAGTAGCGCAAACAAAGGGCGGCTGAAAGCGCAGTTCCCCCCTGGCCCGGGCGGAAGGCCGCAAGACCGCTAGAATGACCTGCCGTGACGGCATGCCGCAGTGCCGGCCCGCTCGCGACGGCCTTACTCCTCGTCGGGCTCGAGCCCCTTCAAGGCCACCTGCACGGCGCGCTGGGAAAAGCCGCGCTGCATCAGGAAGCGCATCTGCTTGCTGCGCTGCTCGGCATCCTGCGCCACTTGCCCGAATTTGCGGCGCCATACTTCGCAGGCGCGCGCCACTTCCCCTTCGGCCAGGCCCGCCTTGAGTTCCTGCAGCGCTTCGCCGCCGATGCCATGGCTTTGCAACTCCGCCATGATGCGGCTGTTGCCGAAGCGTGCCGAACGGCGGTGAATCAGCGACTCGGAAAAGCGCTCCTGCGACAGCCAGTTGGCTTGCTCCAGGCTGTCGAGCAAGGCTTCCACATCGTCGCCTTCCTGCGCATGCCGCTGCAGCTTGCGCCGCAATTCCATGCGGCTGTGCTCGCGCATTGACAGAAAGCGTAGCGCCCTGCCCTTCAGGCTTAGTTGTACTGCGGCCATACCCCCACCTTGTCTTTCATTCCACGATCACAGCACCCAAACACAATCGCCGCCCGGCGCAACAGCGCGGGACGGCGATCATGGTCACACCTTGCCAGCCACCATACACAAGCGTGAATGACGGCTGACGGCAGCTTACTCGGCGGCCTTGGCTTCCGCCTTGGCAGCCTTGTCGGCGGCCTTATCCGCTTTTTCCGGTTTTTCAGCAGCCAGCGGCGGCAGTTCGCGCACGCCCAGCGAAGCGCGGACCTTGTTTTCGATTTCGCGGGCCAGCGCCGGACGCTCTTGCAGGAAGGCGCGGGCGTTGTCCTTGCCCTGGCCGATGCGTTCGCCGTTGTAGCTGTACCACGAACCGGATTTTTCCACGATCTTGGCATCCGAGCCCAGGTCCAGGATTTCGCCTTCGCGCGAGGTGCCGGCGCCGTACAGGATGTCGAAGTGCGCTTCCTTGAACGGTGGCGCGATCTTGTTCTTGACGACCTTGACCTTGGTTTCATTGCCGATCACTTCATCGCCGGACTTGATCGAGCCGGTGCGGCGGATGTCCAGGCGCACGGAGGCGTAGAATTTCAGCGCGTTGCCGCCCGTGGTCGTTTCCGGGCTGCCGAACATCACGCCGATCTTCATGCGGATCTGGTTGATGAAGATGACCAGGGTATTGGTGCGGTTGATGGAACCGGTCAGCTTGCGCAAGGCTTGCGACATCAGGCGCGCTTGCAGGCCTGGCAGGGAATCGCCCATATCGCCTTCGATCTCGGCGCGTGGCGTCAGCGCGGCCACGGAGTCGATGACGACGAGGTCGACGCTGCCCGAACGCACGAGGGCGTCGCAAATTTCCAGCGCCTGCTCGCCCGTGTCCGGCTGCGAGATCAGCAATTCATGCAGGTTCACGCCCAGCTTTTGCGCGTAACCGACGTCGAGCGCATGCTCGGCATCGATAAAGGCGCAGGTGCCGCCCAGTTTTTGCATTTCGGCGATGGTTTGCAGGGTCAGCGTGGTTTTACCCGACGATTCCGGACCGTAGATTTCCACCACGCGGCCGCGCGGCAAGCCGCCCACGCCCAGCGCGATATCGAGGCCGAGCGAACCGGTCGATACGACTTGCACTTCTTCGATCGGGGCGCTGGAATCCATGCGCATGACCGAACCTTTGCCAAACTGCTTCTCGATCTGCGCCAGTGCGGCGGCGAGCGCCTTGGCTTTTTCCGATGCGGGTACTACAGCTTTTTTATCGTCCATATGTTCTTTCAGCCGTTCTACAGTTGCGGATTCACTGGGATCCTGCAGACTGCGATAGCGCCAGTGGGTTAAATTCTTTATACAGACAGTACTGTATAAAAAAACAGTGATCAATGCAAGCGGAACGTGGATTTGTTTTGAAACAGATCAATACAAGCCTGGTTTTTCACAAAAACTCGCCACCTTGCGGGAAATGAAACACAATACAAGCTTCTACCGCCGCAAGCATAGGAAGTGCACCATGCGTATTTTACTTGCCGAAGATGACAGCGTGCTGGCCGATGGCCTGACCCGCTCGCTGCGCCAGTCCGGTTATGCGATCGACTACGTCAAGACGGGGCAGGAAGCCGATACGGCCCTGTCCACCCAGGAATTCGACCTGCTGATCCTCGACCTGGGCCTGCCGAAGATGTCCGGCCTGGAAGTGCTGCGCCGCCTGCGCGCGCGCGCCTCGCTGCTGCCCGTGCTGATCCTGACGGCCGCCGATTCCATCGAACAACGCGTGAATGGCCTCGACCTGGGTGCCGATGATTATATGGCCAAGCCGTTCGCCCTGTCGGAACTGGAGGCAAGAGTGCGCGCCCTGACGCGCCGCGGCGCCGGCGGCGGCGCCACCATCATCAAGCACGGCCCCCTCAGCTACGACCAGGTGGGGCGCAGCGCCTACATCCACGACCAGATGCTCGACCTGTCGGCGCGCGAACTGGGCTTGCTGGAAATCCTGCTGGGCCGCACCGGTCGCCTCGTGTCGAAGGAGCAGCTGGTCGACCACCTGTGCGAATGGGGTGAAGAAGTGTCGAACAACGCCATCGAAGTATATGTGCACCGCCTGCGCAAGAAGATCGAAGTGGGCGGCGTGCGCATCGCCACCGTGCGCGGCCTCGGCTATTGCCTGGAAAAATACTCGGAAGCGGCGCGCCTGAACGCCGAAGCGGGCGAGTCGGCAAGCCCGGCCAGCGGACCCGCCAGCAAGTGAAGGCGCGCGAGGCGCCAGCGGACGAGGCGGACGACGACGACTGGTTCGAGCCGCCCACCACGGAACAGGATGACACCATCGAGCATTCGCTGTTCGGCGAAATCCTCGACTGGATGCTGGCGCCCCTGCTGCTGCTGTGGCCGATGAGCATCGCCATCACCTACCTGGTGGCCAAGGGCATCGCCAATCAGCCGTTCGACCATGCGCTGGAAGACAGCGTGACGGTGCTCACGCAGCAGGTCAAGCAGGCCGACGGCGCCATGCTGCGCCGCGCGCCGGAAAAGAACGGCAAGAATAGCGGCCGCGACTTCCTGCGCGGCGACGATATCGACACCCTGTATTACCTGGTGGTGGGGCCGCGCGGCGAATACCTGGACGGCGACCGCGACTTGCCGCCGCCGCAGGACCCGGACAAATACCGCAGCGGCATGGTGCTGTTTCGCAACGACACCATCCATGGCACGCCCGTGCGCGTGGCGTTCAGCTATCTCGACACGCCTTCCGGCAACGACGATGAGCCCAGCCGCGCGCTGGTGCAAGTGGCCGAGACGCTGGAAAAACGCGCCCAGCTGGCGAATGAAATCATCAAGGGCGTGATTTTGCCGCAGTTCATCATCCTGCCCGTGATCCTGGCCCTGGTCTGGTTTGCCCTGGCGCGCGGCCTGTCGCCGCTGGCGCAATTGCAGGAGCGCATACGCGCCCGCCCGCCCGACGATCTGAGTCCCATCGAATCGGGCCAGGTGCCCGAGGAAATCACGCCGCTGGTCGGTTCGCTCAACGAGATGCTGGCGCGGCTGTCGCTGTCGATCGACATGCAGAAACGCTTCATCGCCGACGCCGCGCACCAGATGAAAACGCCGCTGGCCGGCATGCGCATGCAATCGGAGCTGGCCCTGCGCCAGACCGACAACGACGAGATCCACCGCTCGCTGCTGCAACTGGCGAAAAGTTCGGAAGCGGCCACGCGCCTGGTCAACCAGCTGCTGGCCCTGGCGCGCGCGGAAAACCAGCCGCAGGCGGGCACGGCGTTCGAACCGATCGAACTCAGTGAACTGGCGCGCGGCGTGGTGCAGGACTGGGTGCAAGCGTCGTTTGCCCAGCATATCGACCTGGGCTTCGAGCAGCCCGCGTATTCGATCATGATCTCCGGCAATGCCATGATGCTGCGCGAACTGCTGAGCAATCTGATCGACAATGCCTTGCGCTACACGCCGACGGGCGGCAGCGTCACGGTGCGCGTGCGCAGCACCCTGGAGCTGGCCATCCTGGAAGTGGAAGATACGGGCCCCGGCATACCGCAGGCGGAGCGGGCGCACGTGTTCGAACGCTTTTACCGCATTCTCGGCAGCAATGTCGACGGTAGCGGCCTGGGCCTGGCCATCGTGCGCGAAATTGCCCAGCAGCATGGCGCCGAAGTCGATATCTTTAACAATCCGCGCGCGCAGTCGCCGAAGCTGCCGGGCACCCTGCTGCGCCTGAGCATCGCCCTGCTGTTGCCGGACGCGCCAGAAGAGGATGAGGTCACGTATGGATAAACCGAGCCCACCCGCTCCTCCCGCGCGGCCGGCGCACGCGCCCGGCCCCGAGCTGCAGGCGCGCCGCGACGGGCACTGGCGCAAGACGCGGCGCCTGACGGCCATCCTGCTGCTGGTCTGGCTGCTGACGGGCTTCCTGACCGTGTTTTATGCGCGCGAGCTGGTGCACCTGAACCTGTTCGGCTGGCCGCTGCCCTTCTATATGGCGGCCCAGGGCGCCTCGCTCGTGTACCTGGCCATCATCGCCTTCTACGCCTGGCGCATGCGGCGCCTCGACCGGGATTTTCATGCCGAGGAGCACGCATGAGCGGCCAGCGCAGCTTGTTTGCACGCCTGTGCCGCTACTACCTGCTGTTTACCGCCGGTTTCGCCGCCTTCCTGCTGGCCCTGTCGGTGCTGGAACAGGAAGGCATGCCGCGCGCGTGGATCGGCTACCTGTTCATGCTCGTCACCATCACCCTGTACGCCACCATCGGCGTCATCAGCCGCACCTCGAACGTCACCGAATACTATGTGGCGGGACGCCGGGTGCCGGCCATGTTCAACGGCATGGCCACGGCCGCCGACTGGATCTCGGCCGCCAGCTTCATCAGCCTGGCCGGCGGCCTGTACCTGAACGGCTTCGACGGCCTGGCCTTCATCATGGGCTGGACGGGCGGCTATTGCCTGGTGGCGCTCCTGATCGCCCCCTACCTGCGCAAGTTCAGCCAGTACACGATTCCCGATTTTCTCGCGGCCCGCTACGGCAGCGGCGCCGACAAGCGGGGCGCCAGCGTGCGCGTGGTGGCCGTGGCCGCCACCATCATCGTGTCGTTTACCTATGTGGTGGCGCAGATCTACGCCGTCGGCCTGATCGCCTCGCGCTTCACGGGCGTGGATTTTTCCGTCGGCATCTTCCTGGGCCTGGCCAGCATCCTCGTCTGCTCCTTTCTGGGCGGCATGCGCGCCATCACCTGGACACAGGTGGCGCAGTACATCATCATCCTCGTCGCCTTCCTGATTCCCGCCATGTGGCTGTCGGTCAAGCATGCGGACAATCCCGTGCCGCAGCTCGCCTACGGCAAGGTGCTGCCGCAACTGAGCGCGCGCGAACACGTGCTGGAAACGGATCCGAAAGAGAACGAGGTGCGCGCCATCTTCCGCCAGCGCGCGCAAAGCTATCAGGCGCGCATCGACGGCTTGCCCGCCTCCTGGGAACAAGGCCGCCTGGCGGCCCAGCGCCAGCTCGACAGTTTGCGCCAGCGCAATGCCTCGCTGTTCGACATCCGCAACGCGGAACGCTATCTGATCGCCTATCCCAAGAGCCCGGACGAGGCACGCGTGCTGTGGCAGGCCGCGCAGGCGCAAAACCAGAAACGCGCCGAGCCGATCATTCCGCACGCACAGCCGTTTCCCGCCGCCGACCGGGCGCAGTCCGACATCAAGCGCAACAATTTCCTGGCCCTCGTGTTTTGCATGATGCTGGGCACGGCCGCCCTGCCGCACATCCTCATGCGATCGTACACCACGCCCTCCGTGCACGAAACGCGCGTGTCCGTGTTCTGGACCCTGTTCTTCATCTTGTTGATCTACCTCACGATTCCCGCGCTGGCCGTGCTGGTCAAGTACGATATTTACTCGGCACTAGTGGGCACGCCATACACGCACCTGCCCACCTGGGTGTCGTACTGGGCCAATGTGGACAAGCTCAGCCCCCTGATCAGCATCGTCGACGTCAACCGCGACGGCATCGTGCAACTGGCGGAAATTTCCATCGACGCCGACGTGCTGGTGCTGGCCACGCCCGAGATCGCCGGCTTGCCCTACGTGATTTCCGGCCTGGTGGCGGCCGGCGGCCTGGCCGCCGCCCTGTCGACGGCCGATGGCTTGCTGCTGGCCATCTCCAACGCCCTGTCGCACGACGTCTATTACAAGGTGGTCGATCCCAGCGCCTCGACGCAAAAGCGCGTGACGATTTCAAAATTGCTGCTGCTGGCCGTGGCCTTCATCGCCGCCTATGCCGCTTCGCAAAAACCGGCGGACATTTTGTCGCTGGTGGGCGTGGCCTTCTCCCTGGCCGCCTCGACCCTGTTTCCGCCGCTGGTGCTGGGCGTGTTCTGGCAACGCGCCAATTATCAGGGCGCGCTGGCCGGCATGCTGACGGGCTTTGGCGTGTGCTTGTATTACATGCTGCACACAAGCACCATGCTGGGCGGTAATGCCAGCGGTCAATGGTTCCACATCGCGCCCATTTCCGCCGGCATCTTCGGCGTGCCAGCCGGCCTGGCCGCCGCCATGCTGGTCAGCTGGCTGACGCCCGCGCCGGGACGGCGCAGCACGGGGCTGGTCGAACATATCCGGTCGCCGGAATGAAAACGCATCGAGGCCGGGGATGACGTGGAGAAAATCCAGGGCAGAACTATCGGAAAAGACAGCGCCCCGGTAAAAAAGGAGTAGGCTGGAGGGCCGTTCCACTACGAGGAGACCTCATGCCGTCTGGAAAAATTCTTGTTGCCCAGGGAGGCGGCCCCACCGCCGTCATCAACCAGTCGCTGGTGGGCGTGGTGCTCGAATCGCGGCGCTTTCAGCATGTCACGCGCGTGTATGGCGCGCTGCACGGCGTGCGCGGCATCGTCAATGAAGAATTCGTCGATCTGACGCAGGAAACCAGCCATAACCTGGAACTGGTGGCCGCCACGCCCTCGTCGGCCCTCGGCTCCACGCGCGACAAACCCGATATTGCCTACTGCCAGCAAATCTTCGCCGTGCTGCGCGCGCACGAGATCGAACACTTCTTTTATATCGGCGGCAATGACTCGTCCGACACGGTGCGCATCGTCAGCGAGGAAGCGCACAAGGCCGGCTATCCGCTGCGCTGCATCCACATCCCGAAAACCATCGACAACGACCTGGTCGGCAGCGACCACACGCCCGGCTTTCCCTCGGCCGCGCGTTTCGTCGCGCAAGCGTTCGCCGGCGCCAACCTGGACAACGCGGCCTTGCCCGGCGTCTACGTGGGCGTCGTCATGGGCCGCCACGCGGGCTTTTTGACGGCCGCCTCGGCGCTGGGCAAGAAGTTCCCCGACGATGGCCCGCACCTGATCTATCTGCCCGAGCGCGTCTTCGTGCTGGAGCAATTTCTTGCCGACGTGAAGGCCACCTATGAAAAATACGGCCGCTGCGTGATCGCCGTCTCGGAAGGCATCCACGACGCGTCGGGCGAACCGATCGCCAGCCTGCTGGCCAAACAGGTGGGCAACGAAGTCGAGCGCGATGCGCACGGCAATGTGCAATTGTCCGGCACGGGCGCGCTGGCCGACCTGCTGTGCGACGAGATCAAGGCCAAGCTCGGCATCAAGCGCGTGCGCGGCGATACCTTCGGCTATCTGCAGCGCTCCTTCATCGGCTGCGTCTCCGACGTGGACCAGCGCGAGGCGCGCGAAGTGGGCGAAAAGGCGGTGCAATTCGCCATGTGGGGCGAGCGCGACGGTTCCGTCGCCATCAAGCGCACGGGCTTTTATTCCGTCGATTACGCGTTGCTGCCCCTTTCCGACGTGGCGGGCAAGACGCGCACCATGGACGACGAGTTCATCAGCGCCAGCGGCACGGACGTCACCGATGCCTTCCGCCTGTACCTGCGCCCGCTGCTGGGTTCCGGCATGCCGGACGCCTTCCGCCTGCGCGCGGCCAAGGTGGCAAAGGTGCTCAAACCCTAGCTGTTTTCTGCCAGCAAGAGCGGCCGCAATTTCGCGGCCGCGTCCTTCACTGCGGCACGTGCTGCAGCAGCTGTTCCACGGACTTGCGCGCCACAGGCGCGTGGCAGGCCACGGCCGCCACGATACGCCCGTCGGCCGCGCAGATGGGCACGGCCACGGCCACCATGCCGTGCACGAATTCCTCGTCGTCGATGCCGATCCCCAGGCGGGCGATGCGCACGATCTCGCGTTCCAGCAGTGCCGGGTCGGTGATGCTTTTCGGCGTGCGCGCCTGCAGGCTCAGCATGGCCAGCAATGCGCGCCGCTCCAGCAGCGACATGTGCGCCAGGAATAATTTTCCACTGGCCGTGCAATGCATGGGCGCGCGCGTGCCCAGCACCAGGTGCAATCGCAATGGTTCCTGGGTTTCCACCCTGTCCACGTAGACGATCGCATTGCCCTCGGGAATGGCCAGATTGCACGTCTCGCCCGTGGCCGCCACCAGGCTGCCCAGGATGCTGCGGCTGACGCGGATCAGGGCATTGTTGCGCAGGGTGGCCAGCGCCAGGTTGGTGGACGCGGCACCCGGCACGTAGCCGCGTCCCACGGGCGTGCGCAGCACATAGCCGTGTTGCTCCAGCGTATCGAGCAGGCGCATCATGCTGGCCTTGGGCACCTGCATGCGCGCGGCCAGCTGCGACAGGGTCAAGGGCTGGCTGGCGCTGGCCAGGTGCTCGATCAGACGCAGCACGCGCAAGCCCCGCGCCTCGTCGCCATGGCTGGCCGCCGTGCTGGCACCGGCCTGGCCGCCCGTTTGAGTTCCCTCTTCGGCCTCGCCCGGCCGTTTTTGAAACGCATCATGCATGTTCTGTTTCACCTCTCGCGTATGCGGTGCTTTCCGCTTGTCCCCGTGCTGCACGTCTTTTATAAATGGAACCAGACGTTCCAAAAAATAATCAATAAAGACCAGTGTATCGCAAAAAACGCCCGTCGAGGCAAGCGATACCGCAACGCAGGAGACAAGCACCATGTTGCAAACACACTACGACTACATCGTCGTCGGCGCCGGTTCGGCTGGCTGCGTGCTGGCCAACCGCCTGTCGCACGACAGCGGCAAGCAGGTATTGCTGCTGGAAGCGGGCGGCAAGGACAACAATCCCTGGATACACGTGCCGGTCGGCTATTTCAAGACCATGCACGACCCGAAGCTGGACTGGTGCTACCGCACGGAAGCGGACGCCGGCATCGCCGGGCGCCAGTTGCAATGGCCGCGCGGCAAGGTCCTGGGCGGCTCCAGCTCGCTCAACGGCCTGCTGTATGTGCGCGGCCAGAAAGAAGACTACGACCGCTGGGCCGAACTGGGCAACCCGGGCTGGAGCTATGCCGAGGTGCTGCCGTATTTCAAGAAATCGGAGGACCAGGAACGGGGCGCCAGCGACTACCACGGCGTGGGCGGTCCATTGAAGGTGTCGGACCTGCGGCTGCGCCGCCCGATCGCCGAACATTTCATTGCCGGCGCCACGGAAAGCGGCATCCCCTTCAATGCCGATTACAACGGCGCCACGCAGGAAGGCGTGGGCTACTTCCAGCAGACGGCCAGCAAGGGCTTGCGCTGGAGCACGGCGAAAGCCTTTTTGCGGCCGGCCCGCAAGCGCACCAACCTGCGCGTGGAAGTGCGGGCGCAAATCACGCGCGTGCTGTTCGAGGGCAAGCGCGCCGTCGGCATCGAGTTCCGCCAGGATGGCCAGCTGCGTCAGGCGCGCGCCAGCGGCGAAGTGATTTTATGCGCGGGCGCCATCGGCTCGCCGCAGATCCTGCAATGCTCGGGAGTGGGGCCGCGCGCCTTGCTGGAAGAAGTGGGCGTGCCTCTCGTGCACGACTTGCCCGGCGTGGGACAGAACCTGCAAGACCATTTGCAAATCCGCCTCGTCTTCAAGACGCGGCTGAAAACCCTGAACGATGAAGTCAACAGCCTGTGGGGCAAGCTGTGGGTGGGCATGCAATATGTGTTTTCCCGCTCGGGGCCGTTGACCCTGGCGGCCAGCCAGGTGACGGTATTTACCAGGTCGTCGCCGGAAGTCACGCGGCCCGACATCCAGTTCCACATGCAGCCGCTGAGCGCCGACAAGCCGGGCGAAGGCGCGCATCCGTTTTCCGCGTTCACGTCGTCCGTGTGCCAGCTGCGCCCGCACAGCCGCGGCCACGTATCGATCAAGTGCGCCGATCCCCTCGCCTATCCGGGCATCTACCCGAACTACCTGTCCGACCCGCGCGACCAGCGCACGGCGATCGCCGCCCTGCGCGTGGCGCGCAGAATCGCCGCCGCGCCATCGCTGGCGCCGCACATCATTGCCGAGTTCGTGCCCGGCCCGCAGTTCGAGACGGACGCGCAGCTGCTGGACGCGGCGCGGCGCTTCAGCCAGTCGATCTACCACCCCAGCGGCACCTGCAAGATGGGCCACGACGCCATGGCCGTCGTCGATGCACGCCTGCGCGTGCACGGCATGCAGAACCTGCGCGTGGTCGATGCATCGATCATGCCGGAACTCGTCTCGGGCAACACGAATGCGCCCACCATCATGATCGCCGAAAAAGCCGCCGACATGATCCTGGCGGACGCCGTGCGCCTGCCGCAGGCGGCCTAGGCCGCGCCCCATTCCACCTCACCCGGGAGGATGTCAGCGGCGGGCAGACGGCCCCGCCTCCAATGATCCGGCGACAAGCCAGGCATCAAAAAAACACACATAATCGATATCGATTGGAGACTAGATATGGACAACAATCCGAACCATCCGAAAAAGGCCAAAGAGCTGCGGAAAGTCGTGATGGCCAGCGTGATCGGCGCCACCATCGAATGGTATGACTTCTTCCTGTACGGCGTCGTGGCCGGCATCGTGTTCAGCAAGCTGTATTTCCCGGGCGGCGATCCGCTCGTCTCGACCATGCTGGCCTACGGCACCTTCGCCGTGGGCTTTTTGTCGCGCCCCATCGGCGGCGTGATCTTCGGCCATTTCGGCGACAAGATCGGCCGCAAGAGCATGCTGGTGATGACCCTGATGATCATGGGCATCTCCACCTTCCTGATCGGCGTGCTGCCGACCTACGACCATATCGGCTACTGGGCGCCGGGCCTGCTGCTGTTCCTGCGCGTGCTGCAGGGCATCGGCCTGGGCGGCGAATGGGGCGGCGCCGTGCTGATGGCGTATGAATATGCGCCGCCAAAAGAGCGCGGCTTCTACGCCAGCCTGCCGCAGATCGGCCTGGCCATCGGCCTGTGCCTCGCTTCCGGCGTGGTGGCCATCCTGTCCTACAGCCTGAGCGATGCGCAGTTCCTGTCGTGGGGCTGGCGCGTGGCCTTCATTTTATCTGCGGCCCTGGTCTTCATCGGCATGTGGATACGTTTGAACGTGATGGAAACGCCGGAATTCCAGGCCGTCAAGGAAAAGAACGCGGAGACGCAGATCCCGTTCTTCGACCTCTTGAAACGCTATCCGGGCAACGTCTTGAAGGGCATGGGCGCGCGCTATATCGACGGCGTATTCTTCAATATCTTCGGCGTGTTTTCCATCACCTATCTGACCAACACCATCAAGATAGACCGCACGGAAGCGCTGATGGGCGTGATGGCGTCGGCCGTCGTGATGTGCTTCTGCATCCCCTTCTTCGGCCGCCTGTCGGACCGCATCGGCCGCAGCAAGGTGTTTTTCTGGGGTTCCCTGATCACGGGCGTGTCGGCCATTCCCGCCTTCTGGATTATGCTCAACCACGCCGACAATCCGCTGCTGCTGTGGTGTTCCGTGATCATCCCGCTGGGCGTGCTGTATTCGGCCGTGTACGGCCCGGAAGCGGCCCTGTTCTGCGACCTGTTCGACGCCAGGGTGCGCTACACGGGCATCTCCTTCGTCTACCAGTTCTCCGGCATCTTCGCCAGCGGCCTGACGCCCATCATCGCCACCTACCTGCTGAAAACGGGCAATGGCGAGCCATGGCACATCGTCGGCTACATCCTGTTCGCCTCCCTCGTCTCGGCCGTCAGCGTGGCCATGATCGGCAGGGACGGTTCGCAGCCGGAGGGGCGCATGAAGCCGGCGCACGCAAGGTAGGCGCAGGCACGTAAAAAAAGGCAGGCCTCTCGCGAGTGCCTGCCTTGTTTGTTCAAGCTACAGTTTAGATAACAACTGTCTGATGCTCGTCGCCCACGCGGGCGCGGATGGTGCCGATGCGCGAGACGGTTTCGCCGGCCGCTTGCAGCTGGGCGATGGCGGCGTCCGCGTTTTCCTGCGAGACGATGACGGTCATGCCGATGCCGCAGTTGAAGACGCGGTGCATCTCGGCGTCAGCCACGCCGCCGTGCTGTTGCAGCCACGTGAACAGCGGCGGCATGGTCCACGCCTTCGAGTCCAGCTCGGCCACCAGGCCAGGCTGCAGCACGCGCGGGATGTTTTCCACCAGGCCACCGCCGGTGATGTGCACCATGCCCTTGACTTCCATGGCGTCCATCAGCGCCAGCAGCGGCTTGACGTAGATGCGCGTCGGCTGCATCAGCACGTCGGCGAGTTTACGGCCGTGGAAGTCGCCTTCCAGGTCCGGTTTCGCCACTTCGATGATCTTGCGCACCAGCGAATAACCGTTCGAGTGCACGCCCGACGAGGCCAGGCCCAGCACCACGTCGCCCGGGGCGATCTTGCTGCCGTCGATGATTTTCGATTTTTCCACGGCGCCGACGGCAAAACCGGCCAGGTCGTATTCGCCGGCAGGGTACATGCTCGGCATTTCCGCCGTTTCGCCGCCGATCAGCGCGCAGCCGGCTTGTTCGCAACCCTGGGCGATGCCCTTGATGACGTCGGTGGCGATGGCCACATCCAGCTTGCCGCAAGCGAAGTAATCGAGGAAGAACAGCGGTTCGGCGCCTTGCACCAGGATATCGTTGACGCTCATGGCGACCAGGTCGATGCCGACCGTGTCATGGCGGTTCAGTTCGAACGCCAGGCGCAATTTCGTGCCCACGCCGTCGGTGCCCGAGACCAGCACGGGTTCCTTGTACTTCTTGCTGATTTCAAACATGGCGCCAAAACCGCCCAGGCCGCCCATCACGCCTTCGCGCAGGGTGCGCTTGGCAAACGGCTTGATTGCTTCGACTAAAGCGTCGCCTGCGTCGATATCGACGCCAGCGTCACGGTAGGAAAGGGAAACATTAGAAGTCTGGTTCATGGTGTGGTGGCAGCGGAGGCGGTAAAATAGAAGGCGGATACCCGCCGGCACGCGCGCGCAAGCATGTTTTTCAACATCGTGCGGCAGGACGCCAGCGGGTGAATTCGGTCGATCAAGTCGCTATTTTATCAAACTGCCCCGCCATTTCGTAATTAACTGCCTTTTTTTAACGCAACAGCACAAACTCCATGCCATTCGCCATCACCGCCGAACAGAAGCAAACAGCATTTTGGATCGCGGTCTGGCTGGCATTTTTGCTGCTGCTCGTCAGCCTGGGCCCCATCCTGACGCCCTTCCTGGCCGCCGCCATCCTCGCCTACGTGCTCAATCCCGGCGTCGACCGATTGCAGCGCCTCCATTACAAGCGCTTTTACGTGCCCCGTCCGCTGGCCGTGCTGGTCGTCGTAGTGTTGTTTTTCCTCGCCATCACGGCGCTGGTGCTGATCGTCGTGCCCGTGTTGCAAAAGGAAATTCCCTTGCTGCAGGCGCAGATTCCCCAATTTCTCAGCAAGGCCAATGAATTGATTGCGCCGAAACTGCGCGACCTGGGCATCCGCGTGCGCCTCGACGGCACGGGCATCAAGCGCATGCTGAGCCAGCAGATGGCCACCAGCGGCGATGAAATCTGGAGCACCGTGCTGGCCTCGGCCCGCATCGGCGGCACGGCCGTGCTGGGCTGGCTGGCCACCGTCGTGCTCATTCCCGTGGTGCTGTTCTACCTGTTGCTGGACTGGCATCCGATGCTGGCGCGCATCGCCGGCGCCGTGCCGCGGCGCTGGGTCGGCCGCACGGTGGGCATGGCGCAGGAAGTCGACACCCTGCTGGCGCAATACCTGCGTGGCCAACTCCTCGTCATGCTGGTGCTGGCCACGTATTACTCGGTGGCGCTGGCCATCGCCGGCTTTGAAGTGGCATTGCCTGTGGGCATCATCACGGGCTTGCTGGTGTTCATCCCCTACCTGGGCTTCGGCCTGGGGCTGATGCTGGCGCTGATCGCCGCGCTGCTGCAGTTCGCCGACTGGAGCGGCGTCATCGCCGTGGCCGTCATCTACGGCTGCGGCCAGGTCATCGAAGGCTTTTTCCTCACGCCGCGCCTGGTCGGCGAGCGCATCGGCCTGAACCCGCTGGCCGTGATCTTCGCCTTATTGGCCTTCGGACAACTATTTGGTTTCGTCGGCGTTTTGCTCGCTTTACCCGCTTCTGCCGTCCTGATGGTCGCTTTTAAGCATCTAAGACGCCACTACCTCTCCAGCAGCTTCTATAATGCATGACAAGGTGACTGACATAAGCTACTGCGCGTCGCACTTTGCGGCCGGCGATGCTCACCGTACTACAGTACGGTTGCGCTTCTCGGCCACAAATTGCTGCCGCTCGCTACGCTTCTGTCAGGCACCCGATATGATTACAATATGAAACCAACAACAGCGACGACGACGCATACGCAGTAATGAAAAACAGGACAAGGCGTACGCCATGAAACAACTGGTGCTCGATTTAGGCACAGACCAGGCGCACAGCCTCGATACCTTCGAGGTGGGACAGAATGCCGAAGTGGCGCAGCTGATGCGCCAGTTCGCCGCGCGCACGTCGCGCGAACATTTTGCCTACCTGTGGGGTGAACTGGCCGCCGGCAAGAGCCACCTGCTCAAGGCCCTGGCCAGCACCGAGCGCGCGCGCTACATTTCGCCATTCTCGATCGAGTCCGAATTCGTGTATTCGCCCGACGTCGACCTGTACCTGCTCGACGATTGCGAAAAACTGTCGCCGCTGGCGCAGATCGACGCCTTTGCCCTGTTCAATGAAATCCGCGCCAACCAGGCGTTCATGGTGTGCAGCGGCGCCGTGCCGCCCGCCGTGCTGCCCGTGCGCGAAGACTTGCGCACCCGCATGGGCTGGGGCCTGATCTATCAAATCCACGGCTTGACCGACGATGAAAAAATCGCCGCCCTGACCCAGGCGGCCGCCACCCGCGGCTTGACCTTGTCGCCGGGCGTGTTACCCTATCTGCTGTCCCATTTCCGGCGCGACATGCGTTCGCTGTCGACGATGCTGGACTCTCTCGACCTCTACTCCCTTGAAACCCAACGCCCGATCACCTTGCCATTGTTGCGCGAGTTGCTGCAGGCGGAAGCGAAAGAATGATGAATCTGGCCCTGTTTGACCTCGACCACACCCTGCTGCCCATCGACTCGGATCACGAGTGGGGCGAATTCCTGGTACGCATCGGTGCCGTGGACGCCGCCGAATTCACCCGCCGCAACGACGAATTTTTCGCGCAATACCAGGCCGGCACGCTCGATCCGGTGGAATACCTGGAATTTTCCCTCGGCACCCTGGCGCAATTCCCGCGCGAGCGCCTGGAAGCGCTGCACAGGCAATTCATGGCCGAAGTGGTCTTGCCGGCCATCCGCCCGGAAGTCGTGGCCCTGCTCAAGCAGCACCAGGACGCGGGCGACCTGCTGGCCATCGTCACGGCCACCAACCATTTCATCACCAAGCCCATCGCCGACGCGCTGGGCGTCGAGCACCTGCTGGCGGCCATGCCCGAATATGACGCCGACGGCAATGTCACGGGCAAGCTGCTGGGCACGCCGACCTTGGGCGCGGGCAAGCTGACCCACACCCACGCCTGGCTGGAAAAGATGGGCAAGGAACTGGGGCAGTTCGAGCGCAGCTATTTTTACAGCGATTCGCACAACGACATCCCCTTGCTGTCGGTCGTGACCCACCCTGTTGCAACCAATCCCAATGCTGCTCTGACAGCACACGCATCCCTCCACGGCTGGCCATCACTCCACTTATTCAATGATTAAAAAATTCATCCGCAAGATCCTCGGCGTTAAAAAAGAGGCAGCGCGCGACACCACGGCACCCGTCGTGCTCGGTCCTGCGCAACACGGAATCGACCCGAAACTGGTGTCGTCGAATGCCATCCGCGTCACCAGCAGCCTGCAGGAAGCCGGTTTTGCGGCCTTTGTCGTCGGCGGCGCCGTGCGCGACCTGCTGCTGGGCGTCAAGCCCAAGGACTTCGACATCGCCACCAACGCCACGCCGGAACAGGTCAAGCGCCTGTTCCGCCGCGCCTTCATCATCGGCAAGCGCTTCCAGATCGTGCACGTGATGTTCGGCCAGGACCTGCTGGAAGTGACGACCTTCCGCGGCGCCGGCGCCGATTCGGCGCCCAAGGATGAACATGGCCGCGTCCTGCGCGACAACACCTTCGGTCTGCAGCACGAAGACGCGCTGCGCCGCGACTTCACCATCAACGCCATGTACTACAACCCGGCTACGCAGGAAGTGCTCGATTACCACGGCGGCGTGGAAGACATTCGCGCCAAGACCCTGCGCATGATCGGCAAGCCGGAAGAGCGCTACCGCGAAGACCCCGTGCGCATGCTGCGCGTGGTGCGCTTCGCCGCCAAGCTGAAGTTCACCATCGAGCCGCACACGGCCGCGCCGATTCCCGTCATGGCGCCGCTGATCAACAACGTGCCCGCGCCGCGCGTGTTCGACGAAATGCTCAAGCTCCTGATGAGCGGCCACGCGCTGGCCTGCCTGCAGCAGCTGCGCAAGGAAGGCTTGCATCATGGCCTGCTGCCGCTGCTCGACGTGGTGCTGGAACAGCCGCTGGGCGCGAAATTCGTCACCCTGGCGCTGGACGCCACGGATCAGCGCATCGCCGCCGGCAAGACCGTCTCGCCGGGCTTTTTGTTCGCCTCGCTGCTGTGGCACCAGGTGCTGGAAAAATGGACGGCCTACCGCGCCGCCGGCGAATCGACCATCCCCGCGCTGCACCTGGCGGCCGACGACGTGCTCGATTCGCAGACGGAAAAACTGGCCTTGCAGCGCAAGATCGGTTCCGACATGCGCGACATCTGGTCGATGCAGCCGCGCTTCGAGCGCCGCGTCGGCAAGGCGCCGTACAAATTGCTCGAGCACCTGCGCTTCCGCGCCGGCTACGACTTCCTGCTGCTGCGCTGCGCTTCGGGCGAGATTGACATGGACATCGGCGAATGGTGGACGGCCTTTTACGAAGGCGACGAGGAAACGCGCGAAGCGCTGCTCGTCAGCGCCAATGCCGCGCCAGGCGCCGTCAAGAAAAAACGTCCGCCACGCCGCAGCACGCGCAGCAGGACGGGTGGCGGCTCGACCACCGGCAGCACCAGCGGCGAATAATGACGGTCACCGCTTACATCGGCATCGGGGCCAACCTGGGCGATGCGCGCGCGAATGTGCAGGACGCCATCGCGCGCCTGGCGCGCCTGCCCGGCGCGTCCCTGGTGGACGCCTCGGCCAGCTACCGCACGGCGCCCATCGCTTCGAGCGGTGACGACTACATCAACGCCGTGGCGCGCCTGACCACCACCCTGCCGGCGGAGGAACTGCTGCAGGCCCTGCACGCCATCGAGGCGGCGCACGGGCGCGAGCGGCCCTACCGCAACGCCCCGCGCACCCTGGACCTGGACTTGCTGCTGTATGGCGATGAGCAGATCGCCAGCGCCACCCTGACGGTGCCCCATCCGCGCATCACCGAGCGCGCCTTCGTGCTGGTGCCGCTGCTGGCCCTGGCCCCCGCCATCGTCGTGCCGGGACGCGGGCCGGCGCAGGACTACCTGGCAAGCGTCGCGGACCAGGCCATCCGCCAGCTCTGAGCCACGGCTCCAGACATACACTACAATGCCGCTCCTGCAGCACGCTGCATAAAGTACTACACTAGCGGCGTCGCAATCGCATCACCCCCATTCACTCTAGAGAATACCTATGTCCGCTTATTTGCAAGGAACAGATCTGGCCGCAAAAGACAAGGCTGCCACGCCGGCGCCGGCGCCATCCAAGCCTGTCGCCAACAAGGCCGTGACCATCCATACGCTGGCCACGCTGCGCGCCGCCCGCGAAAAGATCACCATGCTGACCTGCTATGACGCCAGCTTCGCGTCCCTGATGGACCGCTGCGGCGTGGAGATCCTGCTGATCGGCGATTCGCTCGGCATGGTCTGCAACGGCCACAACTCCACCCTGCCCGTCACCGTGGCCGAACTGGCTTACCACACGGCTGCCGTGGCGCGCGGCGCCAAGTCGGCCATGATCATGTCCGACCTGCCGTTCGGCGCCTATGGCACGCCCGAGACGGCGTACGCCAACGCCGTCATCCTGATGCAGGCGGGCGCGCACATGATCAAGATCGAAGGCGGCGCCTGGCTGGCCGAGACCGTCCGTTTCCTCACCGAGCGCGGCATCCCCATCTGCGCCCACATCGGCCTGACGCCGCAATCGGTGCATCAGCTGGGTGGTTATAAAGTGCAGGGCAAGAGCACGGAAAGCGCCGCGCAGCTGAAGAACGACGCGCTGGCGCTGCAGAACGCGGGCGCCGCCATCGTGCTGATGGAAGCCATGCCTACGCAGCTGGGCAAGGAAGTGACCGACATGCTGACGATCCCCACCATCGGCATCGGCGCCGGTCCCGACTGCTCGGGCCAGGTGCTCGTCATGCACGACATGCTGGGCGTGTTCCCAGGCCGCAAGGCGCGCTTCGTGCGCAACTTCATGGAAGGCGCGGCCAGCATCGACGACGCCGTCACCGGCTATGTCAAGGCCGTCAAGGATGGCAGCTTCCCGGCGCTGGAACACTGCTTCTGATCTTCTGATCTCTCCTATTGAGGCGATATCGCCCCGCTACTCGCCGGGGCGATTTTTTTGTCGCGCAGCGTTTCTGTTCGTACAAAGGCCACCTCCAGGCCAAAGAACTGCCCGATACGGTTCAGCGTCTGGATGGTCGGATTGCCCTTGCCGCTCTCGATCTCCTTGATGGTTTTCAGGCTGACCCCTCGGTGTTCCGCAAATTGGGCCTGCGTCAGGCGCGAGATGGCCCGCATTTCCCTGACGGCGTGCTGTAGCGTGACGGCTCCCGCTTCAATGGCTTCGTAAAGCACCGCCCTGCGCTGCCGCAACTCTTCCTTGTCAACGGTCTTTTTGGTGCGCGCCATGTCAGTGCTCCCCCAATGCCTTGAGCTGTTCGATCTGCCCGGCGATATGCGGCCGGAGGAAAGCAATGATGTCATCATCCACGCCGGCCTCCTGCATATGCTGTTCCAGCGCAAGCAAGTGCCGGGAAAATCCGTATAGGGCGAGGCGGATCTGCTGGCGCTCCACGTCCTGCATGCCGATCGTAGCCAGTATCGTCGTCCAGTCATGCAGCTCGTTTTTGGTATCCGGGTGATACCAGCGCGCCGCGCGTGGTATCCCATCCGGGTCCAGGTACATCGGCGCAAAATCGAACAGCGGCGTGAGGCGCACCTCGGCACCAACTTGCTGTACCGCCGTATTGCGTGCGTGATTATCGGTATTGCGCATGGCCAGGTTCAAGATATCGCGCTTGAGAAATTCGATGGTTTCCACCGTCTTGTCGCTGACGACGGCGCGCAGCGCCTGCAATAGGTCGAACTGGCTGGGCGTGGCTTCAAAGCCAACGATACCTGCCAGCGAAGCGGCGCTTTCCTGATGCAGCCGCAGTACTTTTCCGTCCCGGATGCGGCGATCAAAACGGGGAATGAACAAGGTATCGTCCTGGTAGCGCAGCTGGCCTTCGGTGCGCAAGCCCACCGCGCGCGCCACAGTCATGTATGCGGCTTCATTCCTCAACACCTTGGCGTCGCTGGCGGTCTTTCCGCGCGGACGCTTGACGATGAAATGGGCGGCTGCGTCCTGGTCCGCCAGGGCGCCATCAGCATGCCAGAGACCCGCATGGTCGGTGGTCAGCAGATATTTCGGCGCCGCTCCTTGCACCCCCAGACTGCCGGCGGCCAGCATGGCATGCATCAGCATGCGCTCATTGAAGGCATCGCCGCGACCTATGATCTCGTCCAGTGAAAAGCCGGTCAGCGGCTTGCCCTTGTCATGACGGGCAATATGCTGTGCGTAGTACTGCACGGCCTCGGCGATGCGCACGCGCCCGACGGGATTGAATGCGCCGGCACATGCCAGCGGAAAATCGGCAGCCGGACCATCGGCCAATTGAAGCTGCCCAAGCAGATACTGCCGTCCGCTTCCCTGGGGAATCAGATCAAAGAGGAACGCTGGCCATTGCGCCAGCTTCTGCATCTCTGCCGTGACGGGAAAACGCAGCGAGACAGGTCCACTCTCCAGCTTGAAGAAGGCATAATCGAGGTCATACTCGAACAGGGCGGCTGTGCGTGGATTGCCGCCTGCAGGCTCAAGCAAAGTCAGCGATGCGCAATCGTGCCACGCATCATCATGAAAAATTTGAAAATGGCACTGCATGGCGGCTCCAATGGGTCTTATAGTAGCTAATTGTGTTCAGTTTATCCTTAAATTAGCACTTATACGATCCAAATTTCAAAAAACACATCGCCATGAAAAAATATATTAGGTCTTAAAAGAACTATTTCAAGCCATTTTCAACAATAATTAGTCCTTTTAAGAACCATTATAGAAATTATCCCACCTGTATCCACGTCGTCTTCAGCTCCGTGTATTTGTCCAGCGCGTACAAGGACTTGTCGCGCCCGTTGCCTGACTGCTTGTAGCCTCCGAACGGCACGGTGATGTCGTCGCCGTCGTACTGGTTGACGTGCACGGTGCCGGCGCGCAGGGCGCGCGCCGTCTGGATGGCCTTGGTAATGTCGGAGGTCCACACGGCCGCCTGCAAGCCGTACGGCGTGGCATTCGCCTGCTGCACCGCCTCGGCGATGTCCGTAAAGCCCAGCACGGACAGGACGGGGCCGAAGATCTCTTCGCGCGCGATCGTCATGCCCGCGTCCACGCCGAAGATGGTCGGCTGCACGTAGTAGCCCCCCGTCTCAAGGCGCACGGCGTCGCCGCCGCCCAGCAGCTGCGCGCCTTCCTGCTTGCCGGAGGCGATATAGCCCATCACTGTTTGCATCTGCGTGGCATCGACGATGGCCCCCATGACGGTGGCTTCGTCGAGCGGATCGCCGGGCTGGAAGCGGGGCAGCATGGCCAGCGCCTTTGTCAGGAATTCCTCCTTGATCGATTCTTCCACGAACAGGCGCGAGGGCGCATTGCAGCTTTCGCCCTGGTTGAAGAAGATGGAACCGACGGCGGCCGCCACGGCCTTGTCCAGGTCCGGGCAATCGGCGCAGACGATGTTGGCGGACTTGCCGCCCAGCTCAGTCCACGCCCGTTTCAGATTCGACTGGCCCGCCATCTGCACGATCAATTTCCCCGTGCGCGTGGAGCCCGTAAAACCGATGCAATCGACATCCATGTGCAGCGCCAGCGCGGCGCCCGCCTCGTTGCCGTAGCCGGGCAGCACGTTGAACACGCCTTTCGGCACGCCCGCTTCGAGCGCGATGTCGGCCAGGCGCAAGGCCGTCAGCGGGGATTTTTCGGACGGTTTCAAGATCACGCTGTTGCCGGCGGCGAGGGCCGGCGCGATCTTCCAGGCGGCCATGATCATCGGGTAATTCCACGGCACGATGGCGGCGACGACGCCCACCGGTTCGCGCGTGATCAGGGCCAGGCTGTTGGCCGGCGTGGGGGCGATTTCATCGTAGACCTTGTCGATCGCCTCGCCATACCAGCGCAGGCAGTTGGCCGTGGCGCCCACGTCCACGCTCTGGCTGTACTTGATCGGTTTGCCCATGTCCAGGGTTTCCAGCAGGGCCAGCTCGGGACCGTATTTCTGTACCAGGTCGGCGAACTTGATCAATATCCGCTTGCGCTGCGCGGGCGACTTGCCTGCCCAGCGGCGGTCGTCAAAGGCGGCGCGGGCGGCCTGCACGGCCGCCTCCACGTCGGCGCCATCGCAGCGCGCCACCGGTCCCAGCGAACGCCCATCGATGGGCGAGAGATTGTCGAAGGTCTGGCCGGACCTGGCCGCGACCCGCTCGCCGTTGATGACGGCGCGGCCATCGATTGCGATCTCTGCGGCACGTGCGTGCCAGCTGGTGTTTTCCGTCATGGTCGTCTCCTGCAAGGTGAAAACGCCAGCTTACTCCTGATCCGCCGAATAGGCCGCGGACAGTTGCCTGCGCCGCCTGCGGTCGGCGCGCGCCAGCATCACGGCATACGCGATCACGGCGAGCGTCACCACCAGGATGGTCAGCGCGGCGATGGCGTTCACGCGCGGGTCGAGTCCCAGGCGCGCGCGCGAGAAGATCACCAGCGGCATCGTCGTCGAACCGGGGCCGGACAGGAAGGCCGACAGCACCACGTCGTCGAGCGACAGGGTAAACGTCAGCAGCCAGGCCGATGCCAGCGCCTGCGTGATGTTCGGCAGGGTCACGAGGAAGAACACCTGGTGCGCGCGGCAGCCCAGGTCCATCGCCGCTTCGGCCAGGGACTTGCTCATTTCCTGCAGCCGCGACTGCACCACCACGGCCGCATACGCCATGCCCAGCAGGGTGTGGCCGAGCCAGATGGTCAGCACGCCCCGTTCGGGAAAGCCGAAGACTTTTTGCATGGACACCAGCATCAGCAGCAGGGACAGACCGATGATCACTTCCGGCATCACCAAAGGCGCGCTGACCATGGACGAAAACAGCGTGCGGCCACGGAAGCGCTGATAGCTGTTCAAGGCAAAGGCGGCAAAGGTGCCGAGGATGACGGAAGACGTGGCCGACATGAAGGCGATCTTCAGGGACAAGCCGAAGCCCGAGATGATTTCCGTGTCGCTCATCAGCTCCTGGTACCAGCGCAGCGAAAAGCCGCTCCACACCATGTCCTGGCGCGAGCTGTTGAACGAGAAGACGATCAGCACGATGATGGGCAGGTAGAGGAACAGGTAGCCGAGCGAGAGCCAGCCGCGGCCGAACCAGCGCTGCAAAAAGGTACGTCCGTTCATGAGCGCTCCTCCGCGTCCTGGTCCGTCTTGTATTTGTTAAAAATGGCCATCGGCACGAGGATCAGCAAGACCACCAGCACCGTCACCGACGAAGCCATGGCCCAGTCGTTATTGGTGAAGTATTCATCCCACAGCACGCGGCCGATCATCAAGGTTTCCGGGCCGCCCAGCAGCTCGGGAATCACGTATTCCCCAACGGATGGAATGAACACCAGCATGGCGCCGGCGATGATGCCCGACTTCGACAGCGGCACCGTGATGCGCCAGAACGCCTGCAACGGCGTGGCGCCCAGGTCGGCCGCCGCTTCCAGGTAGCGCATGTCCATTTTGACCAGGTTGGCGTACAGGGGCAGGATCATGAAGGGCAGATAGGCGTACACCATGCCGACCACCAGCGAAAACGAAGTATTCATCATGTGCAGCGGTTCGCTCACCACGCCCAGCGCCAGCAGCAGGTCGTTGAGCAGGCCGTGGTTGGCCAGGATGCCCTTCCACGCATACACGCGCAGCAGGAACGAGGTCCAGAACGGCAGCATCACCAGCATCATCAGCACGGGCCGGATGGACGGTTTGGCGCGCGCCATGAAATAGGCGAACGGGTAGCCGATGCACAGGCAGATGGCCGTGGTGATGGCCGCATACTTGATGGAACTGAGGTAGGTGAGCAGATACAGTTCATCGGCGGCGATGAACAGGTAGTTGGCGATTTTGACCTTCAGCACGACGATGCCGTCGACATACGACAGCAAGCCGCCGAACGGACTGCCCGCCGTGTCCATGTCGGACAGGCTGATGCGCAGCACGATCAGGAAGGGAACCAGAAAGGCGGCCGCCAGGAACAGCGACGGCACGGCGATGACGGCGGTGCGGCCCGCATTTTTCCCCGTGATCCAGCGCAGGGTGACAAAGTGGCGCAGCGCTTGCAAAATGGACGTCATGATGGCCTCAGCTGGTCAGCACGACGATGTCGGCGCCATCCCACCACACCCACACGCGCTGCTCGCGCTCGAGGCGCGCGGCGTCGTGGCGGGCCGCGTTGGTGCGCGAGACTTTCACCACCGTGCCGCTGTCGAGGCGCACGTGGTAGCTGGTTTCATTGCCAAAATACGCCATGGCGACGATCACGCCCTGGGCGCAGTTGTAGCCGTGTTCCGCCGGCGACGCGCGCTCCTCCAGCGCGGGGGGCGCGATCTGGATGCCGATTTTTTCGGGGCGCACGGCCACCGAGACATCCATGCCCAGGTTGCCCGTGATGCCGTGCGCGACATACTGGCGGCCGTCGGGCGTGTCGATGACCACGTGATCGGGTTCATCTTCCGTGATGCGGCCGTCGAACAGGTTGACGCTGCCGATGAAGTCGGCGACGAAGCGGCAATTCGGCGTCTCGTAGATTTCGCCGGGCGGGCCTACCTGCAGGATGCGCCCTTCGCTCATGACGGCGATGCGCGTGGCCATGCTCATGGCCTCGTCCTGGTCGTGCGTGACCATCACGCAGGTGACGCCCACCTGCTCGATGATGTTCACCAGTTCCATCTGCGTGCGCTCGCGCAGTTTCTTGTCGAGCGCGCCCAGCGGCTCGTCGAGCAGTAGCAACTGCGGCCGCTTGGCCAGGCTGCGCGCCAGCGCCACGCGCTGCTGCTGGCCGCCCGACAGCTGGTGCGGCTTGCGCTTCGCATATTGGCCCAGTTGCACCAGCGCCAGCATCTGCTCGACCCGCGCCGCCACTTCCGCCTTCGGCAAGCCGTCGCGGCGCAGGCCGAAGGCGATGTTGTCCCACACGGACAGATGGGGGAACAGCGCGTACGACTGGAACATCATGTTGATGGGCCGCTGGTGCGGCGGCACATCGACGATGCTGTTGCCGGCCAGGGCGATGCGCCCCGACGTCGGCGTCTCGAAGCCAGCCAGCATGCGCAGCAGGGTCGATTTACCGCAACCTGAACTGCCCAGCAGGGCGAAAATCTCGCCCTTGTTGATCGTCACGGAAATATCATTGACGGCGCGCACGCCATCGAATTCCTTGACCAATTGATCAATCAGCAAGAAAGGCGCTGGGGCGTCGCTGGCCGACGCGGCTGGTGTTGCTATCGTCATTGTGGGTAGCTTCTGGGTAAGAGGGTGTCAAAATGAAAAACTGGCCGCTACAACGAGCGGCCAGGATGGAAGTTTAGCGGAACTGCCGCGATTCTGGTCCAAAAAATGCGCAGATAGCGGCAAAATGGGGCAAAAACCTACACCCAGCCCTTCGCTTTCACGTCCGCATGGGTCTTGTCCAGGCACAGGCGTATTAACGCCACCATCTCATCGATCTGCGCGCGCGTCATCACCAGCGGCGGGGCGACGATCATGCGTTCGCCCACGGCGCGCATGATGACGCCATTGTCGAACATGTGGCCGCGGCAGATCATGCCCACGCCCAGGCTCTCGTCGAACAGCTCGTTCTCGTGCACGGTGGCGCCCTTCCTGCGCACCAGGTTCAGGCCCGCGACCAGGCCGCAGCTGTCCGCGTAGCCGACCAGCGGATGTTCGCCCAGGCTGGCGAAGCACTGCTGCAGGTAGGGTCCCGTATCCTCGGCCACCTTCGCCACCAGCTGCTCTTCCTCGATGATGCGGATGTTTTCCAGCGCGGCCGCGCAGGCGACGGGGTGGCCGGAATACGTGAAACCGTGCGTGAACTCGCCGCCCTGCTCGATCAGCACCTTGGCCACCCTGTCGCCCACCAGCACGCCGCCCAGCGGCACATAGCCCGAGGTGACGCCCTTGGCAAAGGTGATCAGGTCGGGCTTGATGCCGAACAGCTCCGAGCCGAACCAGCGCCCCAGGCGGCCGAAGCCGCAGATGACTTCATCGGCGATGAGCAAGATGCCGTACTTGTCGCAGATGCGCTGGATCTCGGGCCAGTAAGTCGATGGCGGGATGATGACGCCACCGGCGCCCTGCACCGGCTCGCCGATGAAGGCAGCCACCTTGCCGGCGCCGATTTCCAGGATTTTGTCTTCCAGCCAGCCGGCCGCCTTCAGGCCGAACGCTTCCGGCGTCAAGCCATGGCCAGACTCCAGGTAATTGGGCTGGCCGATATGCGCGATGCCGGGGATGGGCAGGCCGCCCTGCGCGTGCATGCCGTCCATGCCGCCCAGCGACGCTCCCGCCACCGTGCTGCCGTGATACGCGTTGTGGCGGCTGATGATGGTGTGACGCTCCTTGTGGCCGAGGATATCCCAGTAGCGGCGCACCATGCGCACATTCGTGTCGTTGCCCTCGGAACCGGAACTGGTGAAGAACACGTGCTGGAATTGCGGCGGAGAGATGCGCGCCAGCTTGGCCGCCAGCTGCGCGGCCGGCACGTTGGTCGTGCCAAAGAAGCTGTTATAGAAGGGCAGCGTCTCCATCTGCCGGTACACGGCTTGCGAGATCGACGTGCGGCCGTAGCCCACGTTGACGCACCACAGGCCCGACATGCCGTCGACGATCTTCCTGCCCTGGCTATCCCACAGGTAGACGCCATCGCCGCGCACGATCACGCGCGCGCCCTTGCTGGCCAGGTCCTGGAAATCGGTGAAGGGATGCAGGTAATGGGCCGAGTCCATCTGCTGGATGGCGGCCGTGTCGTACACCTGCGGCGCCGCGTTCTTTTGCGCCACGGAGGCGACAAAAGCGGCGCCTGGCGCCAGCGGATTGTTGGATGTGTTCATTGCGGTCCTTTCTTAAACGTGGAGCAGCAGATGTTCGCGCTCCCACGGACTGATCACCGTCATGAATTCCTGGTGCTCCAGGTCCTTGATGGCCGCATACACGTCGATGAAGCGCTCGCCCAGCACGGTGCGCAGCTTGTCTTCCGCGCGCAGCAGCTGCAGGGCCTCGGGCAAGCCTTGCGGCAGTTCGAACTTCATGTCGTAGGCGCTGCCCACCATCATCGGCGTCGCTTCCAGCTGCTCCGTCATGCCCAGGTAGCCGCAGGCCAGGGTCACGGCCAGGGCCAGGTAGGGATTCGCGTCGGCGCCGATGATGCGGTTTTCCACGCGGCGGTCCTGCACGCCCGATTCGGGCACGCGAAAGCCCACGGTGCGGTTGTCCAGGCCCCACTGGATGTTGATGGGCGCGGCCGTATGGCGCACGATGCGGCGGTAGGAATTGACGTAGGGCGCGACGATGGCCATGGCCGACGGCATGTAGCGCTGCAAGCCCGCGATGTAATGCTTGAAGATGGGCGCGGCCGAGCCATCCTCGTTGCTGAAGATATTCAGGCCCGTCTTCGCATCCGTCACGCTCTGGTGCACGTGCATGGCGGACCCCGGCTCGCCCGCCATGGGCTTGGCCATGAAGGTGGCGTACATATCGTGTTTCAGGGCCGCTTCGCGCAGGGTACGCTTGAAGAAGAAGACCTTGTCGGCCAGGCCCAGCGGGTCGCCATGCAGGAAGTTGATTTCCATCTGCCCCGCGCCGATCTCGTGGATCAGGGTGTCGACGTCAAGGTTCATCAGTTCGCAGTAATCGTAGATATCCTCGAACAGCGGATCGAACTCGTTGACGGCGTCGATGCTGTACACCTGGCGGCTCGTCTCGGCCCGGCCGCTGCGCCCGATGGGCGGCTTCAGGGGCAGGTCGGGGTCCATGTTCTTCGCCGTCAGGTAGAACTCCAGCTCGGGCGCCACCACGGGTTTCCAGCCCTTGTCCGCATACAGTTTCAGCACGCGCCGCAGCACGGATCTTGGAGCGAAATCGACCAGCATGCCATCGGAAAAATAACAGTCATGGATGACTTGCGCGGTGGGGTCCGTAGCCCACGGCACCATGGTGATGGTGGTGGGGTCGGCCTTCAAGATCATGTCGCGGTCGGTGCTGGAAATGGCGCGGTCGTAGCCGCCATCGTCGACCGGGTAATTGCCCGTCACCGTCATGCCCAGTACCGCTTCGGGGATGCGCATGCCGCGCTCCTGGGTGAACTTCCCGCGCGGCAGGATCTTCCCGCGCGCCACGCCCGTCAAATCGGGCACCAGGCACTCGATTTCCGTGACGCGCTTTTCATTGAGCCACAAATCCATGTCCGTATAGGTGAAATTTTCGCGTATTGCCATGTTTCCCTCTCGTTGGTCTTGATCAAACACCGCGTACTGCGGGCGGCGCGCCTGTCATCCCGTCCTGTCATTCTTTTTTTCTGTGCCGCTGTTCCTGGTAATCGCGGCATGCCTGGCCGAAGGCATCGAACAGCCGCATGGACTGCGGGTTGTCTTCCACCTGCCATTCCGGGTGCCATTGCACGGCCAGGGTGAAACCGGCGGCGCTGGCCACCGTGTACGCTTCCACCAGGCCGTCGTCGGCCAGCGCTTCCACCAGCAAGCCATCGGCCAGCCTGGCGATGCCCTGGCCATGCAGGGAATTGACCAGCATCTCGCTCTCGCCACCCAGCAGCCGTGACAGCAAGCCGTCGGGCATCAGCTTGATGCGGTGCGCGGGTGCGTACTGGCGCGCCAGCGGGTCGAGCACGTTTTCCCGGTGGTCCTGCATGCCCGGCACCGCGTGCACGGCCTGGTGCAGGCTGCCGCCCAGGGCCACGTTGACTTCCTGGAAGCCGCGGCAAATCGCCAGCAGGGGCAGCTGGCGCGCCAGCGCGGCGCGGATCAGGGGCAAGGTGGTGGCGTCGCGCGCGGGGTCTTGCGGCAAGTCGGGATGCAGGATGTCTTCGCCATACAGGCGCGCATCGACGTTCGAGGCCGATCCGGTCAGCATGACGCCGTCGGCGATGAGCAGCGCCGCTTCCAGGTCCGCATCCGCGCCCAGGGCCGGCAACAGCAGCGGCATGCAGCCGGCGCCGCGCAGCACGGCGCGCAGATATTTGTCCTGCGCCATGTGCCAGGCGTGACTGCCAAGCTGGCGCTGGCAAGCGGGAACGAGAACGATGGGACGGCGCATGGAGCTACCTCGCTGGCGTGACGATCCAATGACAGCACCATGACGGCGCTGCCGCTCGCTTCACTGTACAGCAGAGCCGGTAGAGTCGGCCACACCGATGGACGTGGCCAGCGGCGGCACACATCGCCTACACTACGGCTTTGCAATATTGCCTCTATTAAAATCATCATATGCCCGTCCGGCGCCAAACACCAGCGCCGCAGGCAAAGTCCCCTACTTTCCCATGCATCCACACCGTTTACCAGTCTTCACAAGCACCTTTCCCACCCTGCGGGAGCAGCCATGAAGCACATGCCGTGGCGCGACTTCTTCGCCCTCGTGGTCAGCATCGGCGTGGTCGGCCTGGGCCTGGGCGCCACCATGCCGCTCACCGCCCTGACCCTGCACCAGCGCGGCGTGGGCACGGACATCATCGGCATGATCACGGCCGTCAGCGCCCTCGGCATCCTGGCCGCCTCGCCCTTCGTCTCGCGCTGGGTGGGGCGCTTCGGCGCGCGCGCCACCATGCTGGGCGCCGTGTGGGTAGCTTCGCTGGCGACGATCGCCATGCAGTGTACCGACCACCTGCTGGCGTGGAGCGTGCTGCGCTTCCTGTTCGGCGGCGCCATGGGCGTGCTGTTTACCATCGGCGAAGCGTGGGTCAACCGCCTGGCGCCCGACAACTCGCGCGGGCGCGTCGTGGCCATGTACACCACCAGCTTTACCTTCTTCCAGCTGATCGGCCCCGCCCTCGTGGCGCTGTTCAACGACAAGATCAGCTGGAGCTTCGCCGCCTGCGGCCTGCTGTTCTTGCTGGCCGTGCCGGGCCTGATGCTGATCTCGAACGGCGGCCCGGAACGCGAGCCGGAAGAACAGGGCGTCAAGTGGACCCTGATCCTGCCGCGCATGCCGATGATCGTGCTGGGCGCCGCCTTCTTCGCCCTGTTCGATACGCTGGCCTTGAGCTTGCTGCCGCTGTACGCGATGGAGCATGGCATCGTCACGGACCTGGCCCTGCTGTCGGCCACCGTGGTGCTGGTGGGCGACACGGGCCTGCAATTCGCGCTGGGCTGGATGGCCGACCGCTTCGGCCGCGCCAAAGTCCACGCGGGCTGCGGCGTGGCCGTCTGCCTGCTGCTGCCGCTGCTGCCGTTCGCCGTCGGCACGCCGTGGCTGTGGTGGACCCTGCTGCTGTTGCTGGGCGCGGCGGCGGGCGGCATCTACATGCTGGCGCTGGTGGCGTGCGGCGAGCGTTTCACGGGCCTGTCGCTGACCAGCGCCAGCGCCATCGTCAACGCCACCTGGGGCGTCACCAGCGGCGGCGGCCCGCTGCTGACGGGGGTGCTGATGCAGTCGGCGGGCGTGAACGCCCTGCCGGCCGTGATGTGGGTGTGCGCCGCGATTTTCGTCGGCAGCGCCGTGTGGGAACGCCGGAAGGGGATCGTCTAGCGTTTTTTACTTTTTCTCCAGCCGCTGCCGCAGCTCCTCGGCCACCGGATAGTCGGGATATGCGTGCCGGAACGCCGTCCACTCCTCCTGCGCCAACGTGCTCTCGCCTGCCTTGAGCAGGGCGTCGATCTTCACCAGCCACACGGAAGCGTCGAGTTTTGCCGGCGACGGCAGCGGCGCCGGCTTTGCCGCGACGGGCGCGGGCATGGCCAGCGCCCGCTGTGCCGGGGCCTGATGCGTGTCCGTCGCTGGCGCTAGCGCTGGTTTGGCTACCGCCATGGTGCGCGGTGCCGGCGCCGCTGGCATCACTTCCTGCGTGACCGGCTCCCCGACCACGGGAAACTGCGCCGGCTTCGAACCGAACCAGTCCACGCCGATCAGGTTCACCGTCAGCAGCACGGCGGCGGCCAGCCCCAGTGGAACGCGCCAGCGCTGCAGGTAGTCGGGCGATTTCTTGGCCGGCAAGGTGCGCAGCACGCCATCGGCGCTGTCGTTCGCGGCCGCCGGCTGCTGCAGGGCCTTTTTCGCGTCCGCCAGAATGGCCGCATCGAGCGCGCTGGAAGGCGCCGGTTGCGGCAGGCTGGCCAGCAGCGCATTCAATTCCTCGTCATTCGGTTCGTCGTGATCTTGATCGTGCGTACTCATGCCTGTCCTCCCGCGCCAGCGGCGCTGTCCAAGCCCGCGCGCAATTTCTGCATGGCGTAGCGCAGCCGGCTCTTGACGGTTTCCGCTTCCGCCCCCGTCACCACGGCGATGTCGAGGATGCTCATGCCGCTGAACTGCTGCAGCACCAGCGCTTCCTTCTGCTCCACCGGCAGCGCGGCGATGGCCGCATGCAGCCGCGCGTGCTGCTGTTTCTGCTCCAGCGATTGCGGCGGCGATGCGCCCTCGTCCGCCAGTTCGCCCGCGTCGTCGTGTTCCTGGCCTTCCCGCTGGCGCAGCAGGTCGATCAGGCGGTTGCGCGCGATCTGGTACAGATAGGTGCGGAACGCCGCCTGCGGCCGGTAAGCGCCGCGCGCCGCATGCAGGCTGGCCCACGCATCCTGCACGATCTCGTCCACCCATGCGCGGCGCGGCGAACGCCAGGCCACGAAGCGGTACAGGCCCTGGCTATGGCGCCGGTACAATTCGCGAAACGACGGCAGGTCGCCGGCGCCGTAGCGCAGCATCAGCTCTTCATCCGTCGCGGTGAGTAAAGTGTCGGGCATGCGGACCAGTGTAGCCGAACTACGCGGCGGCGACAATTTCCCTGCTCCTTCAGCGTAAAGTGGATGCAATGGACGCGATGGGCGCATAGCTGATGCGGCGCACTTCGCGGATCCGTCCATCCCTGAGCGCCCCTTCCACCACTTCATAGCCGAGCAGGGCGAAGACCCGGCCCTGCAGGAACAGGGGCCGCGCATTGCCGTACCAGTCCACGCAGGACGCGCGGCAGCCGTCGTCTGGCGCCTGGCCCGGCCGTGCCGCCAGCGCGCCCAGTTCCGTCAACTGCAAGCCGCTGTTACGTAGGTACAGCACGGACGCGGAGGACTTGTTCAGGCCAGGCCGCTCGTCCGCGCCCAGGATGGGCAGGCCGATCATGCCCTCGCCGGCCGTTTGCGGCTTGTAGAAAAAGCCGTGGCTGCGCGACTCGCCCTGCGCCGCGTCGACGCGGATGTAGCGCGCGGCAATCGCCGCCTGCACCCCCAGGCGGATGCTGCTGAAGTGCAGATCCTTTCCTTGCGCACCGATCACCACGGCGTCATCGCCCAGCGCCTCGATGCGTTCCACGCCGTGCGGCAGGGACAAGGCTTGCACGCGGCCCGCATCGGCCCAGCGCACGGCATACAGGGGCTGGCGCGGCCACGCCTGGTCCGCCTGGCGGCGTCCGGGGTTTCCCGGATTGCCGTACAACAGATAGGACCCCACATAGCGGTTCTGCAGGCCGTAGCCGCCACCGCCGGGCAGCGCCTTGTAGCTGTCGGCGGGTGCGCTGTCGCGGCCATCGGAAAACGACGCCAATGGCACGCGCAGCAAGGCCATGTCGCCGCGCCCCCTTGCGCCATCCCACATGGCGTCGCCCTGGCCTTCGGCGCGCAGCAAGACGTTCAGGTGGCCGTCCGCACTTTCCAGAAACGAGAACTGGTCGACGGGCGCGCCCGCCACCTTCAGGGCGCTGGGCGCCGAACCATCGAGGGGAATGCGGAACACGCCCGAGTCGCGGCCCCGGTGCGTGGTCCACACGAAAACGGATTCGCCCGACACATAAAATACGCGGCCCTGAGGCCCCATCACGGCGGTCGCAGCGCAGCGCATGTCGCGCTGCGCCAGGTCGCATACGGTGACCGTGTGCAGGGTCAGGCCGGCGCCGATCTCGGGTTCTTCATCGGTGCGGTAGATGCGCGTGGCCGGGGCGATGCGCCTGAAGTCGGATGGCACGGCGTCCGGACGCCAGCGGCGCAGCGCCGGGAAGCCGCCGAACGGGTCGCCCCGGTGCAGGTTCAGCGACAGGGGCGAGTAAAACACCAGTTTGCCGCCTGTCAGCCGGCTCGCATAATTGCGCGAGGAATAATAATCGTTGGAGCGCAGGTGGTAGGTGGCGCGGTAGGCCAGCTTGCCGTCCGCATTGACGTCGAACAGGCCGATCTCCGTGCCGCCACGGCTGTAGCTGTAGCCGATCACCACCACCGTATCGCCATCGATCAGCATTTCGTCATACCAGCTGCCCGATGGGTCGCTGCCCGGCGCGAACGCGTCGAGCGAGGCGACGGGCTGCAAGGCATTGCCCCCCACCTGCACGGTGAACAGCTTGCCGCGCCGCAGCATCACCAGGTGCTTGCCATGCAGCTTGACGATGCCGCCTTCGTCCACGCCCGCCGTCTGCACATTGGTGACGGATTCCGCCGCCTCTGCCGAGGCTACCGGCGCGGCTTTCGCCGCCATCGGCGCGGCCGGTGGTGCCGGTGGGGGCGCCGCCATGGGCTGCGCCGCGTACTGCGACGTGGCCCGCTGCAGTTGCCGCTGCTCTCTCAGCAGGGCCTCCTGGCGCGCCTGCAGCTGCTGCAGGTAACTGCCCAACGCTTGCTCGCTGGCGAACGGCGCCAGGGTCTTGCGCGGCGCCGTGCCGGCGGCGTGGCTGCCTGCCGACAGCAGCAGGGACAGTATCAATGTGATCTTGAGGGCGCTGGACATCGCTTCTTCTCCGGTTGGCTGGGGTGTCCAACATGAAACGCGGCGGCGCAGAAAAAGGGGTTAAGCGCGCGTAAAAATAATCAGGAAGCTGCCGCCCACCCTATTCAAATCCCCGTATGCGGTCGCCATTGAAATTCGGCAGGCGCCATTCGAAATGCAGGGCCAGGAAACGGAACAGGAAGCCGGCGCCGATGGACGCCAGCTGCGCCACCGAGCTGTCGACCTTGAAGTGCAGCAGGCCGACATACAGGGCGCCCGTAAACAGGGCCACGGTGGCATACACTTCGCGCTGCAGCACGAGGGGAATCTGGTTGCACAGGATATCGCGCAGCAGGCCGCCGAAGACGCCCGTGATCATCCCCGCCAGCACGACGATGGCCGGATGCATCTTGGCCGACATGGCGATGTCGCAGCCGATCACGCAAAACGCCACCAGGCCCAGTCCATCGACCAGCAGGAAGATGGCGCGCAGATGGTGCAAGTAGCGCGCGACAAAGGCCGTGACGACGGCCGCGCCGATGGTAAACAGCAGGTACTCGGGATGCGCGATCCAGCCCAGCGGATAGTGCCCCAGCAGGACGTCGCGCACGGTGCCGCCGCCGAGCGCCGTGACGGTGCCGATCATGCAGATGCCGAACAAATCCATGCCGCGCCGCATGCCCATGATGGCGCCGGACATCGCTTCGGCGACGATCGCCACCAGGTAAATCGTATATAACAGCATGGTCTTACTCTTCCGAAAATGATTTGAGAATTTGTTCGCGTTCGCGCGCTTCGCTCAGGGTGCGCGCCTCGTTCGTGCCAGTGCTGGAACCGCCATCGCCAGCTTCACCGTGCGCCAGGCGCGTGTCCGCTGCGCCGCTGCCGCAGCTGACGCTGCTGTGGATAAAGGCAAAGTTATCCCGCAGGCAGTCGCCGGCCAGGTATTCGGCATACACGTAATCGCCGTCGAGCAGGGCCAGGCCTGGCGGTTCAGCCAGCACCTGCTCGCGGCGGCCCTGCACGGCCACCTGCATGTAGTCGCGCCAGACGGGCAGCGCCAGGGTGCCCCCGGTGGCGTTGCCCAGGCTTTTCGGCTGGTCGTAGCCGAGCCAGACGACGGAGACGAGGCCCGAGGAATAGCCGGCGAACCAGGCGTCGTACGCGTTATTGGATGTCCCCGTCTTGCCGGCCGCGTCACCGCGTCCCAGCGCCAGCGCGCCGCGTCCCGTGCCGCTCTTGACGACATCGCGCAGCATGCTGTCCATGACGTAGGCATTGCGCGTGGAGATGACCTGCGTGCCCGGTGCCGGCGCGCCTTTCGCGCGGGGCGCCGCATCGCTGAACAGCACTTCTCCGCTGCGGCTGCGCACTTCCTTGATCAATTTCGGCGGCATCTGCACGCCGCCGTTGGCGAACACGGCATACGACTGCGCCAGTTGCAGCGGCGTGACGGCGCCCGCGCCCAGCGCCAGCGGCAGCGAGACGGGATTGCGCGCGCCCTCGAAGCCGAAGCGCGTGGCGTAGTGCTGCACGTAGCCGGGACCGGCCGCCTGCATCAGACTGACGGCCACCAGGTTTTTCGAACGCACGAGGCCGCGCCGCACGCTGATGAAGCCTTCATAGTTGTTGCCGTAATTGCGCGGACGCCACGGCTGCGCCCCCGTTTCCCGCGGCAGCAGCAGGCGCTGCGTATCGTCCACGGCCGTGCCGGGAAAGTATCCCTTTTCCAGCGCCGCCGAATACACGAAGGGCTTGAAGCTGGAGCCAGGCTGGCGGTAGGCCTGCATTGCGTGGTTGTAGTGATTGCGGTAGAAATCGAAGCCGCCCGCCATGGCGACGATTTCGCCGCTGTGCGCCTCGACGGAAATGAGCGCGCCCTCCATCTCGGGCAGCTGGCTCACCAGCCAGCGCTTCTTGGCCGCGTCGTGCGTCACGCGGATCACGCTGCCCTCGACGATGGCGCGCTTGCCATCCCATTGCAGCTTGCCGCCCAGGCGCGCATCCGACGCCGTCAGCACGATCTCGTCGCCATTGCGCAGCTGCGCCGTCAGCTGGCGCTTGCCGCTCGTCTCCACCTTGCGCACCAGGGCGGCGCGCAGTTCGCCACTGTCCGGGTAGGGGGCCAGCTGACGCGCCACGCCGTCCGCGGAGGCGGCCAGGCGCGCTTCCGGGCCGCGATAGCCGCGCCGCGCCTGCGCATTCAATAAGCCATCGCGCAGCGACTGGTCGGCCGCACGCTGCGGCGCCATGCGGATGGTGGTCGTCACGTCCAGGCCCATGCTGTAGGCGCCTTCGGGATAGCTTTGCAGGATCAGCTGGCGCGCTTCCTCCACCGCATACGCGGCCGCGTGCACGGAGCTGTTGCGGTCCTTGTTCAGGGCCAGCTTTTCCGCCACGGCGGCCGTGTATTCGGCCGGCGTGATGTAGCCCAGTTCACGCATGCGCTGCAGGATGTAGTGCTGGCGCACGGCGGCGCGCTGCGGATTGGCGACGGGGTTGTAGGCCGACGGCGCCTTCGGCAAGCCGGCCAGCATGGCCGCCTCGGCGATGCTGACATCGGCCAGCGGCTTGTCGAAATAAATGTTCGAGGCGGAGGAAAAACCGTAGGAGCGCTCGCCCAGGTAGATCTGGTTCATGTACAGCTCCAGCAGCTTGTCCTTGCCGTAGTGCTGTTCCAGCTTGTAGGCGAGCAGCATCTCCGTCAGCTTGCGCTGCACGGTTTTTTCTCGCGACAGGAAGAAGTCGCGCGCCACCTGCATGGTGATGGTGCTGGCGCCCTGCGCATGGTGGCCCGTGACGACGTTGGCCAGCGTGGCGCGCGTGAGGCCATAGAAATCGACGGCGCCGTGTTCATAGAAACGCGCATCCTCGATGGCCAGCAAGGCCTGGCGCATGCGCAGCGGGATATCCTTCAAGGGCAAAAATTCGCGGCGCTCTTCGCCGTATTCGGCCAGCAGCTCGCCTTCGCTGGAGAAAATGCGCAGCGGCAGCGCGGGCTTGTACTGCGCCAGGTGCTCGACGGCGGGCAAATCCTGCCACGCCTGGCGCAGCCACCAGCCGCCCGCCAGCGCGCCGGCCAGGCCCAGGCCCAGGGTCAATCCCAGGCCGAATTTCAGCTTGCGCGCCAGCGTCGATAAGGGCTTGCGGGGGGGAGTGGTGCTGTCGTTCGCTTGTGCTTGCATGTAGTGATTCCTCTGCTGCCAGGAGACGGCGCGCAGGCGCGCGGTACTCCATCAAAGAGGCATTGTGCACTGCAACACACTCATCCTTATAAAAAGTAAGTATTATTTAGTATTGATAAATTTTTCTTATGTCAGGCGGTGACCATGGATCTCAATCCCAAGCACACGGAAGCGTTCCGCGCCGTCGTCGAAACGGGCAGCTTCGAGCAGGCGGCGCTGCGGCTGCACCTGACGTCGCCCGCCATTTCGCAGCGCGTGCGCGCGCTGGAAAGCCAGCTGGGCAATGCGCTGATCGTGCGTAGCCGTCCCGCGCGCGCCACGCGCATGGGCCAGCGCCTGATGCAGTATTTGAAGCGCGCCAAGCTGCTGGAAGCGGACTTGCAGGCGGAACTGGCGGTGCAGCAGGATGCCCCGCTGACCCTGGTGCTGGCGCTGAACGCGGACTCCATGGGCACCTGGTTCTTCCCCGCCCTGTCCCAGGTGCTGATACGCGAGCGCGTGCTGCTGGACCTGACCGTGGAAGACCAGGACCACACCTACACCTTGCTGGAAACGGGCATGGCGATCGGCTGCATCAGCACGGAAGCGAAACCCATGCGCGGCTGCACGGCCGAGCCGCTGGGCGTGATGCGCTACTGGCTGGTGGCCACGCCCGCGTTCCGCCAGCAATGGTTCCCGCATGGTCTGACGCGCAAGGCGGCGCGCGCGGCGCCCGTCGTCGCCTACACGCGCAAGGACACCCTGCAATCGTCGTTCCTGCAAGACGCGCTGGGTCTGCCCGAGGGGGCCTACCCCTGCCATTACGTGCCGGGCGCCACCTCGCACTTCAACGCCATCCGCTATGGCCTCGGCTACGGCATGGTGCCGGAACTGCTGCTGCAGGCGAACGCGGATGGCGAGCTGGTGGAAAGGCTCACGCCGAAGACGCCGGCCGACGTGGCCCTGTACTGGCACACGTGGAAGGTGCAGTCGCCGCGCATGGAGCAGCTGTCGCGGCAGATCGTCGCGGCGGCGCGCACCATGTTGAAGTAACTATCGCTGCATGCCCCAGCGCTTGAGAGTCACGCGCTCCAGGCTGCGAAAGCCGATGTTTTCCACCAGCAAGCCGATGACGATGACGGCCGCCAGGCCGGCGAACACCTTGTCCGTGTACAGCTCGTTGCGGTTCTGGAAGATATACCAGCCCAGGCCGCCCTGCCCCGAGGTCGTGCCAAATACCAGCTCGGCCGCGATCAGGGTGCGCCAGGCAAACGCCCAGCCGATCTTGAGGCCCGAGACGATGGAGGGCAAGGCGCCCGGCACGAGGATGTGCAGCACCAGGCGCAAGCCGCTCAGCCCGTAGTTGCGCCCCGCCATGCGCAGGGTTTCCGGCACGCCCTGGAAGCCCGCATACGTGTTCAGGGCCAGCGGCCACATCACGGAATGGACGATGACGAAGATCAGACTGGCGCGCCCCAGGCCGAACCACAGCAAGGCCAGCGGCAGCAGGGCGATGGCCGGCAAAGGGTTCAACATGGCCGTCAGGGTTTCCAGCAGGTCGCGGCCGATGCGGCTGGAGACGGCCAGCAGGGTCAGCACGAAGGCGGCCAATACGCCCACCGCATAGCCTTGCAGCAAGACGACCAGGGACGCGGCCGTGCGCGTGAGCAATTCACCGCTGATAATGCCGCCGATAAACGCCTGTGACGTCTGGATAAAACCGGGCAAGAGCAAATCGTTGTGCGTCCAGCGCGCCGCGCCTTCCCACAGCAGGGCCAGGCTGAGCAAGATGAAGGCCTTGCGCCACAGCGCATGCTGAGTCAAACGCTGCCAGCGCGACAGCGGCCGCTCGACGGCCACGCCGGCCGGCGGCGGCGCCGCATACACGAATTCCTGGCGGATCGGCGGCTCCAGCAGCGCGCTCATACGGCCTCCCGGTGGGCCGGCTCTGCTTGCGGCACAGGAGCAACCTCCTCGTCGAACAGCAAACCATGGATGCGGCTGCCGGCGGCCTGGAATTCCGCGCTGCCCGCGCTGTGCAAGCCGAATTGATGACTGTTGAGCTCGGCGCGCACCCTGCCCGGATGGGGCGACAGCAGCAGGATGCGGTTGCCCACGACCAAGGCTTCCTCGATCGAATGCGTGACGAAGACGAGGGTAAAACGCAGCTCTTCCCACAGCCGGCTCAGCTCTTCCTGCATCTTGCGCCGGGTCAAGGCGTCGAGGGCGGCGAACGGTTCGTCCATCAGCAGCACTTCCGGCTGCATGGCCAGGGCGCGGGCGATGGCCACCCGCTGCTTCATGCCACCCGACAAGGTATGCGGATGGGCATCCTCGAAGCCGGCCAGGCCCACCTTGGCGATCCAGTGATGGGCGCGCTCGCGGGCCGCCGCCTTGTCCAGCCGCTTGCTGGCCAGCAAGGGGAACATGACGTTGTCCAGTACCGTTTTCCACGGCGGCAACTGGTCGAATTCCTGGAACACGACGACCCTGTCCGGCCCCGGTTTCTGGATGGGCTGGCCCTGCATGGCGATGCTGCCCGCGCGCGGCACGATGAAGCCGGCCACGGCTTTTAACAGGGACGACTTGCCGCAGCCCGATGGCCCCAGCAGCACGAAACGGTCGCCGCGGAACACGTCGAAACTGACGTCGTGCGTGGCGCGCACGGTGCGCTGCTCCGTGCGGTATTCCAGGCTGACGTGTTTGACGCTGAGCAAGGGTACCACCGCTGCGGGCGGGCGCACGAGGTGAAAGGCGGGTGCGTGCATGTCAGCCTCCTTGCGTGATGGCCGGGTCGTCAAAGAAGTAATCGCGCCAGCTGTCGGGCAGGTTGCGAATGGCGTTCACGCGGTGCAAAAATTGCGCCAGGCCATGGGTGTTTTGCGGTGCGATCTTGAATTGCACTTGCGGATTCGCAAAGATTTTCAGCAGCAGGTTGCGGTCTACCTTGCTCCTGTTGACCTTGATATAGATGTCGGCTGCGCCTTGGCGGTTGCTGCTCGCATACTGCGCCGCTTCCGCCAAGGCGGCGATGAAGGCGCGATACGTCTTCGGATTGTCCTTGCGGTATTTTTCCGTCGCATACAGCAGGGTCGACGAGCTGGGCCCGCCCTGCACATCGTACGAGTTCAGGATGACGTGGGCATTCGGGTTCTGCGCCAGTTCCTGCTCCTGGAACGGCGAGTTGCCGAAGTGGCCGGTCAGCTCCGTGCCGCCGGCGATGATGGCGGCCGCCGCGTCCGGGTGCGGCAGGGTTTGCGTGATTTTATCGAGGCGGGCAAATTCCTTGTCGCCCCACTGTTTCGCCACGGCCATTTGCAGGATGCGCGCCTGGACGGAGACGGACACGGCGGGCAAGGCGATGCGGTCCTTGTCCGTCAGGTCGGCCAGGGTCTTCACCTTCGGATTATTGCTGACCAGGTAATAGGGGAAGTTGCCCAGCGAAGCCACGCCGCGCACGTTCTGCCTTCCCTTGGTACGGTCCCAGATCGTCAGCAGCGGCCCCAGGCCGGCCCCCGCGATATCGATATTGCCGGACAACAAAGCATCATTGATGGCCGGGCCGCCGGACAGGGTGATCCACTCGACTTTCACGTCGACACCTTGCTGCTTGCCATGCTTTTCGATCAGCTTTTGTTCCTGCGCAATATTGAGCAGCAAGAAGGTGATGCCATGCTGGCCCGCGATGCGGATCTGTCCTTCGGCCCGGGCCATGGGCATGGCCATGCACAGCAGGGCGATGGTGGCGAGCAGGCGGCGGGCAAAGGTAACAATCGGCAACATGGACACTCCTTGGGTTAAATCAACAGTCAAAATCAGTACGGCGCATCGCCCTCGATGGTGGTGCGGTAGAGTTTACGGCGCTGGTCGGGAGGGCACCCCGTCGCCAGATGCATCAGCGAGCGGTTGTCCCAGAACACCAGGTCATGTGGCTGCCAGCGGTGCACATATAAGTGCTCCGGGCGCACGCTGTGGGCAAACAGTTCGTCGAGCAGGGCGCGGCTCTCATCGTCGGGCAGACCGACGATGCGTGTGGTGAAGTGTTCGCTGACGAACAGGGCGCGGCGGCCCGTTTCCGGATGCACGCGCACGACGGGGTGGGTGACGGGTTTGACTTCATCGATCTGCGCCTGCGTCAGGGCGGGCCGCCAGGGGTTGCGGCGGCGCAATTCCTCGTACTGGCTCAGATAGCTGTGCTCGGCACGGGTGCCGCGCACGGCGTGGCGCAGCGCGGCCGGCAAGCTTTCCCAGGCCAGGTGCATGTTCGCAAACACGGTATCGCCGCCCTCGTCCGGCAACTCTTGCGCGTGCAGCATGGAACCGAGGCTGGGCACTGCCTTGTACGACAGGTCGGAATGCCAGAAATGGCCCGCGTCGCCCAGGCCGATGGGCTGGCCGTTTTCGACGATGTTCGAGATGATCAGCACTTCCGGCTGCGTGGGCAGTTGGAACTGGTGCAGCACGTGGATTTGCAGCGGGCCGAAGCGGCGGCTGAAATCGACTTGCTGCCGCGGCGTGATGCGCTGCTCGCGGAACACCAGCACGTGGTGGTCGAGGTGGGCATGGTGCAGGCGCTGGAAGTCGCCCAGCGACAGCGGCTGCGACAGGTCCAGTCCCAGCACTTGCGCGCCGAGCGGTGCGTCGAACGTCTCGATACGGAAATGGCTGCTGGAATACTTGGGTTTCAGGACGGCCGACATGATGGCTTCATCAGTGAACAAGGGAAGTCCACTGTATGCCCGCTCGCCCATCCTGCAAACGAAGCATTTCTGATATGGATATGCGCGGCGCGTTGCGCCACACTGCCACAGGCACTGTCACGCAATGGCACAGCAGTGCCGGCCTTGCCAGGGAATGGCGCTAGCACGCAACTTGCTTATCTACCAAGCTTTAACCCTAGCCCAGGAAAGCCATGCCCACCTACGCCCTGCTGCTCGCCTTGCTGTTCCCTGCTTCCGTGCACGCCCAGGATAGCCAGGGTGAAAGTGATCTCAGCTACAAAGCCTATGTGCACAGTGACAAGCGCATCAAGTGTTTGTACGGCTATGCGGCCGACAAGACGGGCGACCATGCGGCCGCCGTCGCCATCTTTGAAGATTGCATCCGGCGCTGGAACGATGTGTATTCGATGATTTGGCTGGCCCAGCTGTATGAAACGGGCATCGGCGTGACGAAGGACCTGGCGCAGGCGACGGCGCTGATGCGGCGCGGCGCACATACCGACGATGACGCCGCCTACGCGCGGCTGGCCCGCTACCATTATGGCGTGGCGCTGGCCGAGGGCCGCGGCACGCCGCAGGACATTGCCCAGGCCAAAACCTGGCTGCGCCGGGCGGCGCGGGAGGGCGTGCCGGAGGCAGCCGATTACCTGGGTCGCCTGGAGGGCGCCACGCCATAGGCGCGGCGCCAGCGTGACTTACGCCGTCGCCTCGTAGCGCGCCAGGCGGGTCGCCATGCGCGGCGCCAGCTCGTGGCCGGCCGTGACGGTCACTTCCAGGTCGTTCAGCAAGCCATCCTTCAAGCCATAGACCCAGCCATGGACGCTGAGTTCCTGGCCCCGTTCCCACGCATCTTGCACGACGGTGGTCTGGCACACGTTCAAGACTTGCTCGACCACGTTCAGTTCGCACAGGCGGTCGCCGCGCTGGCGGCTCGTCAGCACGTCGCCCAGGTAGCGTTCATGCTTCTGGCCCACGTCCTGGACGTGGCGCAGCCAGTTGTCGACCAGGCCGATGCGCGTGCCCGTCATGGCCGCATGCACGCCCTTGCAACCGTAATGGCCGACGATGATGATATGTTTGACTTTCAGCACGTCCACGGCAAATTGCAGGACGGACAGACAATTGAGGTCGGAATGCACGACCACATTGGCAATATTACGGTGCACAAACACGTCGCCCGGCGCCATGCCCAGCAATTCGTTGGCGGGCACGCGGCTGTCGGAACAGCCGATCCACAGGTATTCGGGCGACGTTTGCGCTTCCAGGTTCTTGAAGAAGTTCGGGTCTTTCGCCACCATCGAGTCGGCCCAGCGGCGGTTACGCTGCAGCAGTTCCGCCAGGGCCGGGCCATTTTTCTGTTCGGTCATATCGCTCCCATTGTGTATGTACGAATGCGTAGGCGGCAGATCGCGCCCATAGGCCGGCGATGCGCGCACATTTCTCAGTCGTAGTGAAAAAAACGCCGGGATGTTTCAGCATCCCGGCGCATGGTATTACGTGTGCTTACTCAAAGAAGTCCTTGACCTTGTCTTTCCAGGTCTTGCTTTGCGGACTGTGCTTGGCACCGCCCTCGGTCGTCGACTTTTCAAAGTCGCGCAGCAGGTCTTTTTGTTTTTCCGTCAGTTTCACCGGTGTTTCGATGGCCACGTGGCAGAACAGGTCGCCCGCATAACCGGAGCGCACGCCCTTGATGCCCTTGCCTTTCAGGCGGAAGGTCTTGCCCGACTGGGTACCTTCGGGAATCGTGAACGACACTTTGCCGTTCAGGGTCGGCACTTCGATTTCGCCGCCCAGGGCCGCCTTGGTGAACGAGATCGGCATTTCGCAATGCAGGTCGTCGCCTTCGCGCTGGAACACGGCGTGCGGCTTGATGTGGATTTCCACATACAGGTCGCCCGACGGACCGCCATTCGTGCCCGGTTCGCCGTTGCCGGACGAACGGATACGCATGCCGTTGTCGATACCGACTGGAATTTTCACTTCCAGCGTCTTGTTGCGCTTGATGCGACCGGCGCCGCCGCATGGCGTGCAGGGGTCGGTGATGACTTTGCCGCTGCCATGGCATTTCGGGCAGGTTTGCTGGATGCTGAAGAAACCTTGCTGCATGCGCACCTGGCCGTGGCCACCGCAAGTACCGCAAGTGGTGGGCGACGTGCCCGGCTTGGCGCCGCTGCCGTGGCAGGTGTCGCACTTGTCCCAGCTCGGCACGCGGATGGTCGTGTCGAAGCCGTGAGCAGCTTGCTCCAGTGTAATTTCCAGGTTGTAGCGCAAGTCGGCGCCACGGTACACCTGTGGACCCGCATTGCGGCTGCGTCCACCGCCACCGCCAAAGATGTCGCCGAAGATATCGCCGAAGCTGTCGGCAAAGCCGCCAGCACCGCCGCCGAAGCCGCCACCGCCGCCCATGTTCGGGTCCACGCCAGCGTGACCATAACGGTCATACGCATCGCGCTTTTCCGGATTGGTCAGCATCTCGTAGGCTTCTTTGACTTCCTTAAACTTTTCTTCCGATTCCTTGCTATCCGGATTGCGGTCCGGATGGTATTTCATCGCCAGTTTACGGTAAGACTTTTTGATCTCTTCTTCCGAAGCATTTTTTGCGACACCGAGTGTCTCGTAAAAATCACGCTTTGCCATGTTGTCGGCACCTTGCAGTCTATCTACTGATGTAAAAATTACACGAAAAAGCCGAGTCGAGCGCTGCGCTCGGCGCAGCGACTCGGCTCGGCCGGTCTTCGCGGCTAATCCCGCGATGTAGCGTTCAGCCCGGCTACCCCCAGTTCATGGGAGCGCAAGACATTACTTGCTGTCTTTGACTTCCTTGAAGTCAGCGTCGACAACGTCGTCTTGCTTGGCGCCTGCGTCCGATGCGCCAGCAGCTTGCTGTGCACCTTCCGCGCCGCCGGCAGCTTGCTGCGCTTGCATGTCGGCATACATTTTTTCGCCCAGTTTCTGCGATGCGCTCGACAGTGCTTCCACCTTGGCGTCGATCTCAGCCTTGTCGCCCGCCTTGATGCTTGCTTCCAGGTCGGTGATTGCCGCTTCGATCTTCTCTTTCTCGCCCGCATCCAGCTTGTCGCCGTATTCGGTCAAGGATTTCCGGGTCGAGTGTACCAGAGCATCGGCCTGGTTGCGCGACTCGGCCAATTCTTTGACCTTCTTGTCTTCTTCCGCGTTCAACTCGGCGTCTTTGACCATCTTCTGGATTTCAGCCTCGGTCAAGCCGGAATTGGCCTTGATCGTGATCTTGTTTTCCTTGCCGGTGGCCTTGTCTTTCGCGCCGACATGCAAGATGCCGTTGGCGTCGATGTCGAAGGTCACTTCGATCTGTGGCGTACCGCGTGCTGCTGGCGGGATGCCTTCCAGATTGAATTCGCCCAGACCCTTGTTGCCGGCGGCGATTTCGCGCTCACCCTGGAAGACCTTGATGGTCACCGCAGGCTGGTTGTCGTCGGCCGTCGAGAACACTTGGCTGAACTTGGTCGGAATCGTCGTGTTTTTGTGGATCATCTTGGTCATCACGCCGCCCAGGGTTTCGATGCCCAGGGACAGAGGGGTGACGTCCAGCAACAGCAAGTCCTTGCGTTCGCCCGACAGGACCGAACCTTGAATCGCTGCGCCCACGGCGACGGCTTCGTCTGGGTTCACGTCCTTGCGTGGATCCTTGCCGAAGAATTCCTTCACTTTTTCCTGCACCTTCGGCATGCGGGTCATACCGCCGACCAGGATGATGTCATCGATGTCCGATACTTTCACGCCAGCATCTTTAATGGCGGTGCGGCATGGTTCTATCGTGGCCGTGATCAGCTCTTCCACCAGGGATTCCAGCTTGGCGCGGGTCATCTTCAGGTTCAAGTGCACCGGTGCGCCGTTCGCCATGGCGATGTACGGCTCGTTGATCTCGGTTTGCTGCGACGACGACAATTCGATCTTCGCGCGCTCGGCCGAAGCCTTGATGCGCTGCAGGGCGATCGGATCTTTTTTCAGGTCGATGCCGTTGATCTTCTTGAACTCGTCGATGATGTAATCGATGACGCGCTGGTCGAAGTCTTCGCCGCCCAGGAAGGTGTCGCCGTTGGTCGACAGCACTTCAAATTGTTTTTCGCCATCAACATCCGCGATTTCGATGATCGACACGTCGAACGTACCGCCACCCAAGTCATACACGGCGATTTTACGGTCGCCTTTTTCGGTCTTGTCGAGGCCGAACGCCAGCGCTGCCGCGGTTGGCTCGTTGATGATGCGCTTGACGTCCAGGCCAGCGATACGGCCGGCGTCCTTGGTGGCCTGGCGCTGCGAATCGTTGAAGTACGCAGGCACGGTGATGACGGCTTCGGTGACTTCTTCACCGAGGTAGTCTTCCGCCGTTTTCTTCATCTTGCGCAGCACTTCAGCCGAAATTTGCGGCGGCGCCAGTTTTTTGTCGCGTACGCCGATCCATGCATCGCCGTTGTCGGCTTTGATGATTTGGTACGGCATCAAGGCGATGTCTTTTTGCACTTCTTTTTCGTCGAACTTGCGACCGATCAGACGCTTGACTGCGTACAGCGTGTTTTTCGGATTGGTCACGGCCTGGCGTTTCGCTGGCGCGCCGACGAGAATTTCGCCATCTTCTTGATAAGCAATAATCGACGGCGTCGTGCGTGCGCCTTCAGCGTTTTCGATTACCTTTGGTTGACCGTTTTCCATGATGGAAACGCAGGAATTCGTGGTTCCCAGATCGATACCGATAATTCTACCCATGATTTTTTCCTTTTATTTGCTAGATTTCAGATGGTTCTTATATGTGGCAAAGCGGCATGGTTTCAAGACTTGCTTGATGCCGCACTCTGATTATTTTGCTTGCGCGGTCGTGACAATGGCTGGACGCAGCAGGCGGTCCGCAATCATATAGCCCTTTTGCAGGACTGACACGATGGTATTGGCTTCCTGGTCCGCTGGCACCACGGCAACGGCCTGGTGTTTCATCGGATCGAGCTTTTCACCCTGCACTGGCAAGACTTCCACCAGGCGGTTGCGCTCGAACGCGGCGTTCAGTTGCTTCAAGGTCATCTCGACGCCTTCTTTCAGCGAGTCGATGGTCGGTGCTTCCACCGTCAGCGCCGTTTCCAGGCTGTCTTTCACCGGCACCATGGCTTCGGCAAAGCTTTCCACTGCGAATTTATGTGCTTTGGCAACATCTTCCTGCGCGCGGCGGCGGATATTTTCGCCATCGGCCTTGGCGCGCATGAAGGCATCGTGCATCTCTGCAAGACGCGCTTCGGTACTTGCCAGCTGCTCTTCCAAAGTAGGCTCTGCGGGAGCCGCGGCGTCCGCCTGCGGATTAGGTACAGCTTGGTTTTCCTGATCTTGCATCTGAAAAGCTCCTACAATCAATGACTTAAATGAGTTAGTCTAAAATCTTTACAACACTAACGGGCAGATGGGGCTATATCCTATTGTTTCAAGGGGTATGCGCGGCAAAACCAGGGATGACATCAATCCATGTTACAGCTTATTACAAAACGCGTCCTGTTCCGGACAGCGATCCGTGCGCACGCCCCTTGATGTTCCAGGCTTCCCATGGCAAAGCGGGCATTCTACCAGCCCGGCGGCCGCCATCGCCACTGGCGGTGTTGCCATTTGGAAAACTTGGTGTCCCCGCCAGACATGACAAAGCCGCGCAAGCGCGGCTTTCTTGATGATATTGGGTAGCGGCGGCGGCAGTTTAATTCGCCGCGCCCAGCGCCAGCGCCGCCTCGCGCGCCTGCGCACCCGCTCTCTTGTCCGCTTCGCGCTGCGCCGCCGTCCGCATCGTCGGCCAGCCAATCATGTGCTGTTCGGCAATTTCCGCCAGGCCCGCGATCCATGCTGGCGTTTCGTTCAGGCAAGCGATGTAATGAAATTGCTGGCCGCCGGCCGTTTCAAAATCATGCTTGGCTTCCATGGCGATCTCTTCCAGCGTTTCCAGGCAATCGCTGGTAAAGCCCGGGCACAGCAGGTCGACGCGCTTGACGCCCTGTTGCGCCAAGGCCACCAGGGTGGGCGCCGTGTACGGCTGCAGCCATTCGGCCTTGCCAAAGCGCGACTGGAAGGTCACCACATATTGCTCTTTAGTTAATTTCAACTTTTCCGCCAGCAGGCGCGCCGTTTTCAGGCATTGGCAGTGGTAGGGGTCGCCCAGCAGCAAGGTGCGCTTGGGCACGCCATGAAAACTCATCACCAGTTTTTCCGGACGGCCATGCGCTTCCCAGTGGTTCAGCACGGAATCGCGCAAGGCGTCGATATACGTGTCGTGCTCGTGATATTGCTTAACAAAACGCAATTCCGGCACATTGCGCACCGTGGCGTAATGGGCGAACACGGCGTCGTAGATGGACCCCGTCGTCGTGCCCGAATATTGCGGATAGGCAGGCAGGATGGCGATGCGCTCGCAGCCTTCGCTTTTCAGCCTGGCCAGCACCTCGGGCAGGGAAGGCGAACCGTAGCGCATGGCCATGGCCACCGTCACGCCGTCATGCCCCCGCTCGGCCAGCGCGCCGGCCAGCAATTTGGCCTGCTTTTGCGTGTGCACCTTCAAGGGCGAGCCCTCGCGCGTCCAGATCGACGCGTATTTCTTGGCCGACTGGCCGGAGCGGAATGGCAGGATGATCAGGTTCAGGATGAACCACCAGACGGCGCGGGGAATCTCCACCACGCGGGGATCCGACAAAAATTGCTTCAGGTAGCGCCGCACGGCCGACGAGGTCGGCGCATCGGGCGTGCCCAGGTTGACCAGCACCACGGCGCTGCGGTCGATGCTGCCATGCGTGTACGGCGGTTCTGTTTGAAATGACATGAAGGCTCTTCGATAGCGTTGGAGGGATAGTCCAACCATTATAGTTACATTGCGTCAACATCGGGGAGGACGGATGTTGACGCAATTCACCCATAGCAAAGGCTGGGGTCAGAGCCGCCGGGTCTGACCCCGGGTTTAAATCGCCAGTAGTTCACGCGCGTGCTTGCGCGTGGTGGCCGTGATTTCCAGGCCGCCCAGCATGCGCGCCACTTCTTCCACCCTGGCCTTGGCGTCGAGCATGTCGATACGCGACGCCGTCTTGCCATTGTCCAGCGTGCTTTTTGCCACCTGGAAGTGCTGATTCGCCTGGCTGGCCACTTGCGGCAAGTGGGTCACGCACAGCACTTGCCGCCCTTGCCCCAGGCGTTTCAACAGGCGCCCCACGACTTCGGCGACGGCGCCGCCGATACCACTGTCGACCTCGTCGAAGATCAGCGTCGGCGTGGTGGTGGCGTGCGAGGTGATGACGGAAATGGCCAGCGCGATGCGCGCCAGTTCGCCGCCGGACGCCACTTTCGCCAGCGAGCGGGGCGCCGTGCCCGCATGGCCGGCGACGAGGAATTCCACTTGTTCGAGGCCGTGGGCGGCCGGTTCGCACGGGTGCAGGGCGATCTCGAAGCTGCCGCCCGTCATGCTCAGTTCCTGCATGGCGCGCGTGACGGCTTGCCCCAGCTCCAGCGCGGCGGCGCGGCGCGTGGCGGACAGGCGCTCGGCCACGGCGCGGTACTCCGCCTCGATCTTCGCTTCCTGGCGCAGCAAGCCTTCGATGTCGGAAGCGTCGGCCAGGTGCTGCAGCTTTTCCGACAGCTTGGCGTGTTCCTCCGGCAACTCCTCGGGCGTGACGCGGAACTTGCGGGCCGTGCTGTGCATGGCTTCCATGCGCGCGTCGAGCTGGTGCAGCCGTTCCGGGTCCAGCTCGACCCGGTCCAGGTAATTGTTCAGCGCATAAACCGATTCCTGCAGCTGGATGCGCGACGAGTCGATCAGGTCGACGATGGGCTGCAATTCCGCGTCGACGGACACCAGCTTGCCCAGCTTCTGGTTCAGGGCCGACAGTTGCGACACGATCGGGTGGTCTTCCTGCTCGGAAATGATCGCCAGCGCTTCCTGCGCCCCTTCCAGCAGGCTGGCCGCGTGCGACAGGCGGCTGTGCTCGTTCGTGATCTCCGTCCACTCGCCGGGCTTGGCGGCCAGCTTTTCCAGTTCGCCCACCTGCCATTCCAGGCGTTCGCGCTCGTACAGCACGTTGGCGGCATTCGTTTCGAATTCCTCGCGCTGGCGCACGAGGGCGCGCCAGCGCTTGTGCAAGGTCGCCACTTGCCGCGCATCCTGCTCGGCGCCCGCCTCGCGCGCCGTCGCCTGGCCGTCGAGCAGGGCGCGCTGCGCCTCGCTTTTCAACAGGGACTGGTGCGCGTGCTGGCCGTGGATGTCGACCAGCATGTCGCCCAGTTCGCGCAGCTGCGCGGCCGTGGCGGGAATGCCGTTGATGTACGCCTTCGAGCGGCCCGCGTTGTCGATCACGCGGCGCAGCAGGGCGCCGCCCTCGTCGTTGGAAAATTCGTTGGCGACCAGCCAGGCCTGCGCCACTTCGCTGACGGAAAAATCGGCCGTGATGTCGGCCTTGGCCGCGCCTTCGCGCACCACGCTGGCGTCGCCGCGCCCGCCCAGCGCCAGGGTCAGCGCATCGATGAGGATGGACTTGCCGGCGCCCGTCTCGCCCGTCAGCACGCTGAAGCCGGCGGAAAATTCCAGTTCAATGGTATCGACAATGACAAAATCGCGAATGGACAGTGTATGGAGCATGGCTTTTGTGGTTAGGCGGCGGCGCGCCGCGGGTTGGCGTAAAGAAAATGTTAGCTGAGCTTGCCCTCGCCTGACGGGTACTCATTCCAGTGCAGTTTTTCACGCAGGGTGTTGTAGTAGCTCCACCCTTCCGGATGCAGGAAGGTAATCGTGTGCGGCGAACGGCGGATGAGGATGCGGTCTTGCTGCACCAGGCTGGCGAAAGTCTGCATGTCGAAATTGACGCTGATATCGCGCCCACGCACGATTTCCACCACGATCTGGCTGGAATCGGGCAAGACGATGGGGCGGTTCGACAGCGCATGCGGGGCGATCGGCACGAGCACGATGCCGCCCAGGGTCGGGTGCAGCAAGGGCCCGCCGGCCGACAGCGAGTACGCCGTCGAGCCCGTGGGCGTGGAAATGATCAAGCCATCCGAACGCTGGTTGTACATGAAGTGCCCATCGACCTCGACGCGCAATTCGGCCATGCCGGCGCCGCCGCCGCGCGAGACGACGACATCGTTGACGGCCATGCCCACGTGAATCGACTCGCCGTCGCGCAGCACGCTGCCTTCGAGCAAGGTGCGGCGCTCGGCCTTGAAGCGGCCGCCGAGAATTTGCGCCAGCACGGGCAGCATACGCTCGAGCGGAATATCCGTCATGAACCCCAGGCGTCCCTGATTGATGCCGATCAAAGGTACGTCGAATGGCGCCAGCTGGCGCGCAATGCCCAGCATGGTGCCGTCGCCGCCCATGACGATGGCGCAATCGGCGGCGGCGCCGATCTCGGCCGGCGACATGGCGCGCACGCCGGGAAACGCCAGGTTCAGGTGCGCGGCCGTCTCCGCCTCGAAGACCACCGTGTGGCCCAGCACTTGCAGGAAATCGACGATGCTTTTCACGGGCTCGGCAATACCGTCCGTATTCTGGCGCACGACCAGGGCGATGGTCTTGGCGCCCAGGTTGAAGCGCTCGCCCGGGGCTGGCAAGGTCGCGGATGGCTGTTCGGCGCGCTGTTCGGCGGGTGTATCGACGGGCATAAGAGTCTCGGTAATGAATTCGGTGGCAAACCGCCCCCGGCTGTCGCGTCGCACGCCGGTATCGCATGATACTGTATATATGCACAGTATAGTGCGGCTGCCGTGTGCCCGCAAGGGGCGTTCTTGGTGTTGCACGCAGTGTAGCGCAGAAAAAGAATCGTCCCTGCGTGCGCCAGCGCTCCCAGCACGGACATATCCGCTTGCGGTCAGCCTGGCGCGGCGGGACACTGGCTTCACTTTACTGTCAGGAGGCCATATGCGTACCCCACCCAGCGAACGCAAGATCAATACGGATGCAAAGGTCGGCAATGACGGCGTCGACCGCCTGCCGCACGAGCGCGACGAATCGCCCGATGCGCAAAACGTGCGTCCACGCAAGATCATGCAGCAGGCGGCCAGCGACCTGGAGCAGGGCCTGGTCGACACCGACCGGCACGCCCAGCCCGGCGTGGAAAAGGTCAAGCCGGCCGCACCGCGGCAGGCCCGCCCCGACGCAGAACTGGAACCAGAGAAGGCGCGCTGAGTCGAACTGTCGTGGACCGCGCATGCTCCCGCAGTGTGACGCAACGAACGGAAGCGGCAAGCCCTGGCGCGCATGATGGACGCTCGAACCACGCAAGGAGTACATCATGAAAAAAGCAGGATCAGCCGTCTGGAGTGGCGGCCTCAAGGATGGCAAAGGGTTTATTTCCACCCAAAGCGGCGCGCTCGATAATGTAGCCTATGGCTTCAACACGCGCTTCGAAGACGGTCCCGGCAGCAATCCGGAAGAACTGATCGGCGCCGCCCATGCCGCCTGCTTCACCATGGCCCTGTCCGGCCAGTTGGGCGAGGCGGGCCTGCGCGCCACGGCCCTGAAAACCACGGCCGACGTCAGCCTGGAAAAAATCGATGGCAGCTATGCCATCACGGCCGTGCACCTGACCCTGGTGGCCACCATCCCCGGCGCCACCGACGAAGCATTCCAGGACGCGGCCCTGCGCGCCAAGCTCGGCTGCCCAGTGTCCAAGTTGCTGGCCACGGAAATCACGCTGGACGCCCATTTGGAGTAGGCAAGCCGCCGTACGCCGCGCCCCCGTGCCAGCGGGCGGCCGGGGCGGTCTCGGCACGAAAGCCGTAAAACGCATAAAATCCTGCCATTCCCCCATCATCATCAAGGACACACGATGCGTATTTTGCACACCATGTTACGGGTCGGCGACCTGCAGCGCTCCATCGATTTTTACACCAAGGTCCTGGGCATGAAATTGCTGCGCACCAGCGACAACCCGGAGTACCAGTACACGCTGGCCTTCGTCGGCTATGGCGCAAATCCCGACCACGCGGAACTCGAACTGACGTATAACTATGGCACCACCAGCTACGAGCTGGGCACGGCCTATGGCCACATCGCCATCTCGGCCGACGATATCGTCGCCGCTTGCGACGCGGCACGGGCGAATGGCGGCAACGTCACGCGCGAACCGGGCCCCGTGAAAGGTGGCAACACCGTCATCGCCTTCATCACCGACCCGGACGGCTACAAAATCGAATTGATCGAACGCCAGTTCGACGGCCAGGGCGGCGGCTTGTAATACCTCAGCCTGGCTCGGCGGCCCGCGCAATGGCCGCGCGCAGCCAGGCGATGTCCGCATCGCCCTCCGTGCGGCGGTGCCGTATCATTTCAAACGCAAACGGCGCGACGGCAAATGGCGCCGCATGCAGCGCCAGCCCTTGCGCCGCGCTTGCCTGCAAGGCGCGCCGCGCCACCGTCAGGATCAGGTCCGTCCCCCTCATCACCTCCGGTGCGACCGTCCAGTACGGTACACGCACAGCGATGCGGCGCGTCTGGCCCAGCCGGGCCAGGGCCGCGTCGACTTCGGCCGCCAATGGGGTCCGGTCCCTTCATGGCGGCCGTCATCGGCGGCCAAATGCTGGCCGCGCTGGCCATCGACCGCTACGGCTTGCTGGACTGTGCCGTCAAGCATATTTCTCCGCTGCACTGGGCCAGCGCGGACCTGGTGGTGGCGGGTGTGATCCTGACGCAAGTGGCCAACAGCCGCGCCGTGTGATAACACGGCAAGACAAAAAAAACCAGCGCCGTCGCCGGTGCTGGTTTTCATTCAAGGCAAGACCGCGCTTACTTGTCGAGCAAGGCGTTGACGGGCATCAAGTCCGTTTCCTTCAGGGTGCCGGCGGCAGCCTTCAGGCGCAAGCCGTTCATGATGGTGTCGTAGCGGGCTTTCGACAGGTCTTTTTGCGTCGAGAACAATTGCTTCTGTGCATTCAAGACGTCGATATTGATGCGCACGCCCACTTGATAACCAAGCTGGTTCGATTCCAGCGCCGACTTGCTCGACACTTCCGCCGCTTCCAGCGCCTTGACTTGCGCCAGGCCGCTGTTGACGCCCAGGAAAGCCTGGCGCGCGCCTTGCGATGCCGCGCGGCGCGCCGTTTCCAGGTCGTTGCGGGCCTTGTTTTCCAGCGCGATCGATTCGCGCACCTTGCTGGTGACGGCAAAGCCGCTGAAGATCGGGATGCTCCACTGCACGCCGATGGCATTGTTGTTGGCGCCGCCGGCGCCGCCCGTCGTGTAAGTGTGGCCCGTGTTGGCGATCAGGTCCAGGGTCGGGTAGTGGCCGGCGCGGTTGCGGCCGATGTCGCGCTTGGCCGATTCCACGTTGAACTGGGCCGTGACGACGCCGTAGTTCTGCTCTTCCGCTGAGCTCACCCACGGTTCGACGGCGGCCGGTTCCGGCGCGCTGATGACCACGCCCGTGCGCATCGGCGCCAAGCTTGTTGGCGCTTCGCCGATGATGGTTTGCAAGGCGCTGCGCTTGTTGGCCAGGTCATTGATGGCGGCAAATTCCTGCGCCACCACCAAGTCGTAGGCCGCTTGCGCTTCGTGCGTGTCGGTGATCGTTTGCGTGCCGACTTCGAAGTTGCGCTTGGCCGATGCCAGCTGCTCCGTCGTCGCCACTTTTTGCGCCTGCGTGGCGCCCAGGTTGTCCTGCGCGCTGAGCACGTCGAAATACGCCTGCGCCACGCGGGTGATCAGGTCTTGCTGGACTTGCGCAAATTGCGCTTCGGCAATCGCCTGCGCCAGCTTGCTTTGCTGATAGGTCTCCCAGCGATCCCAGCGGAACAGCGGCTGCGCCAGGGTCAGGTTGTAGGTATTCGTGTGCACGTTAACGGTCGGCATGGTGATCTTATTGCCTTGACTCAATACGATCGGTTCCTGATTGCCGCGCGTATTGCTGCCCGACGCGGAGATTTGCGGCAGCAAGCCTGCCAGCCCCTGCGGAACCCGCTCCATCCCGGCCGACAGGGCCGCGCGCGCGCTGGCGTACTGCGCGTCATTGGCCAGCGCCTGCTGGTACACCTGGATGAGATCGGCCGCCTGCGCTTGCAGCGAGCATGTCATCGAGACAAAGGCGCTGGTCATCAGCACGGCGATAAGGGGTTTCCGCATTGCATTTCTCCGTTGGAGTCGTCAAAAGTTGATGGAATCAAAAATCTGCTACCGCTTGCCTTGCGCCCGCCGGGTAAGCGAGGTACAGGCCTCCGCAGGCATGCAGGAAAACATGCCTGGGTGCATCTACTGCAACATAACTTAGTATTTAGGCATGGCGCTGTCGACTTGCAGCGCCCAGGCATGCACGCCGCCCGTCAAATTACTGATCTTGCCAAAACCATTGCGCTCCAGGAAGGCTGCCACTTGCATGCTGCGCATGCCGTGATGGCAGATGCAGACGATTTCGGCGTCTTCATCGAGGTCATCGATGCGCGCGGGAATCGAATTCATCTGCATCAGGGTGGCACCGTCGAGGTGGCACAGGTCGAACTCCCACTGTTCCCGCACGTCCAGCAACAAGGGGCGCGGGCGGGAAGGGTCAGCCAGCCAGGCGGCCAGCTGCGGTGCACTCAAATGCTCCATCGAATCGGTCGCCTCAGAACTGGAAATGCGACGGTGCCACGGCTTGCAGCGGCGTGACATTCGTTTCAAACAGCTTGCGCGTGTCGTAAGCCTTGTCCGAGCTGCGCGTGATCAGGTGCGCCGACATGATCGGCGCTTCGCCGATGATGGCCAGGATGCGGCCGCCGACTTTCACTTGTTGCAACAGTGCTTCCGGCAACACGGCCAGGGCGCCGGACACGACGATCACGTCATACGGTGCGCCCTTGCTCCAGCCCTGGGCGCCGTCGCCCAGTTCCACGGTGACGTTCGTCACGCCATTGGCGGCCAGGTTCTGCTCGGCCAGGGTTTTCAATTGGGGAACGATTTCCACGCTCGTCACATGACGCGCCTTGTGCGCCAGCAAGGCGGCCATGTAGCCGCTGCCGGTGCCGATTTCCAGCACATTCTCATGCTTCTTGACGGCTACGTCTTGCAAAATGCGCGCTTCCAGCTTCGGCGTGAACATGCATTCGCCGCCGCCCAGTGGAATTTCGGTATCGACGAAGGCCAGGTTTTTATAGGCGGCCGGCACGAAATCTTCACGTTTGACCACGTTCAACAGCTCCAAGACGTCGATATCCAGTACGTCCCATGGACGGATCTGCTGTTCGATCATATTGAAGCGGGCTTGTTCGATATTCATCTTTGGACTCGGTAAGTGAAGTAATAATCCGCCATTTTATCGTTGAACTGGCTGAAAGCACATGTTAACCATAAAGACGGGGAATGGAGGAAATTTGCGACGATCTGCAGATTTGAGGGGGCGAACCTTGGAAAAGGGGCAACTGAACGGTAGAGACAAGCTCTGCATATCAAGGTTTCGCGGTCGCCTCCACCTGCAGGCTGCGCAAGCTCATGTCGATAAAGGCATCCATGTAGGCGAGCGGATCGATATTCTTGACCTCGCATGGCAGGAAGGAGTGCGTCCACATCATCAGCATGGTGACGGGCGCGCTGAGGATGGTGCTGACCAGCACGGGATCGACCTGGCGGAATTCGCCGCGCTGCATGCCCCGTTCCAGCAGGGTGACGACCAGCGCATTGCCGCGCGCGACCACCTCTTCGTTGTAAAACTGCGCCAGTTCCGGGAAATTGTTCGCTTCGGCCAGCATCAGCTTGGTCAAACCGGCCAGCTTGGTGGCGCCGAATTCTTCCCACCACTGCATCATCACCTTGCGCAACAACTCGGCGCTGCTGCTGTCCGAGGCGGCCATGCTGTCTTCCGCCTCGCCGATCGACTGCACGATATTGTCGCGCACCACGGCCTTGAACAGCTCTTGCTTGTTCTCGAAGTACAGGTACAGGGTGCCTTTCGACACGCCGGCCCGCTTGGCCACATCCTCCAGGCGCGTCGACGCGAAGCCCCGTTCGACAAACAGGTCGAGGGCGGCGGCGAGCAATTCCTGCGGGCGGGCATCCTTGCGCCGCTCCCAGCGGGGCTTGGTATCAATCGGGGCTTGCATGTATCTTTCCAAGTAACTTACTTTTGAGTCATTAATGGTAGACCGGTCTACCGTCAAGGTCAAGCGGCCAGCCGAACACGGGTATTGTACGCTCCGTGCCGGCGTTGGCGACACCTCCTCTGGCGCCGGACCTGTGGCGCCGGGTGAAGCAGAATGCGTTTCACCCCCCGTTTTGCGCAGTTCGTCGCATTTCTACTCAGCAAGCATGCCGGATTTGCTACCTTGTCATCGACAGCACGGCAGCCGCGGCGCGGCAGCCGGCTTTTTTCTTGTCCTGAACTAAACCATCATAAAGGAATCACCATGCGTACCTTGCTGGCCCTGTGCTGTGCCGTTGCCCTCGGCGGTTGCGCCATCGTCATCAACCCCAACGATGGCGAAGTACGTTACGCCGACTCGGGCGGCAACGCCATCCAGGGCAACGGGCAAGTGAGCCGCGACGTGCGCCAGGTCAGCAACATCAACGCGCTCGACATCGATAACATGAAGCGCATCGATATCAAGATCGACGTGCGCGTCGGCCCCACGGCATCGCTGGTGATCGAAGCGGACAGCAACCTGCAGCCGCTGATCCATAGCGACGTAAACGGCAACACCCTGCGCCTCTGGAGCGATACGAACATTCGCAGCAGCAATGGCATCCACGTCATCTATACGACACCGCAATTGAAGAAAATCAACATTTCCGGCTCGGGCCGCCTGGTGGTCAGCGGCCTCAAAGGCGACGACTTCAGCCTGGAGCAGCGCGGATCGATGAAGAGTGAACTGTCGGGCACGGTCGGACGCTTCAACGTCGCCAACAGTGGCTCGGGCAGCGTCAACGCGGCCGCCCTCGTCAGCGGCAACACGGACGCCGTGCAGAACGGCTCGGGCAGCATCCAGGTGGGCAGCGTGCGCGGCGAACGCCTCAACGTGGCCCTGAACGGCTCGGGCAGCATCAGCGCCAACGGCGCCGTGCAGCGCCTCGACGCCAACGTGAATGGCTCGGGCGATATCAACCTGGCGGCGCTGAGCAGCGACGTTGCCTATCTGGCGAGCAACGGTTCCGGCGACATCGACGTCACCGTCCAGAATGAAGTCAACGCCCGCGCCGGCGGTTCCGGCCGCATCACCGTGCATGGCGACCCGGCCCGCCGTACCTTGTCCGGCAAACGCGTCAGCATCGTGCGCTGAACGCGCCTGTGGCGACGCACGGGAGCCGGCTTGCTATACTGTCGGCTCCTCACCCGCCCGCCTGAACTCCCATGTCACCTTCTGCCCCCCTGGCATGCCGCCCCTCCTGCGGCGCCTGTTGCACCGCACCGTCCATCACCAGCCCGATTCCAGGCATGCCGGATGGAAAGCCGGCGGGCGTGCGCTGCGTGCAGCTGGCCGACGACAACCGCTGCAAGATCTTTGGCCTGCCCGAGCGACCCGCGTTTTGCGGCGGCTTGCAACCGTCCGAGGACATGTGCGGCGACAGCCGCGAACATGCGGTGCGCTGGCTGGCAGAGCTGGAACGGCTGACGGCGCCCTGAGCGGCGACGGCGGCGGCTGCCAGATAAGGGTTGACCAAATTTGCACGTTTGCGTATATTCATGCACATTCATGCACGTTTATAGGTTCACCATGTCCGCCACCCTGCTCCTCAAACAACGCCACGCGCTGATCCAGCAACAATTGCATGCCGACGGTCGCGTGCTGGCGCTGGACCTGGCGCGCCAGCTCGACGTGTCCGAAGATACGATACGGCGCGACCTGCGCGAGATGGCGGCGGCCGGCCTGTGCCAGCGCGTGTATGGCGGCGCCCTGCCGCTGGCGCCGGACGGCGGCAGCTTGATGCAGCGCAAGCAGGAAGCGCCGGAACGCAAGGCGCGCCTGGCGCAGGCCGCCGTGTCGCTCGTGCGCGCGGGCCAGGTGCTGTTTCTCGATGCGGGCTCGACCAACCTCGCCATCGCCAGCGCCTTGCCAGAGTTAGCGCTCACTGTCATCACCAATGCCCCCGCGATTGCCTTGGCGCTGATGGAGCGCCCGGAAATCGAACTGATCATGGCCGGTGGCAGGGTCGACCGGCGCGCCGGCGCCAGCTTGGGCCCGCAGGCCTTGCGCACGGTCGAGCGCATGCATCCCGACCTGTGCTTCCTGGGCGCTTGCGGCGCCGATGCGGACGCGGGCGTGACGGCGTTCAACTACGATGAGGCCGAGTTCAAGCGCAGCATCGCCGGCGCCAGCAAGGCCGTCGTCGTGGCCGTCACCAGCGACAAGCTGGGCACGGCCGCCCCCTTCGGCGTGCTGGCCACGGGCTTGCTGCAGCACCTGGTGCTGGAAGCCGATGCCGACGCGGCCCACGCGGCCGCCTTTGAACGGCTGGGCGTGCAAGTGTTGCGCGCCCGTGCCTGATGTTATCCACCCCGACCTTTGAAAAGTTCCCTCATGCATCTCACCGGCACCCTGCAACAACGCGCCACGCGCCTGGTCTTCTTCGCCGCCGGCCTCGGCATGGCCGCCTGGGCCCCGCTGGTTCCCTACGCCAAGTCGCGCCTGGGCCTCGATGAAGCGACGCTCGGCATTTTGCTGCTGTGCCTGGGCGCCGGCTCGCTGTGCGCGATGCCGTTTACGGGCATGCTCGCGGCCCGCTTCGGCTGCCGCAAGGTCATCGTCGGCGCCGGCCTGCTGCTGACGGCCGTGCTGCCCGGCCTGGCGCTGGCCGCCACGCCGCTGCAGCTGGGCCTGGTGCTGCTGGTGTTCGGCGCGGCCATGGGCACGTTTGACGTGGCCGTCAACATCCAGGCCGTGATCATCGAAAAGGCCAACGGCGGCGCCATGATGTCGGGCTTTCATGCGCTCTTCAGCGTGGGCGGCTTTGCCGGCGCGGCTTGCATGGCCTTGCTGCTGTGGCTGGGCCTGACGCCGGCCTGGTCGTGCGCGGTGGTGATGCTGCTGCTGTGCGGCGTGCTGGGCGCCGCGCAAGGCCATCTGCTGCCGACCGCCTCCGCCTCCGGCGAAAAGACGCCGCTGTTCGTCATGCCGCATGGCGCCGTCATTTTCATCGGCCTGTTGTGCTTTATCGTTTTCCTGGCCGAAGGCGCCATTCTCGACTGGAGCGCCCTGTTCCTCACCACCACGCGCGGCGTGGCGGAAGCCAAGGGCGGCCTCGGCTACGCCGCCTTCGCCATCGCCATGACGGTGGGCCGCTTCACGGGTGACAAGGTGGTCAGCCGCTTTGGCGGCAAGCGTGTGCTTACCTTCGGCGGCTTGTGTGCGGCGGCAGGCTTCTTCCTGGCCGTGCTGGCGCCGCACGCCAGCCTGGCCATGGCCGGCTTCGTGCTGATCGGCCTGGGCGCGGCGAACATCGTGCCCATCCTGTTCACGGCGGCCGGACAGCAACACGCCATGCCGGCCAGCCTGGCGGTGGCGGCCATCACCACCATCGGCTACGCGGGCATCCTGGCCGGCCCGGCCGTGATCGGCTTCGTCGCCCACGCCACCAGCCTGAATATCGCCTTCGCCATGCTGGGCGCCGCCCTGCTGCTGGTGGCGGCCAGCGCGCGCCTGGTGGCGCCGGCAAAACAGCCCTCCTGAGCGTCCCTTCTGCCTGGCGGACGGCGCTAAAAAAGCGCCGCCCGCCAGCGTCCAAATCGGCTGGCCGGGCCTGCGGCATGGTAAGCTTCGACCCCGCGCACATTGCTGGCGCTACGCGCTCACCCCATCCTGTCACTTATACCCGTACTTATACCCTTTTATACATCTATGGATCTCATTCTTGCGTTAAAAGCCATCATCATGGGGCTGGTCGAAGGTTTTACCGAATTCTTGCCGATTTCCTCCACGGGACACCTGATCCTGGCCGGCAGCCTGCTCGACTTTACCAAGGATGTCTCGAAAGAAGTCATGGATGTCTTCGAGATCGCCATCCAGGCGGGCGCCATCCTGGCCGTGTGCTGGGAATACCGCCAGCGCATCGGCAGCGTGCTGACCACCTTCGGCACCGAGGTCAAATCGCGCAAGTTCGTGCTGAACGTGGCCATCGCCTTCCTGCCGTTGGCCATCATCGGCCTGGCCATCGGCAAGATGATCAAACATGCGCTGTTCAAGCCAGTACCGGTCGCCATGGCCTTCATCATCGGCGGCATCATCATCTTGCTGGTGGAGCGCCGCGCGCGCACCAACCCGGTCACCGTGCGCGTCAACTCGGTCGATGAAATGACGCCGTTCGACGCCCTGAAGGTGGGCTGCGCGCAGGCGTTTGCGCTGATCCCCGGCACCAGCCGTTCCGGCTCGACCATCATCGGCGGCATGCTGCTGGGCCTGTCGCGCAAGACGGCCACCGAATTCTCGTTCTTCCTGGCCATCCCGACCTTGTTCGCGGCCACCCTCTACTCGCTGTACAAAGCGCGCGACATCCTGTCGGCTACCGACGCGCCCCTGTTCGGCCTGGGCACCGTGGCCGCCTTCATTTCCGCCTTCCTGTGCGTGCGCTGGCTGCTGCGCTATATCAGCTCGCACGACTTCACGTTTTTTGCCTGGTACCGCATCGTGTTCGGCTTGCTGGTCCTGGCCAGCGCCCACTACGGCTGGGTTGTTTGGGCAGAATAAGGCACTATGAATCAAGATCTTAAGCAGCGCGCGCTGCACCTGCTGCAAACCGTTTTCGGCTACCCGGCCTTCCGTGGCCAGCAAGCCGACATCGTCGACCACGTCAGCCATGGCGGCGACGCGCTGGTGCTGATGCCCACGGGCGGCGGCAAGTCGCTGTGCTACCAGATTCCCGCCCTGCTGCGCGACGGCGTCGGCGTCGTCGTCTCGCCGCTGATCGCGCTGATGCAGGACCAGGTGGACGCGCTGGAGGAAGTCGGCGTGCGCGCCGCCTTCCTCAACTCCACGCAAACCTACGAGGAAGCGAGCCGCATCGAGCGCCTGGTGCGCACGGGCGGCATCGACGTCGTCTACGTGGCGCCCGAGCGCCTGATGACGCAGCGCTGCCTGGACCTGTTCCAGGCCTCGAAGATTTCCCTGTTCGCCATCGACGAGGCGCATTGCGTGGCCCAGTGGGGCCACGACTTCCGTCCCGAATACATCAAGCTGTCGGTGCTGCACGAGCAGTTCCCGGACGTGCCGCGCATCGCGCTCACGGCCACGGCCGACCCGCAGACGCGCGCCGAAATCGCCCTGCGTTTGCAGCTGGAAGACGCGCGCCAGTTCGTCTCGTCCTTCGACCGGCCGAACATCCGCTACCAGATCGTGGAAAAGGCGAATGGCCGCAAGCAGCTGCTCGACTTCATCAACACGGAACACGCGGGCGACTGCGGCATCGTCTACTGCCTGTCGCGCAAGAAGGTCGAAGAGACGGCGGAATTCCTGAACCAGAGCGGCATCCGCGCCCTGCCCTACCACGCCGGCATGGAGTACGCCAAACGCAGCGCCAACCAGGCACGCTTCCTGCGCGAGGAAAACATCGTCATGGTCGCCACCATCGCCTTCGGCATGGGTATCGACAAGCCCGACGTGCGCTTCGTCGCGCATCTGGATCTGCCGAAAAGCATCGAGGGCTATTACCAGGAAACGGGTCGCGCGGGCCGCGATGGCATGGCCGCCAACGCCTGGATGGCGTACGGCTTGCAGGACGTGGTGCTGCAGCGGCGCATGATCGATGAATCGGAAGCGGACGACACGTTCAAGCGCGTGCTGGGCGTGAAACTCGACGCCATGCTGGGCCTGTGCGAAACGCTCAGCTGCCGCCGCATGCGCCTGCTCGAATACTTCGGCGAACCGGCTTCGCCGTGCGGCAATTGCGACACCTGCCTGGTGCCGCCCATCTCGTTCGACGGCACGGTGCCCGTGCAAAAACTGCTGTCGGCCATCTACCGCGTCGACCAGCGTTTCGCCGGCGGCCACGTGATCGACGTGCTGCGCGGCGTGGAATCGGAACGCATCAAGACCTGGCACCACGACTCGCTGTCCGTGTTCGGCATCGGCTCGGACCTGGGCGAAGCGGAATGGAAGGCGATCCTGCGCCAGGCCATCGCGCTGGGCCTCGTCTCGGTCGACCATGAACAATACAGCTCGCTGAAACTGACGGACGCCTCGCGCCCCGTGCTCAAGGGCGGCCAGAAGGTGCAGCTGCGCCAATACCAGAAGCCGGTGAAAACCAGCAAGCGCAGTACCAGCGTGGCGAAGGGTTACGTCGAGACGGATTTGTCCGCCAGCGAACAGGCCATCTTCGACAAGCTGCGCTGGTGGCGCGTGGAGACGGCGCGCACGCACAACGTGCCGGCCTACGTCATTTTTGTCGACGCCACCCTGCGCGAAATCGCCAAGGCCAAGCCCACCTCGCTCGAGCAGATGCGCGGCGTGAGCGGCGTGGGCGAGAAAAAACTGGCCTCGTACGGCGACGAAATCGTCGCCATGATCCTGGAGATGATTTGATGGAAGATTTGATGGAAGCACTCTCGTCCGACCTGATCTATCAGGCCGTGAAAATCCTCGGCGCCCAGCCCGACGCCGAAGACGCGGTGGAAGCGCAAGTCCGCGCCCTGGTCGGCGACGACCTCACCATGCGCCGCCTGGCCGACGTGGTGCCGGAAGCCTTCGGCCTGGTGCTGGCGTCGCACCTTCCCGGCGCCGATACCATGACCCTGCCCGACACCTTCTGCGCCCAGGACGAGGACGGCGAGTGGGTGGAGTTTCCCATGCGCCGCGAACCGATCTTTGTCGTCGCCTTGGACATCGCCCAGCACACCTTTCACAACGGCCCGCGCGCGCTGATGCAAAACCTGGCCGACCGCAGCTCCCTGCTGTCGGCCATCAACAAGGCCCTGAACGCGGGCGACTCGCTCGACGGCACGACCCTGGGTCCGCCCTCCTTCTTCGGCTTGCCCGCCGCCCTGTACCAGCCGGCGGCATCGACCGAGACGCCCTGAGCACCTCACCTTGCCCCTGCCCTTGATAACGGAACGCTGCCGCGATGGAAACCAAATGGCTGGAAGACTTCATTTCACTCGCTGAAACGCATAACTTCAGCCGTTCCGCAGCCCTGCGCCACGTCACCCAGCCCGCCTTCTCGCGGCGCATCCAGTCGCTGGAAAACTGGCTCGGCATCGACCTGGTCGACCGCACCTCCTATCCCACACGCCTGACGCCGGCCGGCGCCGTGTTTTACGAGCAGGCGCTGGAAATGCTGGGGCAGATCAATGGCGTGCGCGCCCTGTTGCGCGGCAAACGGGCGGCCACGCAAACGAGCGTCGACTTCGCCGTGCCGCATACCCTGTCGCTGACCTTCATGCCGAAGTGGCTGACGGCGCTGGAAGACGGTTTCGCGCCGATCAACAGCCGCCTGATGGCGCTGAACGTGCACGACGCCGTGCTGCAGCTGGTCGACGGCGGCTGCGATCTGCTGCTGTGCTACCACCATCCGCGCCAGCCGGTGCAGCTGGACCCGGGCCGCTACGACATGCTGGTGATGGGCCGCGAAACCCTGCGCGCCTATGCGCGCTGCGGCCAGGACAAGGTTCCCGACTTCGTCCTGCCGGGCAGCGCCAAGGAACCGCTGCCCTTCCTCTCCTACACCAGCAACGCTTACCTGGGACGCATGGTGGAGTTGCTGGTGGCCGACGCCAAGGCACCGCTGTTCCTCGAGACCTGCTACGAAACGGACATGGCCGAAGGTTTGAAGATGATGGCGCTGGAAGGCCGCGGCATCGCCTTCCTGCCCGAATCGGCCGTCATGCGCGACGTCAAATACAAGCATCTGGCGCGCGCCGACGGTGGCGCGCCGGGCTGGGAAATCGAGCTGGAAATCCGCCTGTACCGCGAACGCCCGTCCAGCCTGCGGCCCGGCAAGCAGATCGTCGAAAGCCTGTGGCAATACCTGGTGCAGGCGCAGGATGGCAAGGCGCGCGCCGGCAAGCGCCGCAAACGTGCCATCGAGGCCAGCCAGTCCTGACTGGCAATCCTGGCAATACAACTATGCAATAAATGCATAACCGGATGCGCACAAAGCATTGGCCGGGGCATGAGGCTATCGCCTACGATGCGGTTCCGCTGCGCGCAGCCGCATCTCGGCTGTGCCTCTAACGTATTCGTATTGTCCAGGAGCTTATCAAGCATGACCAGCAAGCACGCACTTCCTTCTTACCTCAATTCCGAAGATCTGGGCCCATGGGGCGTCTACCTCGAGCAGATCGACCGCGTTACGCCGTACCTGGGCAACCTGTCGCGCTGGGTGGAAACGCTGAAGCGTCCAAAGCGCATCCTGACGGTCGACGTGCCCATCGAGCGCGATGACGGCACCATTGCCCACTACGAAGGCTACCGCGTGCAGCACAACCTGTCGCGCGGTCCAGGCAAGGGCGGCGTGCGCTTCCACCAGGACGTGACCCTGTCGGAAGTGATGGCCCTGTCGGCCTGGATGACGGTCAAGAATGCGGCCGTCAACGTGCCATACGGCGGCGCCAAGGGCGGTATCCGTGTCGATCCGAAGACCTTGTCGCGCAACGAACTGCAACGCCTGACCCGCCGCTACACGAGCGAGATCAGCATGATCATCGGACCGAACAAGGATATCCCGGCGCCGGACGTCAACACGAATGAGCAAGTCATGGCGTGGATGATGGACAGCTACGCCATGATCGGCGGCAATATGTCGACCGGCGTGGTGACGGGCAAACCCATCTCGCTGGGCGGCAGCCTGGGTCGCCGCGATGCGACGGGCCGCGGCGTGTTCGTCGTCGGTTGCGATGCGGCCGCCAAGGTCGGCATGTCGCTCGAAGGCGCGAAAGTCATCGTGCAAGGTTTCGGCAACGTGGGCGGCGTCGCCGCACGCATGTTCGCTGAAGCCGGCTCGAAAGTGGTCGCGGTACAAGACCACAAGACCACCGTGGTGCATGCCGGCGGCTTGAACATTCCGCAATTGCTGGCGCACGTGGCCGAAGTGGGCAGCGTCGAAGGCTTCCCGGGCGCCGAGGCATTCGTGCCGCGCGAAGATTTCTGGGGCATCGATTGCGACATCCTGATCCCGGCCGCGCTGGAACAGCAGATCACGGCGGAACGCGCACAGGTCATCCGCGCCAAGATCATCCTGGAAGGCGCCAATGGCCCGACCCTGCCGGCAGCGGACGACATCCTGACCGACCGTGGCGTATTGATCGTGCCGGACGTGCTGGCCAACGCCGGCGGCGTGACCGTCAGCTACTTCGAGTGGGCGCAGAACTTCTCGAGCTTCTTCTGGACGGAAGAAGAAATCAACAGCCGCCTGACCCGCATCATGCGCGAAGCGTTCGACGCGGTATGGCAAGTGTCGCAAGAGAAGAAGGTGTCGATGCGTACGGCCACCTTCATCCTGGCATGCACCCGCGTCCTGCAGGCTCGCGAAGTGCGCGGCCTGTACCCTTAATGGCTGCCTGAGAAAATGCCTGGGGCGTTGTTGCTTCGCCTCGCCGTACTTGCGTACTGTCTTCGGCTTTGCGCCTAGTCCCAGACATTTTTCAGGCGCCATCGGGTTGCTGGCGCTCTAAAAAAAATCCCGCCACACTGACGTGTGAGCGGGATTTTTTATGGGCGGCGCATGGCAACTCTCCCCAGACAAGGCACCGAAAAACTAGCCGGCTATTCACTCAATCCAGCAGCCTTCAGGCATACTATTGGCACCAATATAGACAGGAATACTCATGAGCCGAATTTTAATCTCCGGAAGAACTGGCCAGGTAGGCTATGAACTCGAGCGCAGCCTGCAAGGCTTGGGAGAAATCATCGCGCTCGATCGCAGTCAAATGGACTTGAGCAATCTGCAACAGGTACGGGACGTCATTCGCACTGTGAAGCCTACGCTGATCGTCAATCCTGCGGCCTACACCGCAGTCGATCAGGCGGAACGTGAGCCGGAACTTGCACTGCGCATCAATGGTGAGGCACCTGGTGTCATGGCTGAAGAGGCCAAGAAGCTTGGCGCCACATTGATACATTACAGCACCGACTACGTGTTCGACGGCAACAAAGACATCCCCTATCTGGAAACGGATCCGACCTGCCCGCTGAATGTTTACGGCAGCAGCAAGCTGGCAGGCGAACAGGCCATTCAAGCCAGTGGCGTAGCCCATCTTATACTGCGCACCAGCTGGGTTTACAGCACGCATGGCAAAAACTTCCTGCTCACCATGCGCCGCCTGGCCCAGGAGCGCGACGCGCTGAACATCGTGTCGGATCAATTCGGCGCTCCCACATGGAGCCGTACCATCGCCGACACTACCGCGCACATCGTAGCGCAAAGCCTGGCCGCAGCCGACCAGCAAGCGTGGTGGAACAAGCATTCCGGGCTCTACCATTTGACGGCCCAAGGAAAAACCACGTGGTTCGGTTTTGCCGAAGCGATCATGGCCCATGCATCGGTCACGAAAAAGCCGCGGCTGACACCGATACTGGCATCCGAGTACCCGGTTCCGGCACAGCGACCAGCCAATTCGGTATTGTCGTCGCAGAAACTGATGGAGACTTTCTGCGGCTTGCCTAACTGGCAGGATGCATTACTGCTGTGCCAAAACTAGAGACATCAATCCTCTATCAGGCAGCGTAGCCTTGCGGATTCTGGTGCTGCCAGCGCCAGTGGTCGCGGCACATGTCGTCGATGTTTTTCTGCGCCTGCCAGCCCAGCAGTTCCTTCGCCTTGTCGGCCGAGGCGTAGCAGCTGGCGATGTCGCCGGGGCGGCGCGGCACGATGTCGTACGGGACTTGGCGGCCGCTGGCGGCCTCGAAGGCGCGCACGGTATCGAGTACGCTGAAGCCGTGGCCCGTGCCCAGGTTGACGGTAAAGCCGCCCTCGGTAGCAAACAGGCGGTTCAACGCGGCCACGTGGCCCAGCGCCAGGTCGACCACGTGAATATAGTCGCGCACGCCCGTGCCGTCCGGCGTGGCGTAGTCGTTGCCGAACACGGCCAGGCGTTCGCGGCGGCCCACGGCCACCTGGGCGATGAAGGGCATCAGGTTGTTCGGGATGCCGGCCGGATCTTCACCGATCAAGCCGCTGGCATGCGCGCCGACCGGATTGAAGTAGCGCAGCACGCCGACTTGCCATTGGGCATCGGCATGCACGAGGTCGGCCAGGATCTGCTCGACCATCAGCTTCGAGCGGCCGTAGGGGTTGGTGACGGACAGGCGCGACGATTCCAGGATCGGCAAGGCTTCCGGGTCGCCATACACGGTGGCCGACGAGCTGAAGACAAAACGCTTCACATTCGCCGCCGCCAGCACTTCCAGCAGCGCCACGGTACCAGACACATTGTTGTCCATATACATCAGCGGCTGCGCCACGGATTCGCCCACCGCCTTCAAGCCCGCAAAATGGATCACGGCATCGATGGCGTGCTCGCGCAAGACGGCCGTCATGGCCGCGCGGTCGCGCACGTCCGCTTCATAGAAAGGCACGCTTTTGCCGGAGATACGCTCCACGCGCGCCATCGCTTCGCGCGCGCTATTGCACAGATTATCCACCGCGACGACCTCAAAGCCGGCAGCCAGCAATTCGACACAGGTATGCGAACCGATGAAACCGGATGCGCCCGTCACGAGTATTTTCTTGGACATAATATCAATCAATGTAAAAAAGATAAGACTACCGTAATTCCCCCGCCCTGCCTAGCCAGCGCACGATAGCGCGCGCATCAAAAAAGCCTGCGGCGTCGCCGCGGCAGGCTTGTTCTCGCGCAAACGGCACAGACGGGCAAACCGCCAGGTTACTTCTTGATGAACACCAGATCCCACACGCCATGGCCCAGCTTCAAGCCACGGTTTTCAAACTTGGTCAGCGGACGATACGCCGGTTGCGGCGCATAAGCGTCGGCGCTATTGCGCAGTTGCGGCTCCGCGCCCAGCACGTCCAGCATTTGCACCGCGTAATCTTCCCAATCCGTGGCGCAATGCAGATAGCCGCCCGGCGCCAGGCGATCGGTCAATTGCTTGACGAACGGCGACTGAATCAGGCGGCGCTTGTTATGGCGTGCCTTGTGCCATGGATCGGGGAAGAAAACGTGGATACCGGCCAGCGAATTGGCGGGAATCATGTGCGTGAGCACTTCCACCGCATCGTGCTGCAGCAGGCGCAGATTCGTCAGCGACTCCTCGCCGATCAGCTTCAACAGGCTGCCGACACCGGGTGTATGCACTTCGACGCCGATGAAATCCTTCTCCGGCATGGCTTTGGCGATATGCGCAGTCGTCGCGCCCATGCCAAAACCGATTTCCAGGATGACGGGCGCCTTGCGGCCAAATACCTGCTCGAAATCCATCGGTTCCTTAGCGAAAGGCACCAGGAACTGCGGCCCCAGAGTCTCGAGCGCGCGCGCCTGCGCCACGGAAAGCCGTCCCGCGCGGGTCACGAAACTGCGGATGCGGTGTTCGGTCGGATCGTACATCATCGGCCGCGCCGGGCCGTTTGCTGGGGTATCAGAAGACATGGGAATGGAGAAATAAGTGGCTGCGCCGCATCAAGCCAGGCGCCAGCGAAAAATGGAGCGGGTGAAGGGAATCGAACCCTCGTCGTAAGCTTGGGAAGCTTCTGCTCTACCATTGAGCTACACCCGCGAAGCCTGCATTTTACGCGGGATGGCAAGCACTTGGCAAACTTGTGCGGCGCTTTCGCAAGCATCAGGCATTCTCACGACAATTAACAGAAAAATAATTCGGCCGCATCGGCACGTCAGCGTTTTTGTTGATAGAGAACAACAACGCAGCTACCTTGGCACGGTGATTGGCCCGGTATACGGCTAAAATAAGTGAAATTATTTGCGTCGCGAACGGTGTAGCGCTGACTAGCAGGAGAAATGTTGCTACAATCGTGTGACAGTTTAGCATTTTCGCTGTTCAACCTAAAAGGATATCCCATGAAGAAAATTCTGATCGCTTCGGCAATCCTGTGCTTCGCTTCCGCGCAAGCCATGGCTCAAACGGCACCAGCTCCTGCACCAGTAGCAGCTGCGCCAGCAGCTGGCGCTGCCGCCGCCGGCACTGTTGCCGGCCTGAGCACGAGCGCCCTGATCGCAATCGGCGCAGCAGTTGCCGTTGTGGCCGGTGCAGCAAGCTCGGATTCGACCACCGCGCACACGACCCCAACCCACCATTAATACCTGGCTGCCCAGGCAGCGACAGGTAGGCCCATCCTGCAGCTTGATGTAGAGCCGAAAGGTGAAGGCCCAGCACCGTAATAGTTCATATGCTTTAATATGCAAACTATTGCAATAAAAGCCCTTTTCATTTGAAAACGGGCTTTTTTTACTTTTTATCAAACATCAAGAAGATTGGCACCAGTCTTTCTGCTGTGGACGAATGATGTCATATCGTATGGCCATGCCTGCGATCCTCATCTATTCATTGAGAGATCCGCCTTCATGTCAGTAAAATATCGCGCGCCATCGCCTCAGTTGCCATGAAGAACCAGCCTTTCTTCAAGCGCATGGGATTTGCCCTGCAAGGCATAAGCGCTGCGTCCCGCATGGAATCGAGCTTTCGCCTGCAGTGCCTGGCCGCCCTGATGGTGACCATCGTACTCTGTTGGGTCCGACCTCCGTTGATATGGTGGGCCATGCTATTGCTCAATTGCGGTATGGTCCTGGCGGCGGAATTGTTGAATACTGCGCTGGAACACCTGATCGATCACCTCCATCCTTCCCTCCATCCGAGCATCAAGATTGCCAAGGACTGCGCAGCAGGAGCAGTGTTGCTCCTCAGTTTGACCGCCATATGCGTGTTTGTTGCTTTTTTGCTTGAAAACGTTGCGCGCTGAGTAGGAATACCGTGGTTGCGAACTACAATACAGGACACGCCAAAGTACCTGCTTCTCAGATTCTATAGAGTCGGGAGAAAATACAAAGATTCCTGCAATTTATTAAAGCATTGTCCATGTTGGCAATATGGATTTTTTCCGGTACGTACGTAGCCGCAGTCAAGCGCGGCAAGCCGGACAGGTTTTATAATGCATAACGAATATCGAATTATTCAGTTCTATCCAATATTAAATCTACATTACAGCATCAATGACTATTCCCCTCCTACCGGTAATTCTTTGCGGCGGTTCCGGCACACGTTTATGGCCGCTTTCGCGCGAGGCATTCACAAAGCAGTTTCTGCGCTTGTCGACTCAGGGCAGCATGCTGCAGCAAACGCTGCAGCGCCTGGCGGGCATCGATACCGTGTCGCCAGCACTACTGGTATGTAACGAATCGTCGCGTTTTATTGTCGCAGAGCAAGTGCGTGAGATCGGCCTGGAAAATAGTCGCATGCTGCTTGAACCCATGCGCCGCAATACGGCGCCGGCGATCGCCTCAGCCGCCTTGCATGCGATGGAGAATGGCGAAGATCCGCTCCTGCTGGTGCTGCCATCGGACCACGTCATTTTGGATACCCCGGCGTTCCATCGCGCAATCGCACTGGGGCGTACTGCCGCTGAAGCGGGTCATTTGCTGACATTCGGTATCACGCCGACGGGACCAGAAACAGGGTACGGCTATATCCGCGTCGAAGGAGAGCCAGCGGGACAGGTCCAGCGCGTAGTTGAATTCGTGGAAAAACCGGCCTCGGCGCTTGCAGAGCAATATATTAACAGCGGCGATTACTTCTGGAACAGCGGCATGTTCCTGTTCCGCGCCAGCCGCTACCTGGAAGAGTTGGAACGCTTCCAACCCGCCGTCCTGGTCGCGTGCCGCGCTGCCATCAGCGCCGCGAAGAGCGACCTCGACTTCATTTGCCTGGACAAGGATGCCTACGCCGCCAGCCCTGATATCGCCGTCGACTACGCCGTCATGGAGCGCACCAGCCATGCCTCGACCATCGTCCTCGATGCGGGCTGGAATGATGTCGGCTCATGGAAAGCCGTCCTCGACGTGGAGGAAAAGGATGCCGATAACAATAGCGCCAACGGCGATGTGCTGATCCAGGATTGCAACGATTGCCTGGTGCACAGCACTAGCCGCCTGGTCACCGCCATCGGCATGCGCAATACCGTCATCGTGGAAACCGCCGACGCCGTAGTGGTCATGGATGCGGATCAGGCACAACAGACGAAAACCATGGTCGCGCAGTTGGTTCCCAGGGAGCGCCCCGAGGCCACCATGCACCGTGAAGTCTTCCGACCGTGGGGATCGTACGATTCCATCGGCAACGGCGAGCGCTTCCAAGTCAAGCGGATCACCGTCAAGCCTGATGCCAAGCTGTCATTGCAAATGCATCACCACCGCGCCGAGCACTGGATCGTGGTATCAGGCACGGCCCAGATCACCAATGGCGACAAGGAATATCTGCTGACCGAAACAGTCCACCTATACCCCCTTGGCGTCGTCCATTCTCTGGCCAATCCAGGCAAACTACCGCTGGAATTGATTGAAATTCAATCGGGTAGCTACCTTGGGGAAGACGATATCGTTCGCTTTGAAGACCGCTACGGACGGGCCTAACGAATGAAGGAGCGCAAAGCTGCTACCAATTTAACAGCGGGACTTAAGCTCCGGAGTTGCCCAGCAAGGTCCAAAAGACGTTATATTATTATTTTTTCGTTTTTAACAAACCAAAAAAAACATAACAATATTTTACCAATTTTCCAGATACATCATTCAGATTATATAAAATCAGAGATTATCACTATCACCTATCCATGAAAATATTTTCTAAAATTTAACTAATTTCTATTTGCCATATAGATCAGATAAATAAACTCATTTTCGGCATCACCAAAAATGAAAAATCAAATATTTTCTTGCATAAAATTTAGGAATTTACATGAAAGTACTTATTATCGGTGGATCAGGATTTATTGGATCACATATTGTTGATAAATTCCTTAAAGAAAATTGGGAAGTTACTGTTTTTGACAGGCAACGTGAAATATTTCGCCCGGAACTTGCGGGTTTCACGTTTGTAGCAGGCGATATAAAAAATAAGGTGCTTCTTGAAAGCATCGTAGCAAGAAACTTTGATGTTATAATTTACTCTTTATCAACAACGACTCCAAAGACGTCGAATGACGATCCGGAATTTGATATTGCATCAAATCTGATCCCGACCGTAAATCTGCTGGATATCTGTACCCGACACAGGACGGGGAAAATTATTTACTTATCCAGTGGCGGCTCAATTTATGGCGACTCGGACACCGAAACTCATAATGAAAGTGATTCGGTATTTCCGATTTGCTCCTATGCGATTACCAAACTTGCAGCCGAGAAGTATTTATACATGTATGAAAAACTACATGGATTAAACTATACTGTGTTAAGGATTTCCAATCCATATGGACCGCGGCAAAATCCCATTTCCAAGCAGGGTGTCATTTCAGTCTTCCTGCATAAGATATTGAATGAACAGCAAATAGAAATCTGGGGTGACGGGAATATTGTCAGAGACTTCATTTATGTTTCCGACGTCGCCACCGCATGTTTCCAGGCTGCCTACAGTACCAAAAACGGTATCTGCAACATTGGTTCAGGTATTGGTATTTCCCTCAAGGATTTGGTCGACATCCTCGCGGTACAGACCAATCGCAAACCGGAACTGGTATGGTTGCCCGAGCGCGGGGTCGATGTTCCCAGGATTATTCTGGACTGCACGAATGCTGAAATAACACTAAACTGGAAACCCTCAGTGTCGTTGAAAACAGGATTGAACAACACTATCAATTGGCTGAATGAATACTCGACAATGTCAATTTAATTATCGACGGCAAGATTCATAAAGAATAAGATCACAACAATATAAAACAATAGGAACCATGTATAAATTTTTCAAGCGTCTTTTAGACATCGTTGGCGGTACAATACTTTTCATTATTTCTCTGCCCATCATCTTGATCACGGCAATCATTGTCAGATTTGAATCAAAAGGTTCCCCTTTCTTTTTCCAGACACGCATCGGCCTGCGCGGCAAGCCATTCAAGATATTCAAATTGCGCGGCATGTTCATCGACGCACGCGCACGCTTTCCAGAGTTGTATGACTATTCCGCCAATACCACGCTTGATTTTCATTTTCACTATGAACATGATCCACGCGTCACCAAAACTGGACATATCATCAGAAAATACAGCATCGATGAGCTGCCGAATTTCTTCAATGTGGTCATGGGTGACATGTCACTGGTCGGTCCACGTCCCGAGATTCCTGACATTCTGCAGAAATATGAGCAATTCAAGGAAGAGTACATTTCAGTCAAACCAGGTATTACCTGCTTGTCAAAAATTTCTGGCCGTGACACGCTGACAAAGTTGGAAACCATCGAACTGGATTTGAACTACATCCGTACACGAAGCCTAAAAAAAGACATTCAAATTCTACTGACCACTTTTACGCAAGTTATTTTGAAGAAAAATGTTTATTAAATTGAATAGTTCTTCCGAGAACGGCAAGTCAGGAAAATTCATTTCTTTCGAAGGAATTGACGGCGCAGGTAAGTCCAGCCACATTTCCTGGCTGCTGGAGCAGCTTACGCAGAATGGCATTTCTGTCGTGTCGAGCCGCGAGCCGGGCGGTACGCCACTCGGCGAAAAACTTCGCGACATTATTCTGAACGATGAAATGCAATCAGCTACGGAAGCCTTGCTGGCTTTTGCCGCACGCCAGGAAAATGTCCTGACCGTCATTCAGCCAGCACTGACAAACGGCCACTGGGTGCTGTGCGACCGATTCACCGATTCCACTTTTGCGTATCAAGGATATGGCCGTGGCTTCCCCCTCGAAAAGCTAGTCGAGCTGGAAAGCTGGGTTCATGCGGACTTGCAGCCGACGCTGACCATCATCTTCGACTGCGACCCTGTGGTTGCCGCACAACGCCTGGCTGACAGCCGCGTGGCGGACAAATTTGAGCGTCAATCTGTGGACTTCTTTACCCGCGTACGCGATGGCTATATCATGCGCGCGGCACAGCATCCCGACCGCTACGCGATCATCAATAGCAACCAGAGCATGGGCGCGGTCAGAGACGCGCTGTCACCGCTGGTCAAGAAGTTGCTGATGGAAAAAAACTAGATCGTCGGACTCCGGCCATTGGAATAATTTTGTTAATAAGGAAGCAGAAAATGATTTTCGTTACAGGCGGTGCTGGCTTTATCGGCTCAAATTTCGTATTGGATTGGTTGGCACAGAGCATTGAAACAGTCGTCAATTTTGACAAACTGACGTATGCCGGAAATCTGAACAATTTGGCGTCCATCAGCGACGATCCGCGCCATATTTTCGTCCAGGGTGATATCAACGATACGGCACTGCTGTCGCAATTATTTGAGCAATACAAGCCTCGCGCGGTTGTCCATTTTGCAGCGGAAAGCCATGTCGATCGCTCGATTCACAATCCTGGCGCATTTGTGACGACTAATGTCAACGGCACCTTCAGCCTGCTGGAGGCCGCCCGCGCTTATTGGAATACCCTGTCGGGCGCCGAGCGAGAGAGTTTCCGCTTCCTGCACGTGTCGACCGACGAAGTGTATGGCAGCCTGGGCGCAGACGATGCGCCATTCTCCGAAACCACGCCATATGCGCCAAACAGCCCCTACTCGGCCTCGAAAGCAGCGTCCGACCATCTCGTCCGTTCGTATCACCACACGTATGGCTTCCCAACCCTGACCACGAATTGCTCCAACAATTACGGCGGTTTCCATTTCCCTGAAAAGCTTATTCCGCTGATCATCAGCAATGCGCGCGATGGCAAAGCGCTACCGATCTATGGCGACGGACAGCAGATCCGCGACTGGCTGTATGTGGGCGACCACTGCACGGCAATTCGGCGCGTACTGGAAGCTGGCCGCGTTGGCGAAGTGTATAACGTTGGAGGCTGGAACGAAAAAGCCAATCTCGAAGTAGTCCATACGCTGTGCGACATTCTGGACAAACTGACGCCGAAAGCGGCAGGCAGCTACCGCGACCAGATCACCTATGTACAGGATCGCCCTGGCCATGACCGCCGCTATGCCATCGATGCCCGCAAAATCGAGCGTGAATTGGGCTGGAAGCCGGCCGAGACGTTCGAGTCGGGTATCGCCAAGACCGTCCAGTGGTATCTCGACAACCAGGAATGGGTGCGTAACGTGCAGTCCGGCGATTACCAGAACTGGCTGGAAAAAAATTACGCGTCCCGCGACAGCAAGGAAGGTGTGTAATGGCCGAGCAGATCGAACGCAAAGGCATCATCCTGGCCGGTGGTTCAGGTACGCGCCTGTATCCCGTCACCATGGCCGTATCAAAGCAGCTGCTGCCTGTGTATGACAAGCCGATGATTTACTATCCGCTGACCACCCTGATGCTGGCCGGCATACGCGACATCCTGATCATCTCCACGCCGCAAGATACGCCGCGGTTCCAGGAGTTGCTCGGTGATGGCAGCCAATGGGGCATCAAGCTCAGCTACGCCGTGCAGCCCACGCCTGACGGCCTGGCGCAGGCCTTCATCATCGGCCGCGAATTCGTCGGCGACGCGCCATCGGCCCTCATCCTGGGTGACAACATCTATTACGGCCACGACTTCGAATCGCAACTGCGGGAAGCATCCGCACGCACCAGCGGCTCCACCGTATTCGCCTACCATGTCACCGATCCGGAACGCTATGGCGTCGTCGATTTCGATGCGCAACGGCGCGCCATCAGCATCGAGGAGAAGCCGCTCAAGCCAAAATCGAACTACGCCGTCACCGGTCTGTATTTCTACGATAGCCAGATATGCGACATCGCCGCCGGCATCGCACCATCACCGCGCGGCGAACTGGAAATCACCGACGTCAACCGCATTTATCTGGAGCGCGGTCAACTGAACGTCGAACTGATGGGGCGCGGCATGGCCTGGCTCGATACTGGCACGCATGAGTCCTTGCTGGAAGCGGGGCAGTTCATCGCTACCATCGAAAATCGCCAGGGTTTGAAAGTCGCCTGCCCGGAGGAAATTGCTTATCGCAAGGGTTACATCGATGCCGCTAAGCTGGAGCAACTAGCCCAGCCGTTGAAGAAAAACGCGTATGGCCAATACCTGCTGCGCCTGCTCGAAGAAAAAATATATTAAGGCCTTAACGGCTCATCCATACCATGCAAATTCAAACCACAGCAATTCCGGACGTCCTGATCATCGAGCCTACTGTCTTTGGCGATGATCGTGGCTTTTTCTATGAGAGTTTCAATCAGAAACGCTTTACCGAACTGACTGGCGTCACGCGCGACTTCGTGCAGGACAACCACTCCAAGTCCGTCAAGGGTGTGTTGCGCGGCCTGCATTATCAGATCCAGCAGCCACAAGGCAAACTGGTGCGCGTCACCGCTGGCGAAGTATTTGACGTCGTCGTTGACCTGCGTAAAAGCTCGCCAACTTTCGGAAAGTGGGCCAGCGTCGTTCTGTCGGCCGCCAACAAACGCCAGTTATGGATACCTGAAGGTTTCGCTCACGGCTTCGTGGTGACCAGCGACAATGCAGAGTTCCTGTACAAGACCACCGACTATTGGGCACCGGAATTCGAGCGCAGCATCCTGTGGAATGACCCGGCGATCGGTATAGACTGGCCGCTGGACGGCGAACCGTTACTGTCTGGCAAGGACAAAGTCGGCACGTTGCTGGCCAATGCCGACGTTTTCGCCTGAGCACTGCAACACTGCCCCCCCCCCCCGTTACTATATACAGACCTTGATCCTCAAGGTTTTGGCCAGCCAAGTTCGGCATGATTGCTGCCCCCAGTCGTCCATGATCCGGGGGGTGTTGTCACCGAACTTGGTGGGTGGCTGGTGATCGCTGATAGGGACTGAAGGACGAAAACCGGCGCCTGAAGAAGACGTATGCCGAGGAGCGCTTGAAAGCCGAGATCGTCGCGGAAGCCCTGACAAAAAAGTGGTAACGCCATCTCAGCGGCGGGAGATGGCGCAATGGGCCGTGGCTCAGCGTTCAGTCACCATAGGACTGGACTGCCAGGCGTTCGGCATCAGCCAGACCTGCTATCGCTATCGCACCAAGCTCGACGCGCAAAACGCAGTCGTGGCTGACTGGCTGGTACGCCTGACCAACAACCAGCGCAACTGGGGCATTGGCCTGTGCTTCCTGTATTTGCGCAACGTGAAGGGTTTTAAATGGAACCACAAGCGCGTATATCGGATCTATCGCGAGTTGGAACTGAATCTGCGAATCAAGCCACGCCATCGGCTGGTGCGGGAAAAGCCGCTGCCGCTGGCCGTAGCTGCACAGATTAACGACACCTGGTCGATGGACTTCATGCATGACCAGCTGGCCGACGGCAGAAGCATCCGCTTGTTCAATGTGATCGACGATTACAACCGTGATGGGCTCGGCATCGAGGGCTCCCACGACAGGATCATCGAATGGCGTGGCAAACTCCACGTCATTCGCTGCGATAACGGCCCGGAGTACATCAGCGCCGTGACGCGGGCCTGGGCCGCCAAGCGCGGCATACGCATCGACTTCATTCAGCCTGGCCAGTCGCAGCAGCTTGCTTATGTCGAGCGCTATAACCGCACGGTGCGCTACGACTGGCTGGCCCCTCATATGTTTGAAACGCTTGATGAGATTCAGGATTTTGCAACCCGCTGGCTGTGGACTTACAATCACGACCGGCCCAACATGGCGCTTGGCGGTAGCACGCCAAAACAGAAGCTTGCCTTGGCCACTTAACAGCATCCGGTCCTGTTCGTCATAAATTCACACTAATTTCCCGAGGATTACTTAGTGATCAGTTTTTCCTTTTTAGTAAATATAGAATACGGTTACCGGCAAGGATTTGCTCCTTTTTCTCTATCACGTATTTTTCGCAAAATATATGTTCAAAACTCTCGATCGATACGTCTGAATACAGTTGTTCATTGACACCAGCAATTTCCGTAAAGCGTCGGTCCTGCGGGTCAATCCATTCCAGCACCAAAAAACGCGCATCAAGCGACAGAAAAAACTCAAGAATCATGCGCAGACTAGCACGTTCGGAAACCAGCAGATGATGCACCAGTCCCAAGGCCATGATGCAATCGAACTTGCCGCTGGCGCGTACCATGAAGCTTTCCACTTCCCGGTTCATCCAGCCCACTGCCGGGGTCGGCCGGCCAATATCGAGCAATATGGGGGAGATCGCCAGTGTCGCGCAACGCAGCTCCTGATACAGACGCGACAGAGCGCCATGATCATAGTCGGCGGCCAGCACAGTCTTCCCCGCATGCGCCGCGACTTTGCTGAATTCGCCAGCATTGCAGCCTAGATCGAGCACTGTGTTGATGCCGGGCTGCTGCACGGCTTCCCGTACGAAATTGGTCTTGACCACCACGTCGGGTGCGCTGTAATGATCGCGGTCCGCTTCGTAATTCTCCCACTTGCTTGGCTTTGCAGACGCTGCTGGCTTGAGCGCATCAATAAGCTTTTCAAGCCGTTTCAGCGTTCGCCCCAACAGGAACTTTGCAAGTTCGGCTGATTTGGCCTTGGGTCCCTGCGCGCCGCCGCTGGTGCGCGACTGCTCCATGCGGCCAAACAATGCCGGTAAGGTTACCGCTTCCAGCGTAGGCTGAACATACGCACGCCAGCCACCGAGAATCCGCCTGGCCTGCTCGGGTTGCACGCCATCACGGTGCAGTACAAACAGCGAGGAAGGCAGCATGCCGGCATCGCGATACAGCAGCAACGGAATTAGGAAGTGCCGACAGAACTGAGCATAGGCGATCCATATGCCGGAGTTGTCAGCCCGTTCAAATGACAGAATATCGCAAAACCGCGGCTTTCCATGCTCGAACAGAATGTTCCATGCGGATGCATCCTTGATCGTCCAGCCGTGTTCCAGCGCAGTTCTGGCGATGGCCAGCGTCAGTTTGGCTGCGTCGTACAGTTGCAGCGCAGTAATTTCATGGGCATAGCATGGGAATGCCAAGGCGCGATGTTCCAGCCAACCAAATTGGCTCGTATCGACAACGAACGGCACCCGGCCAGCGACCCACTCCGACTCCGGAAACCAGCCATCGGCTACTCCTTGCCGATACCAGCGTGCTTCCAGTAACCGCTGGACGTCGGGAATGCTGGCGGTACTCACCGCACGAAAAATACGGCCATCTTTTTTTGCGACAAAGCCTGACGGATCGCGCCATGAAATCTTTTCCAACGTTTCAATACGGGTAGCCATCGGGGGCGCTCCAAGTTGCGTAATAAGTTGTCTGACGTAACGCTTGCGTCACCTCCGCTTGCGTATCCACCCGCCCAGCAAGAAAATCTAGCGCCAGTTGCTTGCTGTGCACTGTACTGAACGGCGCCGGCAGAACCGAAGGAGCGCTGGCGCCAACCTTCCAGGCAATAAAAGGGACTGGTGCAGCTTGCTTGGAATGTGTCCTCAACCAATGATCGGAAGACACAATCAAAAGAATGTTCTGTTTCGCAGCCTGTAAGCGCAGTTGTTCGAGGATACGTCCAAGTACCATGTCGGCTCCGGCCAGATTCTGCCGGTAGCCCTCGACATCATTGCTGACTGGCTGTTTCAACAGGCGCTGCACATACACGTTGGGCAAATGCGGGACGTTCACATGAATGAAATCCAAGGAACTGTGGACATTAACAAGCGTTCCGTCGAGTTGCAGCAGAACATTCTTCGAAACCCGGTACATCGGGTCAAAATGGAATAGCATGAATTCAGGCACAAGCGGAGTGGCCCACTTAATATGCCTGATGGCAGAGAAAACGGCGTCACTGAAGAATGCCAGACTGTCGAACCATCGCCCGGCATTGCCCAGGTATGTACTGTGACAATCTTGCAAAGTCGGAAAGAGCTTGCAATAAGGATGATAAAATCCCAGTACCGTGGCAGACCGCGGGCCTCCCGGCAATTGCGAAAACACGGCGCTATCTGAGCCAAAACGGATTACTTTTTGCTGCAGGTTGATCAACTCCAGCCTGTTTTGCGGACGTATCGTAACGCCGGACAAAGCGGTCCCGGTCAGCAAGGCAGGGATCGAATACAAGGTGTCGCGACCGGGCGCATACGCCTGACTGGTGCTGGTAGCGTGCGCTAACAGCGCCGAAAAATTCGGCATGCGCGCCGCCATGCCCGAGTCCGGCGCCAGGCTCAAGCTGTAATCCATCTCGTCGAAAATCACCCACACCACCCGCCGTTCCAGTGGCGCTGCGGTCTGGGGCGCGGCGGCCACGGAAGCTGGCACGGGTGCATGAAAAATAAAACCGGAAACGACACAACGATAAATGGCGAGAACAACAAAGGCATATCCCAGCGTGGACAACCAGCGCAGCCATTTCGATAATCTTTTACGAATCAGATAGACGAAGACAAAGCTACCGGCAATGGCGAGGCCAACCAGGATGATTCTTTCTATGCGGAAGTTATCGGATACTGCAGAGGAGGCCGGCATGACCAGCGTCAGAATATTCACCCAAGGATAACCAGCCGCATCAAAAGTGCTTTTTATCGCGATGACGGTGAGAATGATGGCGCCCAAAAAAACCAGCGCGCGCCTGACTCGGTTGCCCACGATCGAACTGGTTGCCAGCAAAAAAAATGGCACGAGGCAGAATATGCTGATCAGCGATGGATAAACAATATATCCAAAAAAAGATGGGATAAAGTAAAGCGCATATGGGTTTAGAAAAGCAAGAAAATAAGCCGATGCATATAGCAGCGACAGACCGATCGCCAAAGCAAGACGGGACATTATTTTTTCTTTATTTTTTTTGTAAAAAAATCGCGAATCAATCTGAATAACTGGACTGGCCTAGATATATAAAAAACCGCAGCGCCAAATACAGCAATCAACAGTTGCAACACATAAGCACCGGTTCCTGGATCCACGTATGCAGACGCGGCACCAGGAAATAGGAGAATGACCGCAACTAAAATAGTTATTTTTCTTTTGCGCATACAATAGTTATATAATTGGAAAATAAATTCACGTAAATAGTTGAAATCCAAATTATCATAAATCAATATTTAAATATTGCATGAAGAGAATTTCTACTGAACCGGAGAGGGGGAGAGCAGCTTCGTGATTGCGTACCTGTCCCTATTATATACCGGAGACCTCCTTGCACCCAGCAATCTGCTGCAATCTGCAAAGCACGGTATGGAATCGCAACACCAACTTGCCATTACTGCAATTAATTTGTCTACAAGCGAGTTGTTTTGCCGACCATGCAACCCGGGTTGCATGGTCGCATGCGTTACAGGTTGCCAGTCGTCATGGCTGTGGGTACTACTTCCAGTAACGGCGATTCATGCTGGTCAGGCGTTTTAATTTCAATGGTAAGCATGCCTCCATCCGTCCCAGGCGATAAAAACCGAATTTGATGAAAGTCCGTATCCCAGCCGATGGCAACAGATACCACGCGTGTTTCAACAGATAAGCAGTTTCGGATTTAATAAAACGAATACCTTCGCCAGTGGCACCTCCAAATTTCTCCATCATCCAGGGATCGCGGGCATGCCAAGCACCGATATCAAAGTAACGGCGTGCATCTTCGCGGAACGAGTAATCATGCGAGTGATACACCGTGGCCTTGGCATTATAAAAAACCTTTCTCCCGTCCAGAATGAGACGGCCGGCGATATGCGCATCTTCGCCGAAGATCAGGTCGCGCTTGAAGCCACCGATCGCGTTGTAATCGTCACGGCGATAGGCAGAGAAAGAGTTTGAACAAAAAAATGTCTTGGCGCCAAGTACAGGAATATCGGCAGCAGTTTTCGTGGCACTGACAGTGGAATAATTGAACAGCCGGGCGTGGGCACCAATCGGCCCCGCATCTGGATGCGGCAACTGGCGTCCATAAGCGATCGCGACCTGCGGATCGTCGAACGACGAAAGCATGTTTTCAATCGACTTTTCATCGGCCAGCAACGCATCCTGTGTCAGGAACACCAGAATATCGCAATCGATCAGATGCTTGATACCAAGGTCGCGCGTGCCTCCATGATTGAATTCCATCTTGTCGATGGTCATCACTTCAAAGCCAAACTGTACGGCCAGTTGCCTTGTATTGTCGCTGGAACTGGAGTCGATCACCAGTTTTCTGTGAGGTTGAACTGACTGCCGCTGGACGGCCTCGAGCCAGTCATTCCACTGGCTTCCGGCATTTAACGTGGGAACGATGAGGCCAACTCGGTATGCATTCATTATTGTAAAAAACCTGTCTAGAATTAAATATCTGAAAATTTGTGTCAGGATGCAAGTGCCAGCAGGGCCGCTTTTTGCTGTTCAAACTGGAATGTCAATGCCAGGCCGTAGGCAAAACCGATTTGCGGACTCCAGCCAAATCACTGGTGGGCCTTGCTATTCTCAAACACGACCATTAATGGATCAGCGTGCCGCGCCGGCAAGAAATTCAACTTGGCGCTAATACCGATGGCCTGCTCCGGCATGGAGACGATATCGCGAATCGACACACCGGCCGCTGATGAAATATTAACGTCCCTTGCTCATTGAAGATGATGGTCTTCGCGAACCAATTGACGGCATCATCGATCTACACAAAGTCACGTACATACCGGTCACCGCCAAACAGGTTGATGGTTTTCTCATCGCGCAGGCGTGTCAAAAACGTAGAAACGGCGCCAAACGCATCCTTCAACAGCAGGCCTGGGTTATACAGGTTAGCGACGTGCAACGAAATACCGCTGATCCCCTATAAATTGCTGAACAAAGCCAGATACTTCTCGCAACTTAACTTGCCCAAGCCATAGGCTAAATTCGAATTATTGGTGTCGGATTCAGAGATCTGATCACAGTCAAGCTCGCCATATCCCTGGCCGCCGCTGGAAGCAAACATAATCCGCGCCCCACCCGCCTTGGCACAGACATCAAACAGGCGCACGGTGCCGATAGTATTGATTAAAAAATTAGCCAGTGGATTGTCGCTGGAAACGCCGGGCGTGGAGCCCGAGGTCAGATGCCCCACCACATCAGTCCCCAGCAGCAGGAGCAACAGATCCGGCTCTATGCCAGCCTGGTCTAATGGCATAAACACGCGTCCCGATCTACCGGGAACGCTGGCCGGTCTTGACGTGGCAACCACATCACAGCCCTCCGCTTCCAGTTGGGATACCAGGTTGCATCATAATAAGCCACCCGCGTCCGTCACCAGTACTTTCATGACCGTACCTTCAATTTATCAAAAGTGCTTGAAAATGCCCGCGCCACCTGTGCCGGTGCCATTTCAAATATGCGGTCGTCGGCCGTCAGTCCGGCAAAAGCTGGCGCAGCCTTGCGATCCTGATCCAGCCATGCTTGCATTGCCTGGCCGACCGATTCCAGCGCGTCAGGTTCGACGAAAATGGCTCGATCACCCGTGAAATATTCGGCGTAGCTGTTCTTGCCCACCAGCAGTTGGCAGCCGCATGCCATCGCTTCCATCTCAGTCAGGGAGACGACTTCAAACCAGCTCAATGAAATAAACAGGCGCGCATTGCGGAACATGGCGCGTAATTCGTCCAGCGGCAGGCTAGGATGATAGGCGACATTATCCAGGCCTGCGATTTCTGCCTGAAATTCGGCAAAGTACCTGGCCTCCGTGCTGCTGGGAGTACCGACAAATACAAATTTCGTGGTCGTCATCTTCCTTGCTAGGCGCGCTACCAGCAACTGGTTTTTTCTGCTTTCAAAACGTCCGGCGCAGACGACATCGATCTGCCTCGCCGGACCAGTTGGCAGCGGGCTGCTAACTGGCGCGATGTCCAGTATATGCGGCACGACTGCAAATCTGTCTTGCGCAACCTGGAATTCCTCGGCTGTTTTGCTCAATTCCATTTGCGTCGACACCAGGATAGTATTGACATTGTTCAGTATGAAACGCTGGGCAATCGAGGCATATAGGAACTTTAGATTGGCTGCACGCTGAATTTTCATCTGTCCGCTGGCAGCCTTAACCAACGCCAGGATGGATTCATATAGTGCCGGACGACAACCGGCCAGCATTGCGAAGACCCTTCGCAGTCCCTTGGTGCCGAATTTCAGATATTGCGCCACACCCGCGGTCGGGTGATGCAACGCATAAATCATGACTGGAATATTTTTTTTATTACAGTTGTCAATGAATTGTGCGGGTTCAAAAGGACGATCCAGGTTGAAGGTAAGGGCCAGGTCGTAATGACCTTCAAACGCCAGCGACGAAGTCGTAATATCCACACTGTGGCCGCCATCCTCGAGGATTTTCTTGTATTGCCGTGCCAGCGCGACATCGCCGCCATGCTTCGCGTTGGCATCGGAACGCAGATGAATCAATATCTTCAAAATCGAGCCTCGCAGTACTTCAATTAGTATTATTTAAAAACTGACTCATGGCGGCGGCATGCCAGTTCTATCAGTGCGCCGTGGTCAAGCAGTTTCCGACTTTTCCAGCAGCATAGGCGGCAAGGGCTGTGTCTTTATGACGAAAAATCGATTGTTGTGACAATAGTATCCACACAAGAACCATAGCAAGAACATGGCTTTTGAGGAAACCAGAATATCGATGGCAATCGCGGTAATCAGTAGCAAAAAGAAATAATACTTCACTGCTTTTTTGCCGGTGGCTGCCACCACTTTCCAGATACCGAAAATAAACAGGCCGGTGCCGACCGCACCATATTCAACCAGCAGACGGGTCAGATTGCCATCGACTGCCGCCGAAGCAAAGGATGGTCCTAGACCGAACAGCGCGCAACTGGCGCCGCATTCCTTAATCGACTGAAATAGAGAATACTGCCTGATCAATCTGATATACGTGCTCTTGTCTCCTTCCGTGCCAGCCAAGACATCGACATAGTCGACAAAGGCCCAGTCACGATAAGCCCAGGTATTGTTGAAATGCGGGATACCATTAAAAATGATGCCGAAGGAATCGAGCGTTTTCTGGTCGAACAGCAGCGTAAAACGGTCCAGCGCACCAATATCCGATACACTCACAACAAACACGCCGGCCACACAAAGACCTAGGAAGACCAGTCGTCCCCGCATCTTGAAGGCGGTGAAAAACAAAATCAGAATCAGCGCTACCAGAGAAATACGCGACTGTGTGAAGAACAGGATGAGGATGGATAAGCCGATATAAATTTTTCTTGGCGACTCGAACCAGAAAAAAAAGGCCGTCAATCCCATCAATACTGCCAATTCATAAGGACCGCTGGTATTGGCGACCGCGCGCCCTGATCCGACGAACAGACTGAAGGTAGGTATCAGGGAAAAATATTGCAGCAACAGAAATATCACCACATAAATTACGTAGTATCTGAAGACCCGGTCAATATTAACATGCGATGCCAGTACCATGCCGAAGACGAAAAAGCACATATATTGAATATTCCTGAACCAATAAAAAGCCCCCTCTAAAAACGAAATGCGGTTGAAGAAGACGCCAAGGATCAGGGAAAGCAGGGAAAAGCCGATGAACAGGAAAAAGTATTTGAATTCAGGACGAATTTTTACCTTATCAAAAATAAACAAAAACAGCGGCAACGAGGAAAAAAGCAACAAGTCATCCAGGCGAATACCACTGCCACCGATTTCCAAGATATTAATCTTGAACGAAAAAAGCGAAATGATAAAAACAAGGGCGCAATACGTCAGCAGGCCGTTGGAAAATTTTTTCATGCTGTATCGATCCTGCTTTTGATAACGCGTGCGGGCGATCCGACGGCGACCTGGAAGTCAGGTACATCCTTGGTTACGACCGACCCTGCACCGATGACACAGCTGCGCCCAATGCGAACACCATCAAAAATAATGACATTGTTTCCTATCCAGCAATCTTCACCCACTTCAATACCGAGCTTGGTCACGCCTTTTTCGGCAATCGCGCCTTCCCCCATGTAGACATGGTTCTCAGCAATAAAGTTCACGCCAGCACCGATCTGGCAGTTGGCACCGATTTTCAGGGGGCCGCCAGCACCGAGGATGGAGCGTGGTCCAATATAGGTATTGTCGCCAATTTCAATGTATTCACCGACATTATTCAAGCCGCTGCTCAATTGCAGCCATGCCCACTCGCGCAAGGTCACGCCATTGCCAAGCTTGACGCCTCCCTTGGACAGGCAATTGATATACGAATAGTCACCGATATAGCAGCCGGAGCCTATCGTGAGCTTGTGTTTGTACAGCAGTTCCACGCCACGGCCGAGAAACAGCGAGCCCTGCATTTTGGCCAGGAAAGGATAGGCCAACAGGCCACGCAGGAACGGCAGCGCGCCTCGCGTCAACATGAACAGAAATATTTCACGCGTGCCGACACCTTCCGCGAAAACCAGATCCCGTTTTTTTACCAGTTTGTAAAGGAAGGCAATCACTAATTGCTCCCTTCCAGGGTACGCATGATGCCGTTTTGGTATTGACTGCCGCAACAAATCTCCAGGCGGGCCGCATAGACACTTTCCAGCCACTTCCGGTCCTGTTTGCATAGCCATTCAATTTTTGCGCACAGCTCGGCGGGGTTATCGAAATTTGCGGTGAACTGCTGTCCGATCAATTCTTCAAACGAAGGAATGCCCGAGGTCAGCATCGGCACGTTCAGATACATCGCTTCCATCGTGATCAACGGCTGCGTCTCGAATCTGGACGGCATCAACACCAGGTCCGCATCCTGCATGTAGTCGGAAACCGTATTTTGCCAGCCGACAAAGAATACGTTGGGCTGGCCGGCGCATGACTTTTTCAGCGCGTCAAGATCTTCTCCATCGCCGATAAAAATGACCGCGACCGAATTGCGTTCCAATTCAGGCAGGCAATCCACAACTTTGTCCTGGCCCTTGTGGCCGAACGAAATTCGTCCGGGCACCACCGCGATAGTCTTGGCCGGGTAGCCATTCAACACCGCGCGCGCCAGATTGACTTCTCCCCGAATGCGCGGCGGTGGAACGGTAATGGTATTGCCCATGACCTTGACGCCGGAACTGAGCCCCCATCGGCGCAGGAGGCTTTCGCGACCCGACTGCGACACCGTGCCCAGGTCAGGCAAGATCGTTTTCGCAAACAGGTCCGCCAACCGGTCCCGGATACGATCTATCGTATGGCGCCATCCGCTGCGCTGCAGCAGGTCAGTATAGAGAAACGGATTATGCAGCCAGTACAGTCTTCTGATCTTGAGAATCTTGGTGGCATAAATGTACAGCCAGCCAAATTCCAGGCCGGCCATATTGATGATCACTACATCGCCCTTGGCCTCGCGCATGCGCGAAATAATGCCAGGCAGTTTCCACAGCATCAAAAGATGGCTTACGATAAATAAAGGCTTTGCCGAATAGCCATCATGCTTGACATCGATGCCGCCGACCTGCTGCAAGCGCTCGATCAAACGCTTGTTACCGGGTGAACACGTGAAAGAAACCTCGAGTCCCATCCTTTCCTGCATATACTTGGCCATACTGACAGCAGCGACTTGCGCGCCGCCGAATGTATACGCATCATCAAAAAACAATATCTTCATCTAAAACCTTTGAAATGTGAACAGCAACGCCTTATCCTGGCGATCTTGCATATTTTGCAGCGCCGTGCGCGCGTCGGTAACTGCCAGCCGACAGGGCAGCGCGTCAAACCGCCAATTTGTAAGACTTGCGTCCCGAGCAGGCAACTACCAGCACCTTGACTACAGTTGAGACCACTTTCTCGATGAATCCCGGCCGCGTTTGATGCTCTATGTTGTCCACCAGGGCCATATCGATCGGCGTACCCCAGACGCTCTCCAAGTTTTCCTTGTCGGCCATGATGCGTCGCTGGCTATAGACCTCCAGAAAGTACTCCAACGGAGCCGGAAAGGTAGCGATCACTTGTTGCCGAATCTGGTAGGATTCAAGCAGGAAACCCGCCAGGACGTCGCCGCGCGCCGATTCGTTCTCGAACTTGCGGTAAAACGCCAGCCGCGCGGAAAGCAAGCCACCTTGGTAGTCACGCAACATGCGATACCACATGTCATAGTCCAAACACGGATATTTCGCCGCATCGAAACCGTTGATCTTGCTGGCCGCTGCCTTGTTGAACGCCACGCCCACCGGATAATACGGACAGCAACGCAATACATCCATACTGTTCAGATGCAGATAGGCGGTGGCATTGCTGACGTCGAGCAAAGCCTCATCGGCAAAGGAGGCATCGGTAATCTGGCGTACGCCGCAACCAATGATCGACAGCTCAGGCGTCTTTTTTATCCGCTGCAGGATCGTGGCCACATAGGCCGAGTGCAGCTGATCATCGTCGTGCAGAATAGTCATCCATTCGCTGCTGGCCAACTCGATGCATTTATTCCAGTTGCCACACATGCCCAGATTGACCGGGTTGCGGACATAGCTGAGCCGTTTGTCAGAGAATTTTTTTACCACCTTTTCAGAGTCGAATTTACTGTCATGGTCGTTGTCAACGACAATGATTTCCAGGTCAATTCCAGCATCCTGGCTCAGCGCGCTTTTGATGGCATGCTCCAACAGCAGTGGCCTGCCAAAGGTTGGAATCATGATTGAAAATTCACGTTTCATACAAATTACCTGCTATATGATCTATTTAATTTCTGCTACCAAGTGGGTAGCAAAACCGAGCGTCATGTCAAAGCGTTATAGCCGCTCAGGAAAGACTGATTACTCCACAGATAATCCCACTCGCCGAAGCGGCCGCAACTCATGACGCCAGCCTGGCGTGCCCAGTCCAGCACCACCTTGCGGTTGGCCTCCATGTCGGCATCGAATATCACGTTGCCGTATTGAAGAAAACGATGATCCATGAAAACGATGTCGTCTTCATCAGCGATCTGCATTTTTTTCAGCGCATACAGGGTATTTTCTTTCAGCTGCTGCGCATCGAAGCGGGAACTGGTACCCCTGCTGTAGATCTCGAATTGCAGCGAACTGCAGCCCGTCGGGACATTCTCAGGGGACTTCACCGAGGGCGAATAGGCGCGGCTGGCCAGGATATCGTCGTCGTAGATGTAGAACCACAGATCCTTGACCAGCGGCTTGTTGAACGCCACCGAGATCAGATCGATCGAGGTCGCCGCCAGCGTACCGGCCGCCTGCAGCACGGGGGCGGGCACGGGGGCGAATAACTTCGCCAGCACCGGCAGCGGCAAGGTGCTGACCAGCCTCCGGTAAGCAACCTTGTGGCCGTTTTCAAACGTGATTTCCTTGCGTTCGCCGTCGATGTGCACAGCCTTATGACCGAGCCGTATGTCGGCATCGTCGATCAGCGGCTGGATGAACGCCTTGTAGCCGCCTTTTTCCGGATAGCGCATTTCTTTGGTGTAATACGTATTTGGCGTCTGCGCAGACAGCGCGCCGAACAGGATTTCATCGAGTTCGGCGCGGCGCATGCGATTGCCGATCCAGGTGGTCGACAGTTGGGCTGCGGGCGTGGCCCAGTATTTTTGCGTGTAGCGGATAGGGTAACGCTCCGCGATACCATTTCCGTACTGGTGCCGTAGCCAGCTTTCATAATCGGTGCCGCCCAGCTCTTCCGGGCGTGCCAGGAATGACTTGATCAGCTTCACTTTGTCGTCGGCCGGCAGCGGGTACAGATTGTTTTGTACCGGATGCTTGAGCCAGCGGTCCTGATCAAAGCAATTCGAGTCTGCCGGATGGGTCAGGTATGGCGTACGGTCGAAAATCGCGCGCACTTTTTCCTCGCTGGCAAAGCTCAGATGCACCGCATGGTCGAAACGGTAACCGTCGATTACGAAATTGTCGAGCAAGCCGCCCGCCGCGGGGCGCGCCTCGAAAATGACAGCATGCTGGCCCGACTCCCGCGCCTTCAGGGCAGCGCCCAAACCGGCGATACCACCGCCGATGATAGCGACCTCAATTGTTTCGACACCCATATCATTTCCCAAAATCTTTTAACTCGCCATTCAAATAGCGCGCCAAGCTGTCGCGCCACAACGGCAGTGCCGGCCAGCCCAGCGCGGCCGATTTCCAGCATTCCGCCATCTCATTGTTCGATACCTTCGCCTTGCGATTGAAGCTGGCGGCGTCGGACGGGCGCACCTCGACCTGCAGGCCTGCCAGCTCGACGATCGCCTGCACATACTCCAGGCGCGACGCATTGCCGCTGTTGACGCAGTTGTATATCCCGGCCGCATCCGACTGGCACAGTTCGATGATGCGCTGCGCGACGTCGGCGTTGTAGCAGGGCACGCCGCGCTGCTCGCGATTCGATCTGATGAAGCCGGCGCTGGCGCCCCGCGCTTCTTCGATGCGGCGCGCGACGAAATTCTTCGGGTTCGCGGCCGGGCCGCCGAACAGCCAACCGGTGCGCACCACCAGGTTGGCGCCATGCGCAGCCAGCACTGCCTGCTCACCCATCTGCTTGCTGCAGTGGTGATGGGTGGTCGGCAGCACAGCGTCATACTCGCGGTACGGAGTATCCTGCCAGGCACCATAGATGCCGGTGCTCGAGATAAATACCATCCTGACGCTGGCCTTGGCCGCGCCCTGGGCGATCAGTTCGGTCAACAGGAAATTGTCTGCATAGCAGTTCTCTGGCTCGACTTCGCATTTTTCCACGTTCGTATTGGCTGCCGCGTGTATCACCACGTCGTATCCATCGAGACTCGACTGCAGCAGCTGCACCGTGTCGCGTCCCAGCTGGGGGCGCGCCATCGGTTCGCAGGCGATCCCGAGCTGGCGCGCCCGCTCCATGATCGCGCTGCCGAGCAGGCCGTTGGCGCCGGTCAGAAGAATTTTCATGCTGGTATCTCAAACGGGTAGGTTTCCAGCGCCACGTTCATCGCTTCTAGCGGATCATGTGCGATGCTGGCCAGGTTGCAGACCAAGTTGGTACCGGCCGACATGCCGCGAAAAGCCATCCAGTAACCAGGCGGCACGGTCAGCCGGGCATAGTTGCCGGTGCCGAGCAGGTAAGGCGTGGTCACGCCGGTGTTTTCGTCATATACATAAAAACACACCTGCCCGACCGGCACCACCAGGTTCATCTGCATGCGCAGATGTTTTTTCCAGCCCTTGGTTTCCCCTTCGATCACGGTGGTGAAATAGGCTTCGCCAAAGCCGGCATAACCGGCATCGGTGGCCTTGAGCGCATGGTAGACATCGCCTTTTGGATGGAAAATCTGCTTGAGCGGCGTCAACAGCGGCGCCGGCAGGGCATCGCTTACTTGGTCCATACCAGACCTCGTTGGCCGGCCAGTGTCTCGTACTCATCGATCTGGCCCATGGTCAGTGAATACATATCGGCCGACTCCTTGTAGTACTTGTAGTACCAGTCGCTGACCAGACGCACGCAATCGTTGTAGCCGAGGTTGGCTTCCCAGCGCAATTCGAACAGCGCTTTGTCGCAATTGAGTTTCAACAAGCCCGCTTCATGGAACGGAATGTTGCCGGTCACCGAGTACGCCTCTTCCGGCTGCTTGAAATGCCAATGTTTGCTCAGGTCGCTGAGCAACTCCAGCACCGAGCGGTTCTGCTCCGAGCGCGGACCGAAATTGAACGATTCGCCCGTCAGTTTCGGATTGGCATACAGTGCGGCGCCCAGCGTCAGATAGCCGCTCAGCGGTTCGAGCACATGCTGCCATGGACGGGTCGCGGACGGGCTACGGATTTCAACTTGGCGCCCTTCCGACCAGTTACGCATGCAGTCGACGACGATGCGGTCCTTTGCCCAGTCGCCGCCGCCGATCACATTGCCGGCGCGGCCGGTGGCGATACGCACCTTGCAGTCCGGCTTGCGGAAGAACGAGTAATAGTAGGAGTGAATGATGACTTCGGCTGCCCCTTTCGACCCGCTGTAGATATCGCGCCCGCCAAGGTGATCGGTTTCCTTGTAGCCCCACAGCCATTCGACGTTTTCATAGCACTTGTCGGACGTGATCATCACCGCGACGCATTCCGGATTCAGTATCCGCAACGCTTCGAGTACATTCGCCGTGCCGACCACATTCGTGGTGATCGTGTCGACCGGATCACTGTACGACACCGAGACGATAGGCTGGGCCGCCAGGTGGAAAATGAAGTCCGGCTTGAAACTGTCGATCACCGCCATCACCGCCGGCAAGTCGCGCACATCACCAAAATGATGCTCGATGCGCGCCGCCATGCCGGTTTCTTCAAATACAGATGGATTGGTCGGAATGCAGTCCGAAAATCCAGCGACGTGCGCGCCCATTTTCAGCAGCCAAGCCGTCAGCCAGGTTCCCTTGAAACCGGTATGGCCGGTGACAAGTACTTTTTTTCCACTATAGATATTTCCGAACATAATCAACCTGTAATAAGAGAATTTCTATTTTTTCTAAGTACGAAAACCGCAACGGCGAGTGCGCCGGCAATTCCCCATTCAATCACAACCCAGGACACCGCCATGCCCTGCACCTCATAGCGTTTCACCAGAAAGTATGCCATCACTATATTCACGCCAGCAGCACTGGCAATGATGGCGTTAAACAATTTCTCATGCCGCTCCACCAACAGATACTGAAATCCGAGCACGTTGCTGATGGCGATAGCCGGAATCACCAGGGCCAAGGTGACGACGATATTTTCTACCGCCACAAAATTTCCTGGAAACATGTACTTCACAATAAACGGCGCAATCACCCAGGTCGCAGCCATGCCGGCAAAGCCAAGCGCGATAAAACCGATCAGTACCTGAAAGCGCAAGCGCCGCATCTTAGCCTCCTGCTGGCCTCTCAACGCATTCAAGCGCGGGAAGATGGCACTCGAGCCTTGCGCGATAAAACCCAGCCCCGCGCGCATAAGGCGTTCCGCCGCTGCATACGCGCCGACCTGTGCCGGCGAACACATAAAGCCCAGGAACACCACGTTGAAAGACGTATAAAAACTGATCGCCCCCTGGAACACAAACAGGTTAAATCCGCTCTTGAGTAGCGGTATGCCGGCGCCGAAATCAAACAGGCGAACCTGCGACATACCGGCACTGGCATACATGCGACTGGTCAGGATAAGCAAGCCCACGCCCCGGGCGGTGACCATAATGATCGGCAGCCGGTAAAAGTCGGCTTTCCCCAGAATCAAGAAAAACACAAGTAACAGCGTCAGCAAGCCCGATAACGCCTCGGCAATCGCCACCAGGCGCAAGCTCTCGCGGCCCTGAAAATAATACACGGGCGACAATGCAGACAAGACGCCCAGCAGCCATGCTGCCAGGGCCCAGTATGCATGCCCCTGAAACACCGGCACGAACAATACCGCGCCTGCGAGCAGGGGAAGCGTTAGCAGCGCCAGTATCAGCTTGGCTGACTGGGTGCCCTGGATGACCCTGCAGGTCTCTTTTTGGTCCGACGTGCAGGCGATTTCACGCGTGGACGAGATATTGAATCCGTACTCCACAAAAATCGATAGCCAGGCGGCAAAGGCAATGGCATACATGTAGATGCCGAAGTCATTATCTCCGATGCGCCGGGTCAATACCGGAATAATCAACAGCGGAAGCACCAGACGGACTATATGCACCAGGCTCAATATCAATATGTTCTTTGCAAGCAAAATCGATCCGCTCAGAACAGGAATTCGTTACTGATCATGTATTGCCCCAGGATTTCCATGGCGCTTTACCCTTCTGCCACAAATCTTCCAGGTGGATCTTGTCACGCAAGGTATCCATTGGTTGCCAGAAGCCATGATGGAAATGCGCATCGAGCTGGCCTGCCAGCGCCAGGCGTTCCATCGGTTCTTTTTCCCAAGTGGTAGCGTCGCCATCAATATAATCGATGACTTTTGGCGACAGCACGAAATAGCCGCCATTGATCCAGGCGCCGTCACCCTGCGGCTTTTCCATGAAGCTGTTGATTTTCTGGCCATCCAGATTGAGTGCGCCAAAACGTCCCGGCGGCTGAGTCGCGGTCAAGGTCGCCAGTTTGCCGTGCGCCTTATGGAAAGCGATCAATTCGGTGATGTTAACATCGCTGACTCCGTCCCCGTAGGTGAAGCAAAAACTTTCTTCGTCGCGTAAATATGGGGCGACGCGTTTGAGGCGACCACCGGTCATAGTTTCGTCGCCAGTGTCGACCAGCGTGACTTTCCAGGGTTCGGCATTACGCGCATGCACTTCCATCTGATTATTCTGCATGTCGAACGTGACGTCGGAGGTATGCAGAAAATAATTCGCAAAATACTCCTTAATGACATAGCCCTTGTAACCGCAGCAGATGACAAAATCATTCACGCCATGCGAGGAATAACTTTTCATGATGTGCCACAAAATCGGCTTACTGCCAATTTCCACCATAGGTTTTGGTTTGGTCGAAGTTTCCTCACTAATACGGGTGCCCAGTCCCCCGGCAAGAATTACAGCTTTCATTTTTTTCCAATTGATAAATTAAAATAATTTTGACCAGTCAGCACGAACTTCTTCGTGGCGCGACATGCTGATCAGCGGCTTCGCAGAGCCGCACGCAATTCTTGCCAGCGCTGCTCATCCGGATTTTGCAATTTCGAACGGTGCAGAAAATCCCTGAACAAGGCCAGAATTACACCAAGCAACGCTCCACCCAGGATGCCGCCCAGAACAATGAGCTGTGATTTCGGGCGCGATTTCTTTTCCGCCGGCAGCGCCTTATCCAACACTTGAATCAGGTTCGCATCCTTGGCCTCATCAATTTTTGCCATTTCAAACTGCTTCGCCAGCAACTCAAAAATGGTCTCATAATATTTCACATCTCGCAACGAACGAATATATTCAATACTAACTTCGGGTATCTTTCCGGTCGGAATGGCGATATCGCCGTTCTTGGATAGCTGGCCTTTATTCAACTTGAACAACTGATCGTTCAAACCGCGTATCTCGTCTTGCACGCGAATCAACTCCGGATTATTAGCCGTTGCAAAACTACGCATCGAAGAAAGCTGCACCTCTTTCGCGGCGATCGTCCCCTGCAATTGCGCAGTATTCGCAATCAAGCCCTTAACCTGACCTGCCAACTCGATCATGCCAGTAGCTTCTTGCACCTTTTTCAGATTAACCTCGGCATCAGACAATTTATCCTTGGCACTTTCAAGTTGCCTGGCAAAGAACACACGGCGCCGCGACGCTTCGCTGACAGCCATGGTTTCGGTCATCAACGTGAGTTCCTTGACATAGGCATTGGCCAAATCCGCAGCCACCTGCGCATCATGGTCTTCCACATCAATTGTGATCAGTCCACTTTTAGCGGCACCGATCTTTGTAGAATCTTCCAGAGTTTTCCGCGTGCGCGCCATGGTCGAAGTTCCATAGCGTTCTTTCAGCTTGAATCGATCAATTAAAATGTCGGCAACTGTGCGGCTTTGTAACATGCCGATATAGAGATCGCCAGGATTTTTCAGACTACCCAAGCCACCGGCCATGCCACCCAACCCCCCTAATTGTCCCAGAACGGCTGACATTCCTGATGATTGCTGTTGTGGCGGCAAAAGCACCGCGCTGCTGGTAAATACCGGCTTGAGCATCAACGTAATCGCCAGCGCAATAGCTCCACCGATGATTGGCATGCTGATCAGCAAGGTTTTCTGACGTGCCATAGCGATAAGAATATCGACCATGCGAATTTCATTCGAACGGCTGACCAGCACATCTTGCGCTGCAGGTTTTACAGACTCAGACATTGTTCGCTTTCATATCATATATTTTCAAAGTGTCGTTTTGATTCATTTGTTTGGAAGTGCATATACCGTCAATAAAAATTACTACGAAATCCAATCACGCGAAATGCCCTCAATTTTTTAACACTTTCAACCCAGCCGCACCCAATCCAAATTGATAAAAGATAGACGTCCATTCTTTCAAACTCTGCATAAACGTGCTGCGATCGATCTTTTCTGGCACCACCACGGTATCACCCGGGTTCAATGCCGTGCCTCCAAGGCCGCTGAACCAGCCCATACTTTGCCCGCTTCGCGCCGTGCCATCGGCGCGTATCACGTACATTTCGGATTTATCCGCCGTGACGGTAATACCACCAGCTTGCTGGACATAATCGTTCACCGTGCGCTGCGGGCGGTAGACAAATGCGTTTTGCTGGAACACCGAGCCAAGCACATCCACCGTGCCTGGGCGGCGCGGGATCACAATGGTATCGCCATCCTGCAGGGGCAAGTCGGGAAAGTTCTTGATTTGCGTGTCGACGCCAGGCAAATCGAGCACGATGCGGCCCTCGGCCTTGATGGTGCGCAGTTTCTGTACGATGCGGCGCTGCTGCTCCACCTCGGCGGCGGTTTTTGCCGCATTTTCCTTGTCGCCAGAGGCGGTCATGCGCTGGGTGGCATTCGACTCCAGATCGCGTTCAAAACGGTCCGCGACTTCATTCAACTTGGCTTGCTGGGCACGCCGTACCGATTCGCGATTCAATTGGGTGGCGTACAGGTAGCCGTTTTCATTGGCGCCGCCCACGCGGGCGATCAACTCGCGCAGAGTTTCGCCTTTCTTCAGCAGGAAAATGCCGCTTTGTTTGGCTTCGCCGGCCACGCGCACGTACTCGTTCTGAATTTGTGCCTGCACCGGCACGGCGCCTGGTGCAAACACGCGCAGCACATCGGTCGGTTTCACCTGAATACTCGCCAGCTGGGTGCCGGTGACGGTTTTGTCGGCGATCAGTTCCACCACCGTCTTGTATTGATTGTCGACGTTCTTTTCAACGATCACTTGCTTCGTTTCCGCTGCCGAATCAAAGCCGCCGGCCCAGCTCAGTACATCGGCCAGTGTCGCGCTACCTTTCAACTCAAAAATGGCCGGTTGCTTCACGTTGCCGGTCAAGGCCACCAGCGGGCCCACTTCAGGAATGTAGATGACATCGCCATCGCGCAGGGTGACGTCGCGGCTCTTGTCGCCCTTGACCAGCATGTCATACAAATCGAACGTGCTGACGGTATCCTTGCCGCGTTTGAGCTGGATATTGCGCATGCTGCCGGTGGCATCCGGACCGCCCGAGGTGAACAAGGCGTTGAGCAAGGTGCTCATGGAATTGAGGGTATACGTGCCAGGACGTACCGCATGGCCGACCACGTAGACCTGCACGGCGCGCGTTTGCGCGATGCTGGCCGTCAGGTCGAAATTGGTGTAGATCTTGCTGATGGCCTTTTTCAAATAGCCCTGCAAATCCTTGTACTGCACGCCGCTGACCTTGATGGAACCGACGCGTGGAATGAAAATCGCGCCGCTGCGGTCGACCGTGGCGCTGACGTCGATGTCGACCATGCCCCAGCCGCGTACCTGCAACTCGTCGCCCGTGCCGATCACGTATTCCTGGTTTACTTGTACGCCATCAAGCGGCGCGAAGGTGGAAGGCACATCGCCGAACAGATCCTTGCCGAAGATGCTCAGTTTTTTGCCCGTCACGCCATCGACATACTCTTCGAAAGCGCCGACTGGCGCGTCGGCATCTGCCACGCTGCGTTTGGTGCTTGTGTTGGCCGGCAAAGATTTAACTTGCCGCTGCTCGCCGCGACCACTGCGAATGCTGGGCAAGCTGCTGCTGCCCATTTCATTCGCCTGAGCACGGGAAAGGTCCGTGCGAGGCATGTCATTCGCGCCAAGTTCCTGCTCCGCGGCATAGGCAGAAGTTGCGCCCAGCAGGCAGGCCGAGAAAATCACGTGTTTCACAAAAGGCGAGGAAGTACGAAATTGCTTTTTCATGCTGGTCTTTGTCTGGATGAATGTTGTATGAGTAAAGGGAGAGCGCCATGCGCGCTTAATACTTGCCCTGCCAGGTCACGCTGATTTCTTTCGGTCCGGGATTGATCGACAGGCCCGATTTGCTTTGGTCGCGCTGCGCGTGCCACAGCCAGCTGCCCATCGCGTAGCCGACGATGCCGCCTGCGACCGTGTCGGAGACCCAATGCTTGCGGCCGAATACGCGGCCGGCGGAACCCACGGCGGCCACGCTGTACAGCCATGGCGCATCGTATTCCTTGGCAAACGGCGTCACGGCGGCAAAACCAATGGCGGCATGCGCGGAAGGGAAGGAGGAATTCGAGCGGGAACTGCCGCTGCCGACGCGGCTCCATGCTCCAAGGTCTTCCTCTGGACGGGCGCGGCCAAACGCATATTTGCCGGCCACCGCCACGCCCGTTGCCGCAGCAACCGATTGCAGGGAGATGAGTCCCGTATTTTGCATGCGCTCATCGCCCAGGGCGAAAGCGGCAGCGGCGGCGCCGACCGCCGCATACGGCATGGCCTTGCCCAGCTTGTCCCAGTTACGGTAGACCTTGGAATCCTCGTGCTTCTTGACGAAACGGTCGACGGGCTTGTCGCTGAGGGCCGATGCCAGCACCACGCCACCGACCACCGCCGTCGCCTTGAGCCATTCAGGGGCGCTCGGCGTGGCGGAGGCGGATTGCTCCAGGCGCGCGCGCATGGCGGGCCATGGGCTGACAAACGGCCGGTCCGGTGGATTGACGGCAGGCAGGTGCTGTTCGTCAGGACGCTCGGCAAAGTTGCCCAGGCCATCGTAGCTGTGCATGTCGGCGCGCGGGCGCTCGAACATGTCGTACAGGTCGCCCGGCGACGCCACCATCTGCCCCACGTCGCGCGTCCATGGCGCAAGGGCGAAGCCGGCCGTCGATTGCGTATCCATCGGCAACATGCTGTTCAACGGCACGGACAGGAAAATGCCACGGTCCTGGTACGGCTTCGACGGCGTGCCCGGGCTGGTGATGTCGTTACCGTTCGTATGCGTGTACCAGGCGCCGACTTCGATGCCGGACTGGAAGCGGCGCTTGAATTCCACGCGCACGCCCGTGTCTTTGGCCAGGAAGCGGCCGGCGCGTGCCGTCACGGTAATCTCGTGCGGCAAGCGGTAATGCAGGGAACCGATCGCCGTCACCGTCTTGTAGTCATGCGAATCGAGCAAGCCCTTGAATCCACGCTGCTGCAAGGCATCGACGGCCACGTCGGCCGCCCAGCGGCTGTCTTTCGGCAGGTACAATACCTGGCCGCCGACGCCACGGAACATATCTTCATACAGGCCGGCCGACATGCGGGTATACACGCGCTCGGCGGGATTGTCATATTTGTTCAGCAAGACGCGGCTCAGCGAAAAACGCCCGCCGCGCAAGTATTCCGCCACATCCGTGCGCACGTGCGGCAAGTTGCTGTTCGATGGCTGCTTGACGCCCGATACCGTTTCCAGCAACTGCAGGCTGGCGGCAGTATTCAGGTACAGGCCGTCGCCCAGGCGGCGGTCGTAATTGGCCACGGCCGAAATCGAATAACGGAAGGCGCCGCTCGGGTCATTGAAGAAGAAGCCCACCTTGGGAGCGATCTTGAAACGGTTCGCCTCCCGGTCCAGCGATTTGATCTGCACCACGTCGCCATCGACACCGAGGCCGACGGCCAGCTTGCCGTCGTCCTTGAGGACGTTGGCTGCCTTGACGGCTGCGGGCGCGGGCACTGTTGCTGCAACGACAGGCGCAGTGGGCGCAATGGCCAGAGCCGATGCGGCGGCAGGTACCGGAGCCGGAGCCGGTGCTGCGGCCACGACGGGCGCCGGCTGGTCGAGGAATTCCTGCAGCCAGCCTTGCTGATCGTCCCGGATGACATCGCTTTTCTCCGGATAGCGCAGCAGCACGACGTCGAGGAAGGCCTTGCGGTCGATCTTGCCTGCCAAATAGTCGTTCAGTTTTGGCAAGTCAAAGAATTCGTAGGTGGCGATTGGCTGGTCCAGCTTGGTATACGTGATGCGCAGGGTCGTCACGCCCTTCGGCGTGAAGGCAACGGCGGTGCGCGCGGCACGGCCAACGGCGCGGCCCATGTTCGAGATCCGGCTGTTGGTCAGGCTCAGGCTCAGGACATTGCCTTCCTGCTCGACACGGATATTCTTGTAGTCCTGTTTGACCAGCGCATTGACCAGGTCGGCGCCATACACGGGATCGCGGTGCCATTCTTCCTTGCTCGGCAGCGGCGGCGGATTCTTGTCGTCAACGAAATACGGCGGTTCATACACCTTGGGCACGAATTCGCGTTCGCCAAACGGAATGCTGACAAAGGCGTTCACGCTGAACTGGTCGCGGCTGCGTGCCGCTTGCAGGGCAAGCCAACCCCAGCGGTATTCCAGGCCCACGGAAGCACCCTTGCGACGCTTGTCCGCATTCGTTTCGCTGGCGCGGAAGTCGCGCAAGTAATTCGTTGTATCGTACTCGGCCACCACGGACCAGCGCGGCAGCGCGGTCGGCGTCCAGCGCACACCGGCGAACACGCCATCCGGGCGCCTGTGCGCATAGCCGAGGCTTGCTTCGATATTCTTGCTAGCACCAAAAGTCTTGGTGGCAACCACATATTGTCCCTTGAACAGCTCGGTGCCGAACAAGTCCGTCATGCCGACGGCGACCGACGGCATCCACTCCGTTTCCGTCCACAGGCGTAATTTCCCGTCGACTACCTTATCTTTATAGCGGCCGTATCCTTTGCCATATTCTGGATCACTGTTTCCAAATGCAGGAATACCCGTTATCGATACATAACGTCCCGTCATTTGCAGGAAAGGCAGGATATTCGCCGTCGCCCATAACTGGCCGTACGGACTGTCGTAGCTGTAGCCGACGCTGAAGGTGCCGTCCGTTTCCACCACGGCGCTGGGCATATTGATATAGCCGGATTGCCCGCCATGATTCGGCGTCGCGGCCATCACCGAAGGCGCGCCAAGCACCAGACAGCCACACCAGGTATATTTGATTGATTTTCTGAGTACGCTTAACAAATCCGGCTACCTAACATATCCTGCACTTGGAATTCCTGACAATATGTTCAGAAAATCAATGAGCTTGGGGAAACGTGAATAAAACGAAAAAAGGCCAACCGACGGGCATCAAGCAATGCCACGCATCAGTTCGCCACTAAGACCGGGCACTCCCGGCCAGCTGATCGTTGCTTGATCATGCCTCGGAAATACAGGTCGCAGAATTTTAACATTGTTTTCTTGTAGCAAATGCTTAACTTGTTTCCCTTGCGCCACACTTGCCCATGCGGCGCAGACACCGCCTGCGGCACTGCGGCAGGCGGGAGTCGTTACTTCAAACTGCCAAATACTTTGCCGATAATCTTGCTGCCATACGCGAGCGGATTACTGCGGATGGCTTTCTCTTCCTCGCCAATCATCAGGTACAGGCCGTCAAGCGCGCGGTCGGTGACGTAACCTTCCACCGTCGCTTGCTGCTGCGGCACCAGTCCCGTCTTGCCGATCTGGCTCATGGTGCTGTTGTATTTGCTGGCCAGGCCGGAACGGTCGGTCACGGATTTCACGATGGGCAGGAATTTGACGGCCAAGGGTGCCGAGGTCTTCTGGCGGAAAAAGTCCGTCACCGAAGTATCGCCACCGGACAGGATATTTTTCGCGTCGCTCACGCTCATCGATTTGACCGCGTCGAGCAGCAAGGGCTTAGCCATGGGCACGGCCGACTCGGCGGCACGGTTCATCGCCACCACCAGGTCGTCCAATTGCTGGCCGCGGCCCGTCATTTTCAGCAGGGGCTTGGCTTGCTCCAGGATGCCGGGCAGCTTGATTTTGACCTTGTCATTGTTCAGGAAACCATTTTCGACGCCCAACTTGGCCACGGCGGCGGCCGATCCCGCTTCCAGCGCCGCTTTCAAGCCATTGCTGGCATCCTGGTTGCTGAGGGCATCCAGGGGACCGGCAGTGCCTGCGCCAGACGACAGCAATGCCAAGGCACACAGGATGGCGGCCGGACGGCCAGGGAACAGGTTCAGGCACATGGTTTTCCTCTTCTAAAGAATAGACAGACCACCTTCTGCTGGAACCTTAGCACATCAAAACCGCAAATACTGCAGCTTTTTCTTGTGTCCGGGGCAAACAAGGGGGTCCGCGGATGGCGGAGGGGAAGGACTATACCGTACCGGCTGTTGTATCCGCGCACGCTAACGCCGGCGGTGTGGTTCAGCCTGCTATCGCTGCCAGCTGTTCGCGCACCCGCGCCAGATCCGTCTCGCGCATGCGCGCCGCCGTCTGGCGCAAGGATTTTTCCGCGCCGGCCACGCCGGCCGCCGCCGCCATCGACAGCCAGATATACGCCTGCTGCAAATCGAGCGGGCCACCCTGGCCGCTGGCCGCCATCAGGCCCAGATTCATTTGCGCCCGCGCATGCCCCTGGCGCGCGGCCAGCGCATACCAGTCCCAGGCGGCGGCATAGTCCTGCGGCACGTCCTGGCCATTGTCATGCCGCAGGCCCAGCGCGAACTGGGCCAGGCTGTGGCCTTGCGCGGCGGCGCGGCAATAGCAGGCGCAGGCCAGCTGGCTGTCGGGCGCCGGGCCGTCGTCGCGGTCGTGCAGCACGCCCTGCATGTATTGCGCCGGCGCGTAATCCTGCTCGGCGGCGCGGCGGTACCATTCCAGCGCCAGCGCCAGATCCTGCGGTACGCCCTGGCCATGTTCATATCGCAGGCCCAGGTCGAACTGCGCCCGCACATGCCCCTGGTCGGCCGCCTTGCGGTACCAGAAGATGGCTTCCTGCGCATCGGCAGGCATGCCCTGCCCGTGCTCATGCAGGAGTCCCAGCTGATACTGCGCGGCGGGAAAGCCCTGCTCCGCCGCCTGGCGGTAGAACATCTGCGCCCGGGGATAGTCCTGCGCGCCATGTTCATGGTGCAGGCCCAGGTTGTGCTGGGCCGCCGCGTGCCCCTGGCCGGCCGCCTTCACGTACCACGCGAGTGCGGCCTGTTTATCGCAGGGCACGCCCTGGCCATTGTCGTAGATCAGGCCCAGGTTGAACTGCGAACTGGCGTGGCCCTGCTCGGCCGCGCGCCGGTACCAGCTGATCGCCTGCCGGCTGTCCTGCGGCAGCACGTCGCCATTTTCATAGCGCAGCGCCAGGTTGAACTGGGCCGGTGCATAGCCTTGCTCGGCCGCCTTGCGCACCCAGGCCGTCGCCTGCTGGCGGTCCTGGCGCACGCCCTGGCCATTGTCATAGCGCAGGCCCAGGTTGAACTGCGCCCGCGCATAACCCTGTTCGGCCGCCTTGCGGTACCAGGCGATGGCTTGCACGAAATCCTGCGGCACACCCTTGCCGTTGTCATACATCATGCCCAGATTGTTTTGCGCGCCCGCGTCGCCCTGTTCCGCCGCGCGGCTGAACCACAGCATGGCTAGCCCGCTATCTTGCGCGAGGCCCTGGCCCTTGGCATACAGCCAGCCCAGGTTGTACTGCGCCGCCGCGTAGCCCTGCTCGGCCGCCTGCTGGTACCAGTGCGCCGCCTGCGCAAAATCCTGCGCCACGCCCTGCCCCTTCTGGCACATCACGCCCAGGTTGTATTGCGCGTGTTCGAGCCCCTGCGCGGCGGCCAGGCCATACCAGTGCAGCGCCAGCGCATAGCTTTGTTCGATGCCCTGGCCATTGAAATACATGAAACCCAGGCTGTGCTGGGCGTTCGCATTGCCCTTCTCGGCCAGCCCTTTCAGGCGCAGGTAATCGGCTGTGTAATGCGCAGCCGTGGAATGCGCGGCCGCGGAGCGGGGAGCGGCAGGCGGCACGGTCAAGCCTCGATGGCCAGCGTTGGCGACAGCGCGGGAGCCGCATCGGCGATCAGGCGATTCTGCTCCTGCAGCACGCCGATGAAGCTGCCCAGCGAAATGGGCCGGTGATACAGGTAACCCTGCATCGTGGTGCAGCCCTTGTCCTGCAGATAGCGCGCCTGGCCTTCCGTTTCCACGCCCTCGGCGATCAGGTGCAGGCCCAGGCCGCGCGCGATCGAGATGATGGCCAGGATGACGGGATAGTGTCCGTGCTCGTCGTGGATTTCCTTCACAAACGACTGGTCGATCTTGATCGTGTGGATGGGGAAGCGGTGCAGGTACGACAGCGAGGAATAGCCGGTGCCGAAATCGTCGATGGCCACCGACACGCCCAACTGGCACAGCTTGTTCAACTGCTCGATCGCATACTGCGGGTTGCGGATGCAGATGTTTTCCGTGATTTCCACTTCGATCTTTTCCGGCGCGATGCCATAGCGCGTCAGCGCGCCGCGCATCTTCTCGAAAAAGTCGCCACGGTCCAGGTATTGCGGCGACAAATTGAGCGACAGGCGCACGGCTTCGCCGCCGGCCGCGTTCCACTGCAGCAGGTCGCGGCACAGGGCGCCCAGCATCCAGTCCGAGATCGGCAGCATCAGGCCGTTTTCCTCGGCGAACGGCAAAAATTCACCGGCCGTCAGCAAGCCCCGCTGCGGGTGGTTCCAGCGCATCAAACCTTCGGCGCCGACGATGCGGCCCGTCATCACGTCCACCTGCGGCTGGTAATACATCTCCAGCTGGTTCAATTCCAGCGCCTTGCGCAGGCTCTGTTCGAGCGCGATCTTCTGGTGCGACACATCGAGCATGGACTCGTGATAAAAACTGTGGCCGTTCTTGCCCAGCGCCTTGACCTGGTACATGGCGATGTCGGCGTGGCGCAGCAGCTCGTCGATGGTCTCGCCGTCGCCCGGATAGATGGCGATGCCGATGGAGGCCGAAATATGCACCTGGTTGCCATCGAGGTCGAAGGGCTGGTGCAGGCACTCGAGGAATTTGTCGGCAATCAGGCGCGCATCCTGGCGGTCGCGCAGTTCCGGCAGCACGATGGTGAACTCATCGCCGCCCTGGCGCGCCAGGGTATCGCCGCGGCGCAGGCAATCCTTCAGGCGCAGCGCCACCTGCTGCAGCAACTCGTCCCCCTTGACGTGGCCTAGGGTATCGTTGACCAGCTTGAAACGATCGAGGTCGATGAACATCACCGCCAGTTCCGTCAGCTTGCGCCGCGCCTGGATCACGGCCAGCCCCAGGCGGTCCTTGAACAGCATGCGGTTCGGCAGGTCCGTCAGGATGTCGTGGTAGGCCTGGTAAGAGATGACTTCTTCGGCGCGCTTGCGGTCGGTGATGTCGCGCGCCACGCCGTAGGTGCCGAAGTATTCCTGCTTCTTCGTTTCGTGATCGTCGCTGTGCACGCCGATCGAGTTGAGCGGAATCGTCATCAGCGTGTTGTTGAAGGTGCGGTCGCTGCCGCTGCCGCTGTGGCACTTCAGGCGCAGCTCCACATTGCGCGAGGCGCGCTCGTCAACGCGGCGCTCATTGAAGGCATAGCGCGCGCGCTCCTGGTCCTCATCGTGCACGAGGATGGAATAATGGCTGCCGATCAGTTCCTCGCGGCTAAAACCCAGCAACTGGTGCACGCGGTCGTTGATGAAGGTGATGCGGCCTTCGTGGTTCAGCGTATAGATGATGTCGGGCGAGCTGTCGACCAGGTAGCGGTACATCTTTTCCGAATTTTCCAGCTGCAGCGCGATGCGCTCGTTTTCCAGCGCCAGCTTGCGCTTCTGCAGCGCGTTCTCCACCGTCTTGAGCAGCTCCTCGCGGCTGTACGGCTTGCGCAGATAATCGTAGGCGCCCCGTTTCAAGGCGCCGATGGCCGCCTCGATGCCGACGTCGCCGCTCATGACGATCACGTCGCCCTCGATGCCGCGCCGGTTGATGTGGTCCATGATTTCATGGCCGCTCATGTCGGGCAGGCGCAAGTCCAGCAGGATCAGGTCGAAGCGCAGCTTCGACAACTGCGCCAGCGCCTCGCTGCCGCAGGTGGCCGTGTACAGCTGGTAGCCGCGGTCCTTCAGCAATTCGTGGAGGGAAGCGAGCAGGCGGGGCTCGTCGTCGACCAGCAGGATGCGCGGGCTGTTTTCCAGGTCGAATGGAATGGCGGAGGAATTCATGGACGTTGCGAAGACAAGGCGGTATTGCCGGGCGCGGGCAGCGCGGCCGCAGCGCTCGCCGGCACGGGAACGGGCAGCAGAATTTCAAACGCGGTACCGGACTTGCCGCTGCGGCAGCCGATCACGCCATGCAGGCGGGTGACCAGGTCATGCACGATGGACAGGCCCAGGCCATGATGCGCCCCTTCCTTGCTGCTGCGCACAGGGGAAAACAGATTGGCCAGCACTTCGGGCGCCAGGCCGGCGCCATTGTCGCTGACACACAGTTCCAGATACAGGCGACGGTCGCGGTTGACGTGGCCACGGTTCGCCACTTCGATGCGCCCGCCATCGGGCAAGGCTTCGACGGCGTTCTTCAGCAGGTTGAGCAGGATTTGCTTGAGCATGTCGGCATCGGCCTCCACCTCGCATGGCGCGTCCTGCATGCGCGTGAGCACCTCGACCTTCGGCGGCAGGAAATCGGTGGCGCGGAACAGGCGCAGCACATCGTCGACCACGCGCGCGCAATCGGTCACGCCACTGGCCGCCACCGGCTGCAGATCGGCCAGGCCGCCGATCAACTGGCCGACACGGTCGATTTCCTCGTTCAGGATAGCCATCTCGCCCGTGACCGCCTCCTGTTTCTCCAGCTTGTGATCGAGCACGCTCAGGTAGTTCTTGATGATGGACAGCGGGTTATTCACTTCATGCACGACGCGGCGCGATGCGGCGCGGTATTCCTCGGCCACGTGATCGAGCTGGCGCCGTGCCAGGCCACGCGCGCTGATGGCCGCTTCCAGCGCCGTGGCGGCCTGGTTGGCATAGGCGCGCAGGAAACCCTCGCGCTTCTGGCAAGCGGGAATCTGCCACGCCGCCACGCCGCCGATCAACACGCCCAGGCTGCGCTGGCCCGACGCCAAAGGCACGCAGACCAGGCTGTCCGTGCCGAGAATGCGGAACAGCTGTTCCTCGACGATGCCCAGCGCCGGCATGTCGCGTTTCAGGCACGCCAGCCGGCACTCCAGCGCCGAGGCGGCCAGCGGGCCGCCCTTGGCCAGCGGGATAGAGAAGCCGGCCAGGCGCTGCTGATGTTCTCCCGCCGCCACGCCGACCAATGCATGGCCGGTGGGGTTTTGCAGCAGGATGACGGCGGTGTCGAAATCGAACAGGATGCGCGCCGAGCGCGTGATGGCTTCGAGCAGGCTGCTCTCGTCCTGCTGCCGGGCGAAGGTCTGCCCCACTTCGGACACCAGTACCATGTTGCGCACTTCGTCGGACAGGCGCTGCTGCACCGGATCGACGGCTGGCGGCGCATATGCGGGCGGCGTGGCGACATCGTCCACGCCGGCCAGGTCGATGCCCAGGTGCTGCGCGGCCTGCGCCACCTGGCGCGCCACGCTGCCGGCCAGGTCTTGCAGTACTTCAACGTCCAGCGCGCACAGGCTTGCCGCCTGCGCGATGGACTCGGCCTCGTCCGCATCGTCGGCGTGGCAGCACAGCAGGTGCGCCAGGCGCACGATGCGAATCAGGGGATGGCTCGCTTCCAGGCGAGCCAGCGGTTCATGGTGATACAGCACGCTGTCGGCCAGGAAGGAATCGAGATGCCAGCGCTCGATCAGCCAGGCGCCCGCTTCGGCATGCGTGATCTGCAAGGTGCGCTGCTCCACCGCGCACAGGGCGGCATCGTCGCGCGCCGTGAAATTGAACGCGTATTCCTTCGGCGCCGTGGCCAGCAAGGCCAGGCGGCCCACGTTGTGCAGCAAGCCCGCCAGATACGCTTCCTCGACGTGCGGATACGCCATGGCCTTGGCCAGCGCGCGCGCCATGACGGCGGCGGACAGCGAGCTTTTCCAGAAGGCGCGCAAATCCGTGCTGCCGGAATGGGGAAAGCTGTTGAAGGTCTGGAACACGGATTCGCTGATGACCAGGGTCTTGATCATGTCCGTGCCCAGCGACACGAGCGACTGCTCCAGGCTGACGACCTTGCCCTGGCGATGGTAGGCCGAGCTGTTGGCCACGCCGAGGATCTTGCTGGTCATGCCGGCATCCTTGGCGATCAGGGCGGCCAGCTCCGGCATGCCGGCATCGTCGGCCTGCAGGTGGGCGATCAGCTTGATGAGGATCTGCGGCATGGCCGGCAGGCGGGCAATCAGCAGGCGATTGCGAATATCTTGATCAGATTGATGCATCGTATCAGGCAGTGCCGGTTCAAAAAGGATGAGCGCTCAGCAGCGAAGCGCGGCCACGTTCAGAGGAATCCTCCACTCCTGTAACCCAAAAAAAAAATCGCCTGAGAGGATGCCGGGAAAAAGTCATCTTATCATAAGCGCCGGATATTACTTGCAATATAGAAAATTAAGTTGAAATAAATCCAGCGTTCTGCGATGGAAACTTATGCCTTGAAGGAACCCAGCAAACGGTGGCGGAAGCGCCGCGACATCAGCCACATGGCCAGCGCCAGGCCCGTAAACGCCAGCTGGCCCGAGGCCAGCCACAGCACGGAACCGGACAGCAGCGGCGAGATCACGCCGGCCACCACGGCGCCCAGCAAGGTGCTGGCAAACGACTGGCATGAAGCCACCGTGCCGCGAATATGCGGGAACAGATCGAGCGCCAGCAGGGTCGCGCCCGGCCCCACCAGCGACATGCCGAAGGTGTAGAAGAACAGGGGCAGCACCGACCAGGGCAGCGAGGGCGGCAGGAACAGGTGGTACACGACATTGACGCTGGCGGCGCACAGCAGGAAGGCAAAGCCGATGCCGATCTGGCGCGCGAACGTGACCTTGCCGGCGATGCGGTTGGCCGCCGCGGCGCCCATGAAGATGCCGCTCACGCAGGGAATGAACAGCCAGCCGAATTGCGATGGCCCCAGGCCCAGCTGCTTGGGCAGCATTTCCGGCGCGGCCGTGATGAACAGGAACAGGCCCGCGAAATTGAGGGCGACGATGCCGGCCTTGATGTGGAACAGGGGCGAGCGCAGGATCTGGCCATAGCTCGACGCCAGGAAGCGGGGATTGAACGGCTGGCGCTTTTCCATCGGCAGGGTTTCGGGCAGGCGCCAGTAGCAAAACGCCAGCAGCACCACCGTGTAAAAGGCGAGGAAGAGGAAGATCGAGCGCCAGTCGAACCAGATGACGATCCAGCCGCCGAGGATCGGCGCCACGGCCGGGGCGATGGAAAAGATCATCGTCACCAGCGACAGCAGCCGCGCCGCCGCCGCATCGGCATACAGGTCGCGGATGATGGCGCGGCTGATCACCACGCCGGCGCCGGCCGAGACGCCCTGCATGATGCGGAAGAACCACAGATAGTGCACCGTGTGCGCCGAAGCGCAGCCGAGCGAGCCGATGGCAAACATCAGCAGTGACACGAGGATGACGTTGCGCCGGCCGAAGGTATCCGAGATCGCGCCATGCCACAGCACCATGCCGGCAAAGGCCAGCATGTAGAACGTCAGCGACTGCTGCACTTCCAGCGGCGACGCCTGCAGCGAACCCTGGATCGCGCCAAACGCGGGCAGGTAGGTGTCGATCGACAGGGGTCCCAGCATCGACAGCCCGGCCAGCATCATGGCCAGCGCACCGCGGCTCAGCGGCGCCATGTGGCTCGGGGTGGGAGGCGGAACGGGCGTGACCGGGTCGGGCGGCACATCGGCCGGAGGGGTGGGAAACATGGTGGGTCCAAGGTGGCGCGCGGACCGGCATGAGTCCGCGCGCGTGATACAGCATTTTTTAGCGCGTAAAACATCTGAGAAAACCGTAGCGAGCGGCCGCCAATTGTGGCCGAGAAGCGCAACCGTACGAAAGTACGGTGAGCATCGCAAGCCGCAAGTGGCAACGCGCAGTAGGTTTAATCAGATGTTTTTTGGTTTGGCTTCTTCTCTACGGTTGTATCCCGCCACCATATCGAAGCGGAACAAACGGCATTCCAGCGCGCCGTTGAAGAATGGCGTCTTGCGCGCTTCTTTCAAACGCAGCAGCTTGGGCAGGCCCAGGTCGGCCGTGAACAGGAACACGGTCCAGCCGGCGAAGCGCTGCTTCAGGGTCGTGCCCATGGCCGAATAGAAAGAGGTCGACAGTTCATCTTCCGGGATGGTGCTGTCGCCGCGCACGCCGATACGCTCGCCGTACGGCGGGTTGGTCAGCATGATGCCCGGCACCTCGCTTGGCGGCTTGACTTCCTGCGCCTCGATCTGTTTCAAGGGCACCTCGAAACGCACGCCGGCGCAGCGCAGGTTGTGGCGCGTCATGGCGACCATGTCGCCCGAAATGTCGCTGCCGAAAATGGTCGGTTCGGCCGGCAGCGGATTGACCTTGATGGCGTTCTTCATGGCATTCCACGGCGCCGGATCGAAGTCGTGGAAGTTTTCAAACGCGAACTGGCGCGAGGCGCCCGGCGGAATCCCCTGCAGCATCTGCGCCGCTTCGGCCAGGATGGTGCCGGAACCGCACATCGGGTCGAACAGCACCATGCCAGGCTTCCAGCCCGACACGCGCAGCAGGCCGGCGGCCAGGTTTTCGCGCAGCGGCGCGTCGCCCGTCTCTTCGCGCCAGCCGCGCTTGAACAAGGCTTCGCCCGAGGTGTCGAGGTAGACGGTGAAGGTGTGCGCGTCGAGGAAACCGACGATGCGCATGTCCGGCGTCTTGGTGTTGACCGATGGGCGCTCGTTGAACTGGTCGCGGAAGCGGTCGCAGATCGCATCCTTGATTTTCAGTGTCGTGAATTCCAGGCTGCGCAGCGGCGACTTCACGGCCGTGACGTCGACGCGGATCGTGTGGTGCACGCCGAACCAGTCTTCCCAGGCTTGCGCCAGGGTCAGGTCATAGATATCGTTTTCCGTCTTGTAGCCGGAATGGGCCATGCGCATCAGCACGCGCGAAGCGATGCGCGAATGCAGGTTGATGCGGTAAGCGTCCAGCAGGTCGCCCGAGCAGTGTACGCCGCCCGGTACCTGGTTATGGACCTTCATGGTCGAACTATCCTGGGCGATCTCGCCCAGTTCCTCGGCCAGCGCCGCTTCCATGCCGCGTGGGCATGGGCAAAAATATGAAGCCATGGTGGTGTACCCTTTATCCGTTGTAGTGAACACCCGCAGGCACCTGCTGCGCGGTACGGCGCTCGCCCGGCGATGCTCGCCGTACCTTCGTACGGCCGCGCTTCTCGGACAAGCGGCGATCCGCTCGCGACGGTGCCTGCGGGTGTCGTTACTTTTACTGCATTAAAAAAACTACTCTGCTAAAACTAATGCTGACTTACTTCACTGCCAGCCGACATGCGCCGCTGACTGAGCCTGTCGGATTACGCGCGGGGCGCTAATCCGACCTACATCCTGCTTTCTTACGATTTCTCCAGCGCGCGCTCGACAAAATCGAGGCGGTCCTGGCCCCAGTATCCTTCGCCATCGACGATGTACCACGGCGAGCCGAAGACGGAAGCGGCGGTGGCCGCTTCCGTGTTGGCGTCATATTCCGCCTGCACGCTGGCCGTTTCCGACGTTTTCAGCAACTGGCGGCCCTCGAAGCCCGCGTCAAGCGCGATCTGCACCAGGGTTTCTTCGTCGCCGATATTGCGCTCTTCCGCCCACAGCCCGCGCATGATGGCGTGGGCCAGGTTCAGCGACGCTTCCACGCCATGCGCCAGGCGCGTGGCGATGATCAGCTTGGCCGCCGCTTCCGGCGACACGGGAAAAAACTTCGGCTGCAGATTCAGTGGCACTTGCAGGAAGGCCGACCAGCGCGCCAGTTCGGCCAGGCGGTAAGCCTGGCGCTGCGGCGCGCGCTTGGCCAGCGGCAGGCCGCCCGAGACGCTGAAGACCTTGCCCAGGTCGAAGGGCCGCACGTCGATCTGCGCGCCCGTTTTCGCGGCGATGGCCATCAGGCGCGCGTGGCCCAGGTAGGTCCATGGCGAATGGGGCGCGAAGAAATACTGCACGACTTTGCTCTGGCTTGCACTCATCTCGACTCCCTTAGAAAGGCTTGACCACGACCAGCACGACGACGGCCAGCAGCATCACCACCGGCACTTCATTAAACCAGCGGAACCAGGTGTGGCTGCGCTTGTTGAGACCTTTTTCAAACTTGCGCAGGATGGAACCGCAGGCGTGGTGGTAGCCGAGCAGCAGCACCACGAACGTCAGCTTGGCGTGCATCCAGCCCGGCATCTTCATGCGGCCTTCGCCACCGCCATACAGCATCCACATCAACGCCAGGCCCAGCACCATGGCCGGCAGCGCCAGCAGCGACATGAAGCGGTACAGCTTGCGCGCCATCAGCAGCAGGCGCTCGGTGGCCACCGTTTCCGTCTCCATCGCCAGGTTCACGAAAATGCGCGGCAAATAAAACAGGCCGGCAAACCAGGACATGACGAAGATGATGTGGAAGGCTTTGGTCCAGAGAAAGAGCATGGGATTCCCAGTGTCAGAGGTATCGAAAAAGGAGAGCGCGGGCCGCCTTGTGGGCCGCCCGCGAAAGAGACTATTTGCGTACTTCGCCGTGGCCGAAGACCACGTACTTGAGCGAGGTCAGGCCTTCCAGTCCCACCGGGCCGCGCGCATGCAGCTTGTCGTTCGAGATGCCGATCTCGGCGCCCAGGCCATATTCGAAGCCGTCGGCGAAGCGCGTCGAGGCGTTCACCATCACCGAGGCGGAATCGACTTCGCGCAGGAAGCGCAGCGCATCGCTGTAGTCTTCCGTGATGATGGACTCCGTGTGCTTCGATGAATACCGGTTGATGTGGTCCATCGCTTCGTCGATGCCGTCGACCACCTTCACCGACAGGATGGCCGCCAGGTATTCGGTGGACCAGTCTTCCTCGGTGGCGGGCACCAGGTGCGGATAAGCGGCGGCGGCCAGGATCGCATGGCTTTCCGGATCGGCGCGCAGTTCCACCTGCCTGGTCAAATACAGTTCGGCCAGCTGCGGCAGCACGGTGGCGGCGACGGCGCGCGACACCAGCAGGGTTTCCATGGTGTTGCAGGTGCCGTAGCGGTGGCACTTCGCGTTGAAGCCGATATCGATCGCCTTTTTGATATCGGCCTTGGCGTCGATGTAGACGTGGCAGATGCCGTCGAGGTGCTTGATCATCGGCACGGTGGCCTCGGCCATCAGGCGCGCGATCAGGCCCTTGCCGCCGCGCGGCACGATGACGTCCACGTACTGCGGCATGGTGATCAGGGCGCCGACGGCGGCGCGGTCGGTGGTGTCGATGACTTGCACGGCATCGGCCGGCAGGCCGGCGCCGGCCAGCCCTTCCTGTACCAGCCTGGCCAGCGCGCGGTTGCAATGGATCGCTTCCGAACCGCCGCGCAAGATCGTCGCGTTGCCGCTCTTGATGCACAGGCCGGCCGCGTCCACCGTCACGTTCGGACGCGCCTCATAGATGATGCCGATGACGCCCAGCGGCACGCGCATCTGGCCCACCTGGATGCCCGTCGGACGGAACTTCATGTTCGAGATCTCGCCGATCGGGTCGGCCAGCGCGACGATCTGCGTCAGTCCTTCGACCATGGTGGCGATGGCGGCGTCGGACAGGGTCAGGCGGTCGAGCATGGCCGGCGCCAGGCCGGCGGCCGCCGCGGCGTCGAGGTCACGCTGGTTGGCGGCGCGCAGCAGGTCGGCATCGCGCACGATGGCGGCGGCGATCAGGCTCAAGGCGCGGTTGCGCGTGGCGCTGTCGGCACGCGCCATGGCGCGCGAGGCGACGCGCGCGCGCGCGCCCACGTCCTGCATATATTCTGTGATGTCCATGCTCGTATCCATATAGTAAAAAACTAGCCTCGGGCGATCTTCAGGCCCAGCTGCAGCATGGCATCCCAGGCATCGCCCGCGTAGCCCTTGGCGCGCAAGCCCTTGATCATCTTGTCCACCTGCGCCGCCTGCTGCAGCGCCGCTTCCAGCACGGGTAGCGAAATGCGCCGCAGGGCCGGCTCCATCATCCGCTCGCGCGGACCCCAGATGCGGTATTCCTTCAGCAGCGCACCCAATGGACGCCCCTGCGCCATGCCGGCCTTCAATTTTAACAGCGTGCGGATTTCTTCGGAGACGGCCCACAAGACCAGCGGCAGCGCCTCGCCCTCACCCTTCAAGCCCTCGAGCATGCGCACCAGGCGCGCCGGGTCGCCGGCCAGCATGGCTTCGGACAGCTTGAAGACATCGTAGCGGGCCACGTTCAGCACCGCGTCCTGCACTTGTTCATACGTCAGCTTGCCCGCGGCGTGCAGCAAGCCCAGTTTCTGGATTTCCTGGTGCGCCGCCAGCAAATTGCCCTCCACCCGTTCGGCGATGAAGTCGATGCTGGCCCGTTCGGCGCTTTGCCCCTGCGCGGCCAGGCGCTGGCCTATCCAGGCCGGCAACTGCGCCCGCTCAACATTCGGGATCTCGATATACACGGCCGCCTGCTGCAGGCTGGCGACCCAGGCCGCCTTCTGCGTGGCCCAATCCAGCTTCGGCAAGGTGATCAGGGTCAGGTTGTCGGGACTGAGGTTTTTCGCATAGCTTTGCAGCGCCGCGCCGCCATCCTTGCCCGGCTTGCCGGTGGGGATGCGCAGCTCGATCATTTTCTTGTCCCCGAACAGCGACAGCTCCTGGTTCGCCGCCAGCAGTTCGCCCCACTTGAAGCTGCGCTCCACCGTCAGCACGTCGCGCTCGGAGTAACCCTGCGCGCGCGCCGCGCGGCGAATCTTGTCGGCCGCTTCCAGCGCCAGCAGGTGCTCGTCGCTGGTGATCACATACAGCTGCGCCAGCGGCTTGGCCACATGCCCATCGAGCGCGTCTATCCGCAATTGCATGACGTCCCCGTTACTGCTGCGGGGCGGCCGGCGCGACCGGCGTCACGGGCGCCACTGGCGCCACCGACATGGCCGGCAGCACCGGCTTGATGGCGGCCAGGCGGCGCATGATCTGCTGCACCAGGTCGTTGCGCATGTCGCGGTACAGCGCCGCTTCCTCGGTTTCCTTGGCCAGTACCTGCGATTCGTCGAAGGTGATCGGACGCACCAGGCTGATGGTCGTCGGCGCCAGCAACTGGTTGCCGGCCTTGTCCACCACGCGGAAATTGATCGAGTAGCCGAGCTGGTACTCTTGTACGCGGCCACTGGGATTCAGCGACAAAATGGTCTTGGTACGATTCCTCTCCGGGTCGCTGAGCACTTCAAGGACGGCGTCGGCGCCATCCTTGGTGCCCACCACCTCCGTGCCGCCAATGGCGCGGATATAGCGCTTCAGGCCAATCGCCAGCGGCGACGTGTCGGGCAAGTCGATGTACATCGTCGCGAACGGCAGCATGAAACTGCCGTTCGAACCGCGCAAATGAAAGCCGCAGGCCGACAGCAAAACAGTCAGGCCCAGCGCCAGCGCGGCGCGGCGGCCCAACAGCGATACTTGAGAGGAAGTCGTCATGATTACACCACGATGCTGATTAACTTGCCTGGCACGACGATGATTTTCTTCGGCGTGGTCTCGACGTACTTCCGCACACTTTCGCACGCCAGCGCGGCCGCTTCGATGCTGGCCTTGTCCGCATCCTTGGCCACCGTGATCGAGCCGCGCAGCTTGCCGTTCACCTGGATCATCATCTCGATCTCGGACTGCTCCAATGCGGCCGGGTCGACTTGCGGCCAGGCGGCGTTGAGCAGGTCGCCGTGCACGCCAGCGTAGCCCAGTTCCTGCCACAGCACGTGGGTGATGTGCGGCGCGACGGGGTTGAGCAGGCGCAGGAAGATGGAGAAGCCTTCGGCGATCAGGGCCTTCGACTGCGCGCTATCGTCCAGCTTGGCAGATTCCAGGGTGTTGAGCATCTTCATGCAGGCCGACACGACGGTGTTGTACTGGATGCGCTTCAAGTCGTAATCGGCTTGCTGCAGCAGCTTGTGCAATTCGCGGCGCAGGTTTTTCTGCGCGTCGCCCGTGGCCGGTGCGGCGCCGCCAGCCAGCGCGGCCTGGATCGTGGCCGACTGGGCGTAGCCGAAATTCCATACGCGGCGCAGGAAACGGTTCGCGCCTTCGACGCCGCTGCCCGACCATTCCAGCGTCTGTTCCGGCGGCGAGGCGAACATGGTAAACAGGCGCGCCGTATCGGCGCCATACTGCTCGATCTGCGCTTGCGGATCGATGCCGTTGTTCTTCGACTTCGACATTTTTTCCGTGCCGCCGATTTCCACCGGCTGGCCGTCGGCCACCAGGATGGCGGACTGCGGGCGGCCCTTGTCATCGAGCGACAGGCGCACGTCGTCCGGGTTGAACCACGTGGTCTTGCCCGCCGCGTCCTTGCGATAATAGGTTTCGTTGAGCACCATGCCTTGCGTCAGCAGGTTGACGAACGGCTCGTCGAACTTGACCAGGCCGAAGTCGCGCATGATCTTGGTCCAGAAGCGCGCGTACAGCAAGTGCATGACGGCGTGTTCGATGCCGCCGATGTACTGGTCCATCGGCATCCAGTAATCGTTGCGCGCGTCGACCATGGCGTCGTTCGAGCCTGGCGAGGTATAGCGCATGTAGTACCACGACGAATCGACGAAGGTATCCATGGTGTCCGTCTCGCGGCGTGCCGGCTTGCCGCACTGCGGGCAGTCGCACTGCAGGAAGGCTTCGTATTTGTTCAGCGGATTGCCCGTGCCGTCCGGCACGCAGTCTTCCGGCAGCACCACCGGCAAGTCTTTTTCCGGCACCGGCACCACGCCGCAGTCGGCGCAATGGATCATCGGGATCGGCGTGCCCCAGTAGCGCTGGCGCGAAATGCCCCAGTCGCGCAGGCGGAACGTGGTTTTCTTCTCGCCCAGACCCAGCTCCGCCAGGTCGGCGGCCACCGCGTCGACGGCGGAGGCGAAATGCAGGCCGTCGTATTTGCCGGAAGCGATGCAAACGCCATCCTTGCTGCCATACCATTCCTGCCACGCGTCCGTCGAGAACTCCTGGCCCTTGACCTCGATCACTTGCTTGATCGGCAGATTGTATTTCTTGGCGAAGCCGAAATCGCGCTCGTCGTGTGCCGGCACGCCCATCACGGCGCCGTCGCCGTAGGTGATCAGCACGTAGTTGCCGACCCACACTTCCACCTGCGCGCCCGTCAATGGATGGGTGACGAACAGGCCGGTCGGCATACCCTTCTTCTCCATCGTTGCCATGTCCGCCTCAATGACGGAACCGAGCTTGCACTCGGCGTTGAAGGCGGCCAGCGCGGGATTGCTTTGCGCCGCGTGGATGGCCAGCGGGTGTTCGGCGGCCACGGCGCAGAAGGTCACGCCCATGACGGTGTCCGGGCGGGTGGTGAACACATACAGCTTGCCGTCGCCGATCAGGGCACCATCCGCGTCCTTGATGTCATGCGGGAAGGCGAAGCGCACGCCCGTCGACTTGCCGATCCAGTTGGTCTGCATGATGCGCACGCGCTCGGGCCAGCCCGGCAGCTTGTCGTCCACATAGGCCAGCAATTCTTCCGCGTAATCGGTGATGCGCGCGTAATACATGGGGATTTCGCGCTTTTCGATCAGCGCGCCCGAACGCCAGCCGCGGCCGTCGACGACTTGTTCGTTGGCCAGCACGGTCTGGTCGATCGGGTCCCAGTTCACGGTACCGGTCTTCTTGTAGATGATGCCTTTTTCCAGCATCTTGAGGAACATCCACTGGTTCCACTTGTAGTATTCGGGCTTGCAGGCGGTCATTTCGCGCGACCAGTCGATGGCCAGGCCCATCGATTCCATCTGCTGCTTCATGTGGGCGATGTTCGAATACGTCCATTGCGCGGGCGGCACGTTGTTGGCCATGGCCGCGTTTTCCGCCGGCATGCCGAACGCATCCCAGCCCATCGGCATGAGCACGTTGTAGCCATTCATGCGCAGGTAGCGGTACATCACGTCATTGATCGTATAGTTGCGTACGTGACCCATGTGCAGCTTGCCCGAAGGGTAAGGCAGCATCGAGCAGGCAAAATACTTGCCTTTTGGGAAACGCGGGTCGTGTTCGACGGCTTTATAGGCGTCGATCGCCTTCCAGTGCGATTGGGCGGCTTGTTCGACGTCGGCGGGACTATATTTATCTTGCATAATGGATGTGCGACCAGCGTGGCCCGGCCAATAGTGGATATGAACCGAGCATTATACTGGTTGTCGCCGCCCGATAGCATGGCGCGCCGGCGGCCCGGTGTCGCATATTTTGGCCGGCGCGCAATTATGCCGTGTCGTATGCCACAATCTTGTTCTTTGCATCAACGCCGACCATGATCGTCTACCAGGAATATCCGCCCATCCCCGCCCTGCGGCCGTGGCTGGACTGCGTCTGGACGTGCCGCGTGCAGACGGGCGCCACGCCCCTGACGCACCAGGTCTTGCCGGACAATTGCATTGACATCCTGTGCCAGGACCAGCAGGACGCCAGCTTTGCCGTCGGCATGATGACGGCGCCGATCGCCGTCGTCAGCCAGGGCCTCGTGCAGACGGTGGCGGCCCGCTTCAAGCCGGGCGCGGCGGCCCGCTTCTTCCAGCTGCCGTTGTGCGAGCTCAACGATGGACGCAGCGACCTGCAACAGCTATGGGGACGTGAACTGGCGGCGCGCCTGGGCGACGCGCTGTGGAGCGACGCCCTATCCAATCTGCAACGCATTGCCATCTTGCAGGATTATCTGCTGCTGCGCCTGCGCCAGGGACCTCCGCCGCGCCCTGCAGGCGTCGCCCAGCACGCCATTGCCGCCATCGAAGGCGCGCAGGGCATGCTGCGCGTGGAGGGCCTGGCGCGGCAACTGGGCGTGTCGCGCCAGCACCTGGCGCAGCAATTTCGCCAGCAAGTGGGCATCAGCCCGAAGCTGTTTGCCCGCATCTGCCGTTTCCGGGCCGCCAGCCAGGGACTGAAACGCCTGGCGCAACAAGCGGACTGGGCGCACGTGGCTTTGCAATACGGCTATTTCGACCAGTCGCACCTGATCCACGACTTCCAGGATTTCGCCCGCAGCTCGCCCGAGGCGTGGCTGACGGGCCGGCGCGCGTGAGCACCTGAGCACCTTCCATTTTTCCAATCGCGCGGCGCGCGCCGGTGGCATGATGGCGTTATTCTTCATTCACCAGGAGCAAAACATGATCAAGGGCTTGCGCACCGTCACCTATCCCGTCCCCGACCTGGACCAGGCCAAGGCCTGGTACAGCCAAGTGTTTACTACGACGCCGTATTTCGACCAGCCGTTCTATGTCGGCTTTGCCATCGGCGGCTTCGAGCTTGGGCTGATGCCCGGTGGCGAGCCGGGCACGCAGGGCAGCGTGACGTACTGGGGCGTGGACGGCATCGAACAGGAAGTCGAACGCATCGTCGCGCTGGGCGGCACCTTGCACCATCCGATCACGGACGTGGGTGACGGCATCCGCACGGTGGAATTGCTCGACCCGTTCGGCAACCAGATCGGTCTGATCGACAATCCGCATTTCGATACGGCCAAGGTCGTTTAAGCCGCTTCGCCTTGCAGCCACAGGCGGAATTGCTGCAAGGCCGTCTTTTCATGCGCCGTTTCGGGCGTGATCAGGTAATACGCCCGCTGGCCGCGCAGTGGGCGCTCGCACGCGATGCGCAGTTCGCCACGCGCCAGTTCCGCCTCGACCAGCATGCGCGGAAGCAAGACCACGCCTTGCCCTTGCACGGCCGCCATGGCCAGCATGGAAAACAGTTCATAGCGGGCGCCGTAGTGCGCTCCGTCGCGCCCCTCTCCCTCGACCTGCATGGCGTCAAACCACTGGCGCCAGGCGCCCGGGCGCGTACTTTGTTGCAACAAGGTCAATTCCAGTAAGTCCTGCGGCTGCCAGTCGCTGCGCGCCGCCAGCAGGCGCGGGCTGGCGACGGGGACGATTTCTTCGTGCATGAGCAAGGTGGCGCGCGTGCCGGGCCAGCGCGCCAGTTGCTCGGGCGTACCCGCGTACAGGGCGCCGTCGTATTCCGTATCGGCAAACATGAACGGTTTTGTATACGCGTCGATATGCACGACGATGTCCGGGTGCAAGTCCGCCAGTGTCGACAGCCGTGGCATCAGCCAGCGCGTGGCAAACGTGGGCACAGAGGCGATCTGCAAGGCGCCGCCGCCGCCCTGGCGCGCCATGGTGTCGAGCGTGTCGCGCTCCAGGCCATCGAGGCGGGCCGCGATCTGCCGCGCATACGCGGCGCCGGCGCTGGTCAGCAGCACGCCATGGCGCGTGCGCTGGAACAATTGGACGCCAAGAAAGCTTTCCAAGGACGAAATCTGCCGCGACACGGCGCTTTGCGTCAGCGACAGTTCGCGCGCCGCGTGCGTGTAGCTCTGGTGGCGCGCGGCCGCCTCGAAACAATTGAGCGCCTGCAGCATCGGGATTTTGCGTGACATGAGGTATCCGGCCGGTGAAAGACCCCTAGTATGCCGCAAGATATGCGTCACACGCATGTCTGGGTGCAAATAAATCGTTTGCGCAAGGCTAGGCAAAAACCTACCATGAGCCCTATTCAATCTTGCGCCGATCACCGGCGCTCACCTGCGAGGCCTGTGATGAGCAAAACCGTATTCGACTGGAATTCCCCCCTGCTGCTGGAAGAACAACTGACGGGCGATGAACGCGCCGTGCTGGAAGCGGCACGCGACTATTGCCAGGGCAGCCTGGTGCCAAGGGTCCTCGAATCGTTCCGCCATGGCCGCACGGACGCCGCCATCTTCCGCGAAATGGGAGAATTGGGCTTGCTGGGCACGACCATTCCCGAAGCATACGGCGGCGCAGGCCTGAACTATGTCTGCTACGGCCTGGCCGCGCGCGAAGTCGAGCGCGTCGATTCGGGCTACCGTTCGATGATGAGCGTGCAATCGTCGCTGGTGATGGTGCCGATCAATGCCTTCGGCAATGAAGAAACGAAACAGAAATACCTGCCGAAACTGGCGACGGGCGAATACATCGGCTGCTTCGGCTTGACGGAACCGAACCACGGCTCCGACCCTGGCAGCATGGTCACGCGCGCGCGCAAGGTGCCGGGCGGCTACAGTATCTCCGGCGCCAAGATGTGGATCACCAACAGCCCCATCGCCGATGTGTTCGTCGTCTGGGCCAAGGACGATGAAGGCGCGATCCGCGGCTTCGTGCTGGAAAAAGGCTGGAAAGGCCTGTCGGCGCCGGAAATCCACGGCAAGGTCGGCTTGCGCACCAGCATCACCGGCGAAATTGTCATGGATGAAGTATTTTGCCCGGAAGAAAACGCCTTCCCCGATGTGCGCGGCCTGAAGGGTCCGTTCACTTGCCTGAACAGCGCCCGCTACGGCATCGCCTGGGGTGCGCTGGGCGCGGCCGAAGACTGCTACCTGAAGGCACGCCAGTACACGATGGACCGCCAGCAATTCGGCCGTCCGCTGGCGGCGAACCAGTTGGTGCAAAAGAAACTGGCCGACATGCTGACGGAAATCACCATGGGCTTGCAAGGCTGTTTGCGCCTGGGCCGCATGAAGGATGAAGGCTCGCCCGCCGTGGAAATCACCTCCATCATGAAACGCAACAGCTGCGGCAAGGCGCTCGACATCGCCCGCATGGCGCGCGACATGATGGGCGGCAACGGCATTTCCGACGAGTTCGGCGTCATCCGCCACCTGGTCAACCTGGAAGTGGTCAACACCTACGAAGGCACGCACGACGTGCACGCGCTGATCATCGGCCGCGCCATCACCGGCATCGCCGCGTTCAACTGATGGACACCGCGGCTTCCACCTTGCGGCCCGCGCCTTTGGTCGGCTTGCGCGTGCTGGACCTGTCGCGCGTGCTGGCCGGCCCGTGGGCCGGGCAAATGCTGGCCGACCTGGGCGCCGACGTGGTCAAGGTTGAACAGCCGGGCCGCGGCGACGACACGCGCTCTTGGGGGCCGCCCTACTTGAAGGATGAAGACGGCCGCGACACGGCCGAGGCCGCCTATTTCCAGTGTGCCAACCGCAACAAGCGCTCCGTGTGCATCGACCTGGCGTCACCTGAAGGCCAGGCGCTGGTGCGCAAGCTGGCGGCCGAAGCGGATGTCTTGCTGGAAAACTTCAAGCTGGACGGCTTGAAGCAATACGGCCTCGATGCGGCCAGCTTGCTGGCGCTCAACCCGCGCCTCGTGTATTGCTCGATTACCGGCTTCGGCCAGGACGGGCCGTACGCGGCGCGCGCCGGCTATGACTTCTTGATCCAGGGCATGGGCGGCCTGATGAGCATCACGGGCGTGCCCGACGGCCAGCCGGGCGCCGGGCCGCAAAAAGTGGGCGTGGCGCAGACGGACATCCTGACGGGTTTGTACGCCACCATCGCCGTGCAGGCGGCCCTCAGCGAGCGCGAGCGTTCGGGCCTGGGCCAGCATATCGACCTGGCCTTGCTGGACGTGCAAGTGGCGGCGCTGGGCAACCAGGCAGCCAATTACCTGTGCGGCGGCAAAGTGCCCCAGCGCATGGGCAATGCGCATCCGAACATCGTGCCCTATCAAGACTTCCCGACGGCCGATGGCGACATGATACTGGCGATCGGCAACGATGGGCAGTTCTCGCGCTTCTGCGCCGTCGCCGGCCACCCGGAATGGGCGCAGGACGAGCGTTTCATGACCAATCCGCAGCGCGTGGCGCACCGTGCGATCCTGATCCCCCTGATGCGCCAGACCACGGTCATGCGCACGACGGCCGAGTGGATCAGCGCCTTCGAGGCACAAGCCGTGCCGTGCGGCCCCGTCAACCGCATCGACCAGGTCTTTGCCGACCCGCAAGTGGTGGCGCGCGGCTTGAAAGTGACAATGCCGCATCCGACGGCGGGCACGGTGGCGCTGGTGGCCAATCCCGTGCGCCTGTCAGCTTCGCCGGTGCAATACCGTTTGCCGCCGCCCTTGCTGGGGCAGCATACGCAGGAGGTGCTGCAGCAGTGGCTGGGGTTGGACCGTGCGGAGATTGACGGCTTGCGCGAACGCAAGGTGGTGTAAAAAGCTGGGGTCAGACCCGGCGGGTCTGACCCCGAAATTATTCCAGGGTCAACTTCAACGCCGGCTTTTCACCGTAATCTTCATAGCGCTCGTTGATGCCGGCGATACAAAACGTGATTTCTTCCAATAAATCAGGCACTTGCGCCTTCATGCTTGCGGCGTCTTGCACCACGATGTCGAGCACTTCGTTCGGCTTCAAGCGGAACTGCGTCATGTTTTCATCGTCGCGCAGATAGCTGAGGCAATCGACCCAGGCGTCCATGCTGTTGCCGTAAAACGCGGGGAAGCCGAAGGCTTGCACGCATTGCGCGTGGAAGCTCGCCGCGTCGGTGATGTCTTTTCCATTCAGGATGGCAGTGGCCATGGTCTTCCTCAGTTCTTCAGCGACAGCACGTCCTGCATGTCGTACAGGCCGGTCGGCTTGTCGGCCAGGAAACGCGCGGCGCGCAGGGCGCCGTGGGCGTAGGTGACGCGGCTGCTCGACTTGTGGCTGATCTCGATGCGCTCGCCGATGCCGGCAAACAGCACCGTATGGTCGCCGACGATATCGCCGCCGCGGATGGTGGCAAAGCCGATGGTCGACGGGTCGCGTTCGCCCGTCACGCCTTCGCGGCCGTACACGGCGCATTCCTTCAAGTCGCGGCCCAGGGCGCCGGCCACCACTTCTCCCATTTGCAGGGCGGTGCCCGACGGCGCATCGACCTTGAAGCGGTGATGCGCTTCGATGATTTCGATGTCATAGCCTTCGGACAGGCTTTTCGCCGCCAGCTCCAGCAATTTCATGGTGACGTTCACGCCCACGCTCATGTTCGGCGCGAACATGATGGCCGTCTTTTCGGCGGCGGCGGCAATCGCCGCCTTGCCCGCCTCATCGAAACCGGTGGTGCCGATGATCATCTTGATGCCGTGCTCGGCGCAATACGCCAGGTGCTGCAAGGTGCCTTCGGGACGCGTGAAGTCGATCAGGAAATCGGCGTTCGCCAGGCCCTGCGCCAGGTCGGACTCCGTCAGCACGCCGGCCGGCTTGCCGAGGAAGGCGGCGGCATCCTGGCCGATCGATGGCGAACCGGCACGGTCGAGCGCGCCGGCCAGCACGGCGTCCGGCGCATTGCTGACCGCTTCGATCAGGATATGGCCCATGCGGCCGCTGGCGCCAGCGATGGCAATTTTCAGTTCAGTCATTTTATTCTCTTACAGCAACTTATTTGGTGGGTTCGGCAGTGGGTGCCGGTGCAGGTTCGGCGGCAGGCGCCGGCACAACTTCAGGCTTGCTCACAGGAATGGCGGGCGCGGCATCGGCCGGCACCGGCACGGCGCTCGGCGCCACGGGCGACGGCACGGCGGCGGCAGGCACGTCGGCCTTGGCGACCTTGGCAAACGGCGATGGGCCGGCGATGCGGTCGATGTATTCTTTTTCCGTCGGCAAGTTGCCGCCTTCGAAACGTTCCACCTTGCCATCCTTGCCGAAGTACACGACCACGCGGCTGCTGGTGGTTTCGCCACTGCCCCGCGCCAGGCGGAATGGGTAATCCCAGCGGTCGGCATGGAAGATATCGGTCAGCAAGGAAGTGCCGAGGACGAAACGTACCTGGTCGCGCGTCATGCCCACTTTCAACTGGGCCAGCATCTCTTCGGAGACAAAGTTGCCTTGTTGAATGTCAGGACGGTAGGGCGAGAAAAACCACATGAACTTTTGCAGCGGCGTGATGGTGGTCGTTTGTGCGCCCTGCTCGGGCACCAGTTCCTTGCCTTCTTTTTGAGCGGCTGCCGGCTTTTCGCCCAGGATGCCACGGCTGGCGCAGCCGGACATGGCCAACGCGACACAAACCATGCCTGCCACGACTGGTGCTCGAAATGAAATACGGTGCCAGAGAGATGGCAATACAGCCGGTGTTACGCGCATAAATGACCTCAATTGGATGAACAAAACGCCAGGAGTGACCGGCCCGCCAGAAAATGCATATTTTGGCACTCCCCGACAAAACGCTATATGATAAAGCACCTGACCCACATACGAGCAACAAACATGAGTAACAATCCTAGTGATCTCAAGGCAAGCGGCCTGAAAGCCACCCTGCCACGGCTGAAGATACTCGATATCTTCCAGAGTAGCCCGGTACGCCACCTGACCGCGGAAGACGTCTACAAGATTCTGCTGGCCGACAATATGGATGTCGGTTTGGCAACTGTCTACCGCGTCCTGACGCAATTCGAACAGGCAGGCTTGCTCAACCGCAACCATTTTGAGACCGGCAAGGCGATTTTCGAGCTCAACGAAGGTTCCCACCACGACCACCTGGTGTGCCTCGACTGTGGCCGGGTCGAGGAATTCTTCGACGAAGACATCGAAATCCGCCAGCAAAAAGTGGCCGAAGAGCGCGGCTTCAAGATCGCCGAACACGCGCTGGCCATCTACGGCAACTGCATCAAGACGGCTTGCCCGCACAAAACCGCCTGACCCAGGCCGGCCGCCCCCATGGGGCGGTTGGCATCACGCTCAATGCTGGCTAAGTGCGCTGGACAGCAATTTCGCCGTGATATCGACAATCGGGATGACGCGCTCGTAAGCCATGCGCGTCGGTCCGATCACTCCCAGCGTTCCCACTATCTTGCCGTTGACTTCATACGGCGCCGTCACCACGCTCATCTCATCCATCGGCACCAGGTTCGATTCGCCGCCGATGAAAATCTGCACGCCCGTCGCCTTGCTCGACACGTCGAGCAGCTGCATCAGGCCCGTCTTTTGCTCGAACATGTCGAACATCTGGCGCAGCGAATGCATATTCGATGACAAATCGCTCACGCTGAGCAAGTTGCGCTCGCCGGAAATCACCATGTCATCGCTATGGTCGGCCATCGCTTCGCTGCCCGCCTCCACGGCAGCCTGCATCAGGCTGCCCATATCGTCGCGCAACTGGCGCAATTCCCCCTGCAGGCGCAGGCGCACGGCGTCGAAGGACAGGCCGCCATAATTCTGGTTGATGTAATTGGCCGATTGCACCAGTTGCGCCGGAGTATAGTCGGCCTCCGTCAGCAATAAACGGTTCTGCACGTCGCCGCCGGGAGCGACGATGACGAGCAGGATGCGTTTTTCGGACAGGCGCAGGAATTCAATTTGCTGGAACACGGATTCGCGGCGCGGACTGAGCACGACGCCGGCAAACTGCGACAGCGACGACAGCATCTGCGCCGCGTTGGCGATGGTTTTTTGCGGTTGCGGCGTCTGCAGGCGCATGCGCGGTTCCACCAGGTGTTCGTCCAGATGCCGGACGGTCAGCAAGGTGTCGACAAAGATGCGGTAGCCGCGCGGCGTGGGGATGCGTCCGGCCGAGGTGTGCGGACTGGACACATAGCCGAGCTCTTCCAGATCCGCCATGATGTTGCGGATCGTGGCCGGCGACAGGTCGAGGCCGGAAATTTTCGACAAGGCGCGCGAACCGACCGGCAGGCCGTCGGCGATATATCGCTCGACCAGGGCTTTCAGCAGTGTTTGGGCACGTGTATCGAGTTGCATGGTTTTTAATTAGGCAAGTATTTTGTTAAGCAAGCGGCAACGAAAGCGGCCGAACGTGCAGCAACAGCGCCTATTATGCACGTTCGCCCGGCCGGCGGCGATCAATCTTCCAGTTGCCCCTGCAGCCACAACAGCAATTCATCAAAGTTGGCGCAGATGGCATCGGGCTGCACGCCAGCGGCCAGGTGGGCGTCGCTGCCCTTGCGGTTCATCCACACGGCACGCATGCCCGCCCCTTGCGCTCCCGTCACATCGAAATACAGATCGTCGCCGACATACACAGCCTCATGGGGCGCCACGCCCAGCGCGGCGCAAGCGGCCAGGAAGATGCTGGCGTCGGGCTTGGCCACGCCGAAATCGCTGGCGGCAATCGACACCTTAAAATGCTGCGCCAGGCCGATAATTTCAAGGTCCGCATTGCCATTCGAGATCGAGCCGAGCAGCATGCGCTGGCCCATCCAGGCCAGGCCGGGCAAGACATCGTCATACGGCTGGACGCGATGGCGCGCGGCCAAAAATTGCAGGATGGCCCCGTCGACCAGGGCGGCATCCTCGCCGGCAGCCTCGAAGGCGGCCAGCAGACCCGCGCGGCGCAACTCGATCAGGTTGCCATGGAAATGCGGTTGTTCGTTCAGCATGGCCAGACGGTGCTGGCGCAGCAGCTCGATGGAAAACTGCTGCGCCACCTTGGGTGCATGCGTGGCCAGCCAGTCGTGCAGCAGGGTTTCGGCGGCGGCAATCACGGGCGCGATGGGCCACAAGGTATCGTCGAGGTCGAACAGGATGGCCTTGGGCGGCACGGCAGGTTTTACAGGAGCAAGGGACATGGGACTCACGGTGGATGCCGCGCCACAGTGCGCAGCCTGCATCTATTGTCGCACCGATCGCCGCCGCCGGCATGGCTGCGCCCCCATGAAATGGGGCCGGGCCAGCGCTTCCCGGCGAAAAATTGTTACAGGGTGATACAAGGCAAGGTCATCCAGCTTGCCAGATAGACTAAAATAGGCGCCATTCCAATGCGGCGCCAGCGTCCGCGTTGCGCTACCCAACCTAATTCGTCTTGGAGAATGTATGAAAAATTTGTACCTGCGCTCGATGCTGGCGGCGGCTTGCGCCGTCACACTGGCAGCTTGCGGCGGCAGCGGCGGCAACCTGTATCTGAGTGGCCAAGTCTCCAATCTGGCAAAAGATGGCCTGATTCTCCTGAATAATGGCGAAAACTTGCCGGTTTCCGCCGGCCAGACTTCCTTTGTTTTCACCAAGCTGGTCAGCACCGATGACCGTTACGATATCACCATCGCGCAACAGCCCAAGGGCGCCGTCTGCACGATTACCAATGGCGCCGGCAAGGCATCGAGCTATACCGTGACCACGGCCTTCGTGAGCTGCGTGACCAATTCCTATCCGCTGAGCGGCGCCATCACGGGCTTGAGCGCCGATGGCTTGCGCCTGGTAATGGGCTCCAACGGCATCAGCCCGCTGACTGGCGCCACCACCTACGAATTCAAAAGCGTTGATGACGGCGCCGCATACGGTATTTCCATCCTGGCTCAGCCAACGGGCCTGAAGTGCCGCTTCCAGGGTTCAAAGAGTGCCGACGGCAGCGATACGGTCGGCACGATGGGTTCTGCCGCCACGACCGCGGCCACACTTGACTGCACGCCGCAGTAATCCTTGCGATCCGTCACTTATTTTTTGGAGAAATACATGAAGTTATCCTGCTTGCGCCCACTCGCCGCGCTGCTGCTGACCCTGGGACTGGCCGCTTGCGGCGGCAAGGCCTCGTATGAGGTTGGCGGCACGATCTCCGGCTTGAACAATGAAGGACTGATCCTCGCCAATGGCGGCGAGCCCCTGCCGATTCCTGCCGGAAAAACGTCGTTCACCTTTGCCAAGCGCATCGACTACGGCACCCAGTACGACATCACCGTCCAGCAACAACCGGCCCACATGACTTGCGGCATCAGCGGTGGTTCCGGCTCGGCTGGCCATTACATCAATATCAGCGCCGCGGTTACTTGCTCGCAAAACAGCTATACCGTGGGCGGCACGATTTCCGGCCTGACCGTGGACGGCCTGGTGCTGATTAACGGTAGCACAACAACAACGGTGGCCAAGGACGCCACGACCTTTACCATGGCCGGCTCAGTCGCCTATGGCGACACCTATGGCGTCAGCGTCTCCGTTCAGCCGAAGGGTCTGCTGTGCGTCGTACAGTCGGGCACAGGCGGCGGCACCATGGGCGAAGCGAATGTAACGGCAGTGAAGATCGCCTGCAATCCAGGCTGAGCGGCGGGAGCGGTAGCCGCTGCGCGGCTACCGGGAAGAGATATCACAGCAATTTATAGTTGATATTCCAAAGATAAATTGGAGTTATATGTGGCGATGCAGCATAATGCATCTGTCTCCTCCAACTCTTCCAAGAATTGGATTTAGCCCGCTTTCACCAGCGGGCTTTTTTTTGCCCAAAAATTCCTCAGGCGGCTTGATTCAAGCCCGGCTGCAGCATCTGCACGATGCTGGAGAAATCCTGCTGCGCATAACCGGCTTGCGCATGCATCTGGTACAACTGGCGCACCAGGCCGCCCAAGGGCGTGGGCGCGTTCGCAGACAAGGCCGACTGCTGCGCCAGGCCCAGGTCCTTCAGCATCAGCGCCGTACCGAAGCCGCCCGTGTAATTGCGCGACGCGGGCGTGCCGTCCATGACGCCGGGCCACGGGTTGTACACTTCCAGGGTCCAGTTGCGGCCCGAACTCTTGGCCATGATGTCGGACAACACTTTCGGGTCCAGGCCATGCGCCACGCCCAGGTTCAGCGCCTCGGCCGTCCCCGCCATCAGAATGCCCAGCAGCATGTTGTTGCAAATCTTCGCTACCTGGCCCGCGCCCGCCTCGCCCGCGTGGAAGATGTTCTTGCCCATCTTTTCCAGCAGGGGACGCGCCTGCTGCAAGGCCGCTTCGCTGCCGCCGACGATGAAGGTCAGGGTGCCGGCCGCCGCGCCCGCCGTACCGCCCGAGACGGGCGCGTCGATCATGGCAAAGCCGCGCTCGCTGGCCGCCTGCGCCACCTGGCGCGCCACGTCGGCGGCAATGGTGCTGCAATCGATGAACAGGGCGCCCGGCTTGGCCGAATCGAGCACGCCGCCTGCGGCCAGGTACAGTTCCTGCACGTGCTTGTTGGCAGGCAGCATGGTGATGACGGCGTCAGCCGTCTGCACGGCCGCGCTGGCGGAGGCGGCCGCCGTGGCGCCCGCCTCGACCAGCGACGCCACTGCCGCCGGCGCCAGGTCGAACACGGATACGTGGAAGCCGGCGGCCACCAGGTTGCGGGCCATCGGCGCGCCCATGTTGCCCAGGCCGATAAAAGCGATATGTTGCATGTGTCTGTCTCCTGTTGTTCTTTTAATGTAAATCGCGCAAGGGATGGCTATCCCACGGCGCCGTGAAATAGGCATTGAGATACGCATCGCCGACCTCGGCCAGGCTGGCCGGCTGCCACTGCGGCGCGTTGTCCTTGTCGATCAGCAAGGCGCGCACGCCTTCCGAAAAGTCGGCATGGGCGCAGCATTGCACGGCAACGATGAGTTCCAGCTGGAACACTTGCGCCAGACTCATGTGGCGCGTGCGTACACGCATGGCCCACACGAGGGCGGCCGAGCTGGGCGCGCCCTTTTCCAGCGAGTGGGCCGCCTTTTGCAGCCAGGCCGAATCGCCGTCATAGGCGGCGATGGCGGCCACCACTTCGGGCAAGGTGGGCGCTTGCGTCAAGGCGGCGATGGCGTCGAAGTTGGCGCGCACTTCGGACACGGGCAGCATGGATGACGGCGCCGAGAAACCGCGCAGCAAGCGGCTCAGTTGCTGGTGATTCGCCGCCGGGCTGGCTTGCCATTGCGCCAGCGCCAGCGCATCGAGCACCATGGCGCGCTCTTCCTGGCGCAGGAAATAGTCGCCCAGGCCCGCGAACAGGGCGTCGGCCGCGTTCATCGGCGCGCCCGTCAAGCCCAGGAACAGGCCGCTGCGCCCCGGCATGCGGCCCAGGAACCAGCTGCCGCCCACGTCGGGGAACAGACCGATGGTGATTTCCGGCATGGCGATGCGCGTGCTTTCCGTGACCACGCGGTGGCTGGCGCCGGCCATCAGGCCCAGGCCGCCGCCCATGACGATGCCGCCGCCCCACACCAGCAGCGGTTTCGCATAGGTATGGATGCGGTGGTCGAGCCGGTATTCCTCGGCAAAGAAGGCCAGCGCCTGCGGGTTCGGCACAACGTCCGGCTGCTCGGCGACGGCCGTGCGCAGGCTGCGCACGTCGCCACCGGCACAGAAGGCCTTGTCGGTCGACGATTGCAGCACCACGCAGGCAATCTGCGCATCACCGGCCCAGCGCACGAGGGCGCCATCGATGGCGCGTATCATCTCCAGGGTCAATGCATGCAAGGACTTCGGCGCGTCGAGGGTGATGACGCCCAGCTTCATGCCGCCGGGACAGTCGCGTTCCTCGATTTTTACAGTGTCAATGAGGGTGCTTTCAGCCATTCTTCCACTCCGCGGCACGTTTTTCCAGGAACGCCTGCACGCCCTCTTTCTGGTCTTGCGTATCGAACAAACCCAGGAACAAGGTGCGTTCATCGGGCAGGGAATCGACGAGCGGATGGCTGCGCGCGCCCTGGATCAGGGTCTTGCACGCCGTCACGCTGCTGGGGCTCTGGCGCGCCACCTTGGCGGCCAGCGCCAGCGCCGTGGCGGCAGCCTTGCCGGTTGGTACGACTTCCTCGACGAGGCCGATGGCCAGGGCCTTGTCCGCATCGACGCGCTCGCCACATAAAATCATGCGCTTGGCCCAGCCTTCGCCCACCAGCCACGGCAAATGCTGCGTGCCGCCCGCGCACGGCAGCAAGCCGACGGACGCTTCCGGCAAGGCCATCTGCGCGTGTTCCTCGGCAATGCGGATGTCGCAAGCGAGCGCGCATTCGAGTCCGCCGCCCATGGCATAGCCATTGATGGCGGCGATGCTGACGCCGCGAAACGCGGACAGCGCCTCGAACGCTTCGCCAAAGGCGGCGGCCATGGCGAAGGCCGTGTCCTTGTTGCCGTCGGCAAACACGTTCAGGTCGGCGCCGGCCGAGAAGAACTTGGCGCCGCCGCCCGTGATCACGAGAGCGTACACGTCCGGGTCCGCATTCAGGTCGGCCACCAGCTCCTTCAGGGCGCGCAGGCTGGCCAGGGTCCACGTGTGGGCGGGCGGGTTGTCGAGGGTCACCAGGGCCGTGTGGCCACGGCGTTCCAGCAGCAAATTCGTATACACTTTTGTCATCGTAAGGTCTCCGTGGCGCCGTCTTTCAAGATCGCTCGCGCGACGATCAGGCGCATGATTTCATTCGTCCCTTCCAGGATCTGGTGCACCCGCGTGTCGCGCACGTGGCGCTCGAGCGGATACTCGCGGATGTAGCCGTAGCCGCCGTGCAGTTGCAGCGCGTCGTTGGCGACATTAAAACCCACATCCGTGGCGAAACGTTTTGCCATGGCGCAATACGCCGTGGCGTCCGGGCTTTCCTGGTCGAGTTTCCAGGCCGCCAGGCGCACCATCTGGCGCGCCGCCACCAACTCCGTCAGCATATCGGCCAGCTTGAATTGCAGGGCCTGGAATTGCGCCAGCTCGCGGCCGAACTGCGTGCGCTCCTTCATGTAGGCCTGCGCCCGCGTCAAGGCCGCCTGCGCCGTGCCGACCGAACACACGGCGATATTGATGCGTCCGCCATCGATGCCCTTCATGGCGATGGCAAAGCCTTCGCCTTCCGCGCCCAACAAGTTACCAACCGGCACTTTCACCTGGTCGAAGCTGATGATGCGCGTGGGCTGGCTGTTCCAGCCCATTTTTTCTTCCTTCTTGCCATACACGATGCCGGGCAAATTCGCCGGCACGGCAAATGCGGAAATGCCGGCCGCGCCCTCGCCGCCGGTTCTCGCCATGACGATCAGCATATCCGTCTGGCCCGCGCCGGAAATGAACGCCTTCGTGCCGTCGAGTACGTAAAAATCGCCATCCTTGACGGCTTTCGTGCGCAGGGAGGCCGCGTCCGAACCCGATTGCGGTTCCGTCAAACAATAGCTGGCCAGCTTCTGGCCGGCGGCCAGGGCCGGCACCCATTCGTCGCACAGGGCTTCCGATCCCCAGCGCGACAGCATCCAGGTGGCCATGTTGTGGATGGTGATGTAGGCCGTGGTCGAGGTGCAACCGCCCGCCAGCTCCTCGAAGACGATGGCCGCGTCCTGGCGCGACAGGCCCAGGCCGCCCCAGCGCTGCGGCGTGTACAGGCCGCAAAAGCCCATCTCGCCCGCCTTGGCGATGGTTTCCACCGGGAAGATCGATTCCGCATCCCAATGCGCCGCGTGCGGCGCCAGTTCGCCGTCGGCAAACGCGCGCGCCGCCTGCTGGAACTCGCGCTGCTCGTCGCTCAGTTCAAAGTCCATGCCAGCTCCTTATTTGAGGCTGATGGTGGTGTTGACCTTGCCCACCGAGGCCGCGTCCGTGAACCAGCGCTGGGTGATCGTCTGCGTCTGCGTGTAGAACAGCACGACTTGCTTGCCGAACGGGCCCAGGTCGCCCAACTTGGAGCCGCGCGAACCCGTAAAGCTGAACAGGGGAACGGGCACGGGGATGGGCACGTTGATGCCGACCTGGCCCACGTCGATTTCTTCCTGGAAGTAACGCGCGGCCGCGCCGCTTTGCGTGAACAGCGCCGTGCCATTGCCGTTCGGATTCGCGTTCACCAGGGCAATCGCTTCGTCCAGGGTATCGACTTCGACGACGATCAGCACGGGGCCAAAGATTTCCTGGTCATACACGACCATGCCGGGTTTCACGCCAGACAAGATCGTCGGTCCCACGAAGTTGCCATTCGGATAGCCGTCGACCTTCACGTCGCGCCCGTCCAGGGTCAGCACGGCGCCCTGTTCGATACCCCTGGCAACCAGGCTGTGCACGCGTTCCTTTGCCGCGCAGGAAATCACGGGGCCCAGGTCCGGGTTGTCCTTGCCCGCGCCCACCGTCAAGGTTTGCGCCTTGGCCGCCAGTTCCGGTAACCATTCGCGCGCCTCGCCCACCAGCACGGCGACGGAAGCGGCCATGCAGCGCTGGCCGGCCGCGCCGAAACCCGCGCCCAGCAGCTGGTTCAGGGTCTGTTCTTTATTTGCGTCCGGCAAGACGACGGCGTGGTTCTTGGCGCCCATCATGCATTGCGCGCGCTTGCCGTTCAGGCTGGCGCGCTGGTACACATGCGTGCCCACCTTGCTGGAGCCGACAAACGAGATCGCCTTGATGTCCGGGTGGTCGCACAGGGCGTTGACCACGTCTTCGCCGCCGTGAATCACGTTCAGCACGCCGGCCGGGATGCCCGCCTGCAACGCCAGGCGCACGAGCTTTTCCGTCACCAGCGGATCTTGTTCCGATGGTTTCAAGACAAACGTATTGCCGCAGGCGATCGCCATCGGGAACATCCACAGCGGGATCATGGCGGGGAAGTTGAACGGGGTGATGCCGGCGCACACGCCCAGCGGCTGCATCACGCTGTAGGTATCGACGCCGCCGGCCACGTTTTGCGCGAATTCGCCCATTTGCAGGGTGCCGATGTTGGCGGCGTGCTCCACCACTTCCAGGCCGCGGAAGACGTCGCCTTCCGCGTCGAGCAGGGTCTTGCCCTGTTCCATCGTCAAGGTGGCGGCCAGGTCGGCCATGTTTTCGCGGATCAGTTGCTGCAGTTTGAGGAAAATGCGCGCGCGCGCGCCGATCGGCGTCTTGCGCCAGGTTTTAAAAGCGCGCTGGGCCGAGGCGATGGCGGCATTGACTTCGTCCGGCGTGGCGAACGGCACACGGGCCAGCACTTCCTGCGTGGCGGGGTTGACGACGTCGCGCCAGACGGTGGTGCGGGATTCCACCCACTCGCCGTTGATCAAGAGGGGAACGGTCGGAATAGCGTTTTGCGTGGTCACTCGGTGTCTCCTTGTGTGGGTATGGGTCTGTTTGCATTATTCGCACAATCGCCGCCACGAACAAGGCGTGAAAATGCGAGATAATGCAAAGCTGAATCTGTTAATCTGCAAAGATTGTAAATTTGCAGATTCCACAAACCGGGGAAGAGGAGACGCGATGGCGAAGGTTTTCATGGGCGTGCGCCTGCAGCGCCTGCGCGAGGAACGGCGCATGACACAGGTGGCGCTGGCCAAGTCCCTGGGCATTTCGCCCAGCTACCTGAACCAGATGGAGCGCAACCAGCGCCCGCTGACGGTGCCGATCTTGCTGCGCATCGGCACGGTGCTGGGCGTCGATCCGCAAATCTTTTCCGAACACGACAGCGCCAGCCTGGTGGCCGACGTGCGCGACGTGTTCGGCGAGCTGCCCGACGCGCCGCCCACCTCGATGGCGGAATTGAAAATGCTGGTGGAGAATATGCCGGAACTGGCGCGCTCGATTTTGCTGCTGCAACGGCGCTACCGCGTGATGGCGGAACGGGCAGATACTTTGGCCGCGCGCCTCGACGACGGCAGCCGCGGCGCCAGTTCGGCGGCCCCGTCAACGGACGAGGAAGTGCGCGAATACCTGAACCGGCGGCAAAACTACATCGATGAACTGGACCGGGCGGCGGAGCTGGTGGCGGGCGAACTCGATCCCGCCCTGCGCACACTCGACGCGCTGCAGGGCCGCCTGCTGGAGCGCCACGGCATCGAGGTACGCTTGTCCGATGGCGACGCGGGCATGGTGCGCAAGCACCGCTACGATGCCCAGCAACACATCCTGTGGCTGCCCGACACCCTGACGGGCGGCCAGCGCGCCTTCCAGATGGCGGCGCAAATCAGCCTGCTCGAACACAGCGACTTGATCGACGCCCTGGTGCTGGCGGCGGGACTGTCCGGCGCAGCCGCGCAAACGGGCGCGCGCCTGGCCTTCTCGAATTACTTTGCCGGCGCCCTGTTGATGCCGTACCAGCGCTTTTTGCAGGCGGCGGAAACGCGCGCCTACGATATCGAGCGCCTGGCGCACCAGTTCGGCGTGGGTTTCGAGGCCGTGTGCCACCGTTTGAGCACCATGCAGCGCCCCGAGGCGGCGGGCTTGCCCTTCTTCTTCGTGCGCGTGGACCGGGCCGGCAATGTCTCGAAGCGCCAGTCGGCCACGGACTTCCATTTTTCCAGGGTGGGCGGCACGTGTCCGCTGTGGATCGTGTATGACGCCTTCAGCCATCCGGGCCAGGTGCTCACGCAAGTGGCCAGCATGCCCGACGGCTGCACCTATCTGTGGATCGCGCGCCAGGTCAGCACGGCCTCGCCCGGTTTCCGCGCGCCGGGCAAGACCTTTGCCGTGGCGCTGGGCTGCGACATTTCACAGGCGCACCGGCTGATTTACTCGAAGGGACTCGATCTGCACGACCCTTCCAGCGCCACGCCGATCGGCACGGGCTGCAAGGTATGCGAGCGGCAAAGCTGCCCGCAGCGGGCGTTTCCGTCGCTGCTGCTGGCAGTGCCGCCCGTATCGGCTTAGGAGGCGTCGACGACCCTTGCGCGCAAGGCGTCGAATTCGCGCGCAAATTGCGCGCGCCAGTCGCGCCGCGTGGATTCATCGATCCAGGCCGCGTCGAGGCCATTCAACATGAAGCCGCGCATGTCGTCCAGGCCGAAGCCGAATTCGCGCATCATCATCCAGGCGCCCGTCGGCGTCACGTGGTGCAGGGTCGGGTCGTCCGTGTTCGGATGCAGTTTCAAGCCCAGCTTGGCCATGGCGCGGATCGGGTGGTCGAGCGCCCAGCGCTCGGGCGCCAGGGTGCGCAGATAATACGAATTGGTCGGCACCACGGTGAAGACCAGGCCCCGTTCCACGCAGCGCCGCGCCAGTTCAGGATTGTCGACGATCGTGTAGCCGTGGTCGACCCGGTCCACCTGCAACCGCTCGATGGCCGTCTCGACGTTCATCCACGGCATGCCGAATTCACCGGCGTGCGCCGTGCATTTGAAGCCCGCCTCGCGCGCGGCGCGGTAGGCTTCGATGAAGAGCTCCGGCGGGCGGTCGTTTTCGCGATAGTCGATGCCGATGCCGATCACTTCCGGCGCGCGGTGCGCCTTCATCCATTCCACCATCTGCATGGCTTCGGCGGGAGCGGCTTCACGGTCGATGCTGGGGATCAGGCGGCCGATGACGCCAAAGTCGCGCTGCGCGTCGCGAATGGCGGCCACGATGGCGTCCTGCGCCGAATCGTAACGGATGCCCGAGACACGCACGGTGCCGGTCGGATTCCAGAAAAACTCCGCATAGCGCACGCCGTGGCCATGCGCGTCTTCCAGGTATTCGTAGGCCAGGCAATACAGGTCCGTGGGCGAGACGATCAGGTGCGCGTCGAGCGCGCGCAGCACGCGCAACACGCCGACGGGCTTGTCGCCGCGCGTATAGAACGCGTCGATCTCCTCGGCGGTGACGGCATTGCCCGCCTTGGCGGCCAGCGCGCGGAAGGTTGCCTGGCGCACCGTGCCGAACAGGTGGCAATGCAGCTCCACTTTCGGCATGGCGCGTAAAAACTGTTCGATGCTCAGGGGGGAATTAGACATGAAGCTCGTTTCGTAATGAAGTGGGTCAGACGAGAATGGCGGCCAGGCGGCTCATCAAGCGCTCGATGGCGGCCGGGCCATCGGCCAGCATCGCCACCTGCGTGTTGACGGGCGCGCGGCGCGGCACGCGGAATTCGCACACCGTCATGCCGCGCGTCAGTTCGCCCGTCAATTCGATGGCCACGTGGGCGCTCTGGAACTGGAACAGCTGCGGCGCTTCCAGGTACAGCGCCACCACCGGGTCGTACATGGGCATGGGCACGGAACCGTCGGCACTGCGGATGCGCACATACGCTTCCAGGTAGCCGGCCAGACGCTGCGCGCGCGGCGTGCCGATGGCGCGCAGCTGCTCCACTTCCAGTGTAGTGACCAGCAACTGGCGGCACAGGTTCAAGCCGAACATGCGCAGCGGGATGCCGGACTGGAATACCTGGGCCGCCGCTTCCGGGTCGGCGTAGATATTGAATTCCGCCGCCGCCGTGTGGTTGCCCTGGTCGGTCGAGCCGCCCATCAGGATGATCTCGACGATCTTTTCCGCGATATCGGGCGCCTTCGCCAATGCCGTCGCCAGGTTGGTCATCGGCGCGATCGCCATGATGGTGATCTGGCCAGGGTGCTTGCGCACGGCGGCGATCAGCGCGTCGACGGCGTGGCCGGCAGCGTCGCTGGCCGCGCCGGGCGGCAGGATGTCGCCGGTCGTCGGCATGCCGCTGTCGCCGAGGATGCGCTGCGCCGTCTCGATGACGCCGGCCAGCGGTTCTTCGCAGCCGCGGTAGATCGGTACCGTCAAGCCATCATGGGCCTTGATGCGCAAGGCGTTGTCGTAGGTGATGGCTACGGGCGCATTGCCCGCCACCACGCTCACGCCCAGCCACTCGATATCGGGATTGCTGCCCAGGAGCAGCATCGTCAGCCAGTCGTCGAAACCGGGGTCGGTATCGAGCCAGATCTTCTTCAAGGATTTGTCCATGATGCTCTCACAGGAAAGTCAGGCGGCCAGGCACAGGGCGCTGTCGGACGGCAGCACGAAGGACACGGCCGTGCCTTCGCGCCAGGCCGCGCCACCGGCCGCGCAAATGCCCTTGACCTGGCCCAGAGGCGTTTGCAGCAGGTATTCGACGGTGTCGCCGAGGAAGCCGCGCGCCAGCACGGTGCCCGGATACTGGGCGTTGGCGTCGTCGGCTGCGCAGACGCGCACCTTGTCCGGACGCCAGCCCAGCACCGTGGTGCCGGCAGCAACGGGCGACGTGTACGGCAAGCTGGCGCCCGCGTGGTGCAGCGCGCCGTCGCGGTAGTCGAACAGGTTTTCAAAACCCATGAAGTTGGCGACGAAGCGCGTCGACGGCGTGTTGAAGACGGCTTCCGGCGCGGCCAATTGCTCGATGCGCCCGCCATTCATGACGACGATGCGGTCGGACAGGGCCAGCGCTTCTTCCTGGTCGTGCGTCACGTACAGCATGGTGATGCCCAGCTCGCGCTGGATGCGCCGCAGCTCGGCGCGCATCTGCACGCGCAGCTTGGCGTCCAGGTTCGACAGCGGCTCATCGAGCAGCAGCAGGGCCGGCTCGACGACGATGGCGCGCGCCAGCGCCACGCGCTGCTGCTGGCCGCCGGACATCTGCGCCGGCAGGCGCGTCTCGAAACCCGTCAGTCCCACGGCCGCGATCACGGCTTCGACTTTCGTTTTCAGCAGGGCTGGCGCCACCTTGCGCAGGCGCAAACCAAAAGCGATGTTGTCGTACACGTTCAGGTGCGGGAACAGCGCGTACGACTGGAACACCATGCCGATATTGCGCTTGTTCGGCGCCAGCTTGCCGATCTCGCGGCCGTCGAGCACGATGCGGCCCGACTGCAGCGGCATCAGGCCGGCGATGGCGCGCATGGTGGTGGTCTTGCCGCAGCCGCTGGGGCCCAGCAGGGAAATCAGTTCGCCCTGCTCGACGTGCAGGTCCAGGTCTTTCACGGACGTCGTGTTCTTGGCGTAGCCGAGGTTCAGCTTGTGCAGTTCCAGATAACTCATCGTGTGTTGCCTCTTACATGTATTTAGAAATGCCCAGCACCTTCTCGGTCACCATCACGAACGCCATGGTGAACAAGACCAGCAAGGTCGAGAGGGCAGCGATCGACGGATCGAAGCTGTTTTCCATATGCCCCAGCATCTCGATCGGCAAGGTGCTGATGCCCGGCCCCGTCAGGAACAGCGAGACGGGCACCTGGTTGAACGAGGTGACGAAGGCGAGGAAGAAGGCGGCGATCACGGCATTGCGGATGTTCGGCAGCACGATCATGAAGAAGGCGCGCAGGCGCGACGCGCCCAGGGTGATGGCGGCATCCTCGATATCCACGCGTAGGTTCACCAGGCTGGCATACACGACGCGCACCGAGTACGGGATCAGCAGCGCGACGTGACCGATCAACAGGCCCACGTAGACGGGCGCGTTAATCGTCAGCACCAGGTGGTGCAGCAAGCCCAGGCCGACCAGGATGGCGGGGATGATCAGCGGCGACGTCAGGATTTGCCGGATGGCGCCGATGCCCGGCGGCGGCATGCGCGAAAACGCGTACGCGACGGGAATGCCCAGCAACAGCGCGATGACGGTGGCGATCAGGCCGATTTCCAGGCTGGTCTGGAAGGCGCGGCGGAACTCGGGCGCAGCCCACACTTCGATGATCCAGCGCAGCGAGTAGGACTCGGGCGGGAAGGCCAGCGTTTCGCCGCCGCTAAAACCGGCCAGCACGACGATGGCGAAAGGCCCCAGCAGGAACAGGAACACCAGCCACAGGACGGCGCGCGAAAAGACACTTTCTTTCATACGGAACTCCGGCTCGAGGAAATACGTTTAAGGCCGGCATTGACCAGCAGGGTCATGCAGACGAGGATGACGGCGATGACGTTCGCGGCGCCGAAATCGCTCTCCACGCTGACCTTCTGGTACAGCAGGGTTTCCAGCATCAGCACCTTGGTGCCGCCCAGCAGGGCCGGCGTCACGTAGGCCGTCACGCAGCCCGTGAATACGAGCGTGCCGCCGACCACCAGACCTTCCTGCGTCAGCGGCAGGGTGACCTTGCAAAAGACTTGCCAGGGATTGGCGCCCAGGGTGGCGGCGGCCGGTTCCACGTCGCGCGGCAGGTTTTCCAGCGCGCCCGCCAGCGACATCAGCATCAGCGGCAGCAGCAATTGCAGCAAGCCGACAAAGACGGCGAATTCGCTGAACAGCAAACGCAGCGGCTCTTCCGTCAAGCCCATGTTGACGAGCGCCGCGTTGACGGCGCCGTTGCGGCCCAGCAGCACGATCCAGGCGTAGGTACGCGCGATCGGCGAGACCATCAGCGGCAGAATCATCATGCCGACCACCAGCCCGCGCCACTTCGGCGACACGCGCGCCACGGCTTGCGCGGCCGGGTAGCCGAGGACGATGGAGGCCAGGGTCACCAGCGCGGCGATGCGCAGCGTGCGCCAGAAGATGGTGCGGTTAAATTCCTGCGAAAAGAATTCAATGAAGCGGTCCACGCCCCACTGCATGCCGTCGCCGACGCGGAAGGCGTCGACCAGCAAGGCCAGCACGGGCAGCAGGAAGCAGACGACGATGAAGATCAGCGCCGGCAGGACCAGCAGCAGTCCCAGGCGCTTTTTTGGATCAGCAAACATGGTGTTCTCTCCTCGTCACCACTATTTGCTCATCGCCTTGTTCCACTGCGTCATCCAATTCGTGCGCTGCTTGATGATGGTTTCCGGCTTGACGAATTTCAGCGAATTGATCTGGTCGGCGCCATAGGTATTGAATTGCGCGGCGGCCACCGACAGGCGCACGTCCTTGTTGACGGGCGAGTCGACCAGGTTGGTCGCCAGCTGCGTCTGCACTTCCTTGGACAGCCAGAAATCCATCAGCTGGTAGGCCAGGTCCGCATTCTTCGAGCCGGCGACGATGCCCATCACGTTCATGCCGGCCGCCTGGCCTTCGGCCGGGATGCTCCACTTCAGGGGCAGGCCCGTCTTGAGCATCTGCGACCAGGTGAAGCGCGCCACGGGCGCGGCCCAGATTTCATCCTGCGCGAACAGGGCGGCCAGCTGCGCGCTGTTTTTCGAGAAGGTGACGACGTTGCCCTTCATGCCGACGATCTTCGCAAAGCCGGTCGCGTAGTCGTCCGTCTTGCCGCCCCAGGCCGCATCGGCCATGCGCAGCATCAGGGGACCCTGCGTGGTGCTCACGTCGGGGAAGGCCACGCGGCCCTTCAGTTCGGGGCGCCACAGGTCTTTCCACGACGTCAGCGGGGCGATCTTGTCGCTGCGGTACACCAGGCCGACCGAATACAAGGTGTAGCCGACGGCGTAGTTGCCGCCGATGGGGTTTTTCGCCACGTCGTACAGGGCCTTGTAATTGCTCAGCTTGGAGTAATCCATGGGCTGGATGACGCCTTTTTGCGCCGCTTCCAGCATGCCGGAATCGGACAGCAGCACCAGGTCGATCACCGGGTTCTTCGCATGCACCGCCAGCTTGGCGATGCGGTCCGCGTTATTCCCCGTTTCCACCTTGATGTCGCAACCGCATTTGGCCTTGAACGGCTCGTACACATACTTCATGAACAAGGGTTGGGCAATCGGGTAGGCCGAAATGACCAGCTCGCGCTTTTCCGCGTGGGCGGCGTTAGCCAGCAAGCCTAGGCTCAACGCCAACATGAGGTGCTTTTTCAAGATGCTTCCTTTCAGGGGACGGCGCTGCGGGACAGCGCCTGTAAAGATGAATCAGACTCAGAAATAATGTCGCATGCCGACGATCAGGACGCTTTGCGTCTTGCCGCCCGAGGCGCCGAAGCCGAACACGCGCGCGAACGTCGCATCGCCTGCCGCTTTCTGGTAGCTCCAGGTGACGGCGACATCGGTGCGCTTGGACAGGAAGTAATCGGCCTGGAAATTGACCTGATGCCATTTCGGCGTCTTGTTGATCACGTCATATTTACCAGTGGTAAAGAAATACGACGCGCCCAGGTTCAACGCTTCCGTCAGCTTGTGGTTCACGTTCAGGTCCACGTTTTGCAAGGTCAGATTGCTTTGATCCAGGTAGTGGTAGCGCACGTTGGTGTACAGCGCGCCAAACTTGGTCTTGCCGACATTATAAAAGCCTCCCGTGCCGGCGATGGCCTGGCTGTCCACGCCGGCGCCCTTGACGGCGCTCTTGTTGAAGATCAACAGGGAACTGCCGTAGTCATTGCCGATGGCGCCATTCGGCGCATCCGGGCTGTTCGGGTGGTCCATCCTGGTGTAGGCGACGGCCCAGCTGAAGGCATCGACCTTGTAGCCGGCGCCCATGCTGTAGACGCGGTTGCGGTTGGAATCGGCCGGGTTCTCGCTGAAACCATACAAGCCCGTGAACGACAGGTTGCTGATGTTCGGGCTGACGTACTTGACGGCGTTTTGCACGCGCAGGTTGTTGTAGCCATTGTCGTTGTCGCCGATGTGCACGCCGTTACTGGCGATGACCACCGGGCCCAGCAAATCCTTGACGGCTTCGTACTGGCGGCCCAGGGTCAGGGTGCCCTTGTCGTTGCTGGACAAACCCACATACGACTGGCGGCCGAACAGACGGCCGCTTTGCGAAGCCGTGCCCGTCATCACGTTAAAACCGTTTTCCAGCACGAAGATCGCCTTGGTGCCGTTGCCCAGGTCTTCCTGGCCGCGGAAACCGATGCGGGGATTCTGGTTCGTGCCGCTCAGCGCATGCGTGCGGCTGCCGTTCCCCTCATCCGACACATAGCCGATACCGGCCGACAGCAAGCCATACACTTGCACGCTGCTTTGCGCCTGCGCGGCGCCCTGCGCCGCCAGCAAGCCACCCACTACCATCGTTCCCGTCATCCATTTGTTCATCGCCGCCACCCTAAAAAGAATAAACCCTGAGTTTTTTTGGAATTATTTGATTGATGCGTCCCTTGCCTGGCGCACCGCCGCGAGTACCGGCGCCGCCTGGCAAGCGCTTCTCCGAAGATTGTTGCCTTCGAGACAAGTAAAGACCAGTCCAGAATATGGTAAATTGCGGGATAAGAAAATTTGTTTATTTTTATAAATCCATTACTTTTTCTAATAAGCAAAGCCATGCATGAGTTGAGCAAGAAAATTTCCTTACGACATTTACAAGCGTTTGCCACCCTAGCCCGGGTAAACAGCTTCAGCAAGGCTGCACAGGAATTGTGCGTGACCCAGCCGGCCCTCAGCGCCTCGATCAAGCTGCTGGAAAATCAACTGGGAAAAAAGTTGTTTAACCGCACAACCCACCAGCTGGAGCTGACGCGCGAAGGCAAGCTGGCGCTCGATTACGCCACGCATTTGTTGAATACGGCAAGCAACACGTTTGCCGATATCCAGCGCGCCATCGGCAGCGGCCGGCACCGCATCCGCATCGGCGCCATCCCGTCGGCCATGGCGATGACGGCCGTGGTGGTGGCGCGCTACTGCGAGCAGCATGGCGACGAAGTGGAAATCGTCCTGTCGGACATGCCCAACGATGGCTTGCTGCACGCCCTGCATTCGGGCCAGCTGGACTTTTGCGTGGGCATCGAAGTGCCCGGTTCCGTGTCGCTGGAAAGCGTCGGCCTGTTCGAGGACGAGCTGGTGCTGGTGACGGCGGGACGCCATGCGCTGGCGCCGCTCAAGGAAGTGCGCTGGGAGCAGCTGGCCGGGCAGGAAATCGTCGTGTTTACCAAGGGCAGCATCTGGGAGTTCGCCTCGAGCGCCCTGCGCCAGCATGGCTTGAGCCCGTCGAGCCTGTACCAGATGATCCACAGCGAGTCGCTGTACGGCGTGGTGCGCGCCGGCATCGCCGTGGGCATCATGCCCAGCCTGTACACGACCTTCCTCAACGACGAGGACCTGCACGTGGCGCCGCTGCGCCAGCCCACCTGCAAGCGCAAGATCGCCTTGATGCGGCGCAATGAGATCAGCCGCAACCACCATGTCGACGACTGCTTTTCAGCGTTGCGGCAAGATCTGCAGCAGGTCGACCAGTGGTTTTAAGTTAAACCAGGGGCTTAGGCGGGCGCCTTCAACAGATTTGCCAGCGCCACATACTGCTCCAGGCCCACGGTTTCCGGACGCAGGGTCGGATCGATGCCGGCCGCCTTGATCTGCTCTTCCGTAAACATGCCGGCCAGGCAGTTGCGGATTACCTTGCGGCGTTGCGAGAAGGCCTTCATGACCACCGCTTCCAGCGTGGCCTGGTCGCAGGCCAGGCGCTCGGCCACGGGGATCATGCGCACGATGGCCGATTCCACTTTCGGCGGCGGATCGAAGGCCGTCGGCGGCACGATGAACAGCAGCGACATGTCATAGCGCCATTGCAGCATCACGGACAGGCGGCCATACGCCTTGCTGCCCGGTTCGGCCACCATGCGTTCGACGACTTCCTTTTGCAGCATGAAATGCTGGTCCTGCACCAGCGGCGCGAAGTCCGCCAGATGGAACAGCAGCGGGCTGGAAATATTGTATGGCAGGTTGCCCACGATGCGCAGCTTCTGGCCGGCCGGCACGGGAATTTGCGCGAAATCGAATTTCAGCGCGTCGCCCGAGTGGATCGTCAGCTTGGCCGGGTTGAAAGTCTTTTCCAGGCGCACGATCAGGTCGCGGTCCAGTTCCACCACGTGCATGTGCTTCAGGTGGCGCAGCAGCTGCTCCGTCATGGCGCCCAGGCCGGGGCCGATCTCGACCATGGCATCATCCGCCTGCGGCGCGATGGCGGCCGTGATGTCGTCGAGGACGAAGCGGTCATGCAGGAAGTTCTGGCCAAAGCGTTTGCGGGCAACGTGTTTCATATTCTGTTTTTCTATTCTAGAGGCGGTGTAGCGGGGTAAAACCGGTGGGTATCAGGCGGCGGTGCTGGCGAGCAGCATGTCGAGCGCCGTTTGCAGCGCGTGTTCCATGCTGTGGCCGTCGGCCAGGCCCAACCCTTGCGCGGCCAGGTCCAGCGCCGTGCCGTGGTCGACCGAGGTGCGGATCAGCGGCAAGCCCAGCGTGATATTGATGCCGCGCCCGAAGGTCGCGTATTTCAGCACGGGCAAGCCCTGGTCGTGGTACATGGCCAGCACGCAGTCGGCGTCCGCCAGGTATTTGTGCTGGAACAAGGTGTCGGCCGGATACGGCCCGCGCGCATCGATGCCGCGCGCCTGTGCCGCGGCAATCGCCGGGGCGATGACATCGATTTCCTCGCGTCCCAGATACCCGCCCTCGCCCGCGTGCGGGTTCAGGCCGGTGACCAGGATGCGCGGCGCGGCGATGCCGAATTTCCGTTGCAGGTCGCGCTGGAGAATGTCCAGGGTGACGGCCAGGCTGTCCAGGGTGATGGCGGCGGACACGTCCTTCAATGGCAGATGCGTGGTGGCCAGCGCCACGCGCAGGGTCGGTTCGCCATGGCCGGGTTCGCCGGCCAGCATCATCACCACCTGCGCTGTGTTGGTTTTTTCTGCCAGGTATTCCGTATGGCCGGAAAAGGCCACGCCGGCGTCGTTGATCGTGCTCTTTTGCAAGGGCGCCGTGACCATGGCGCCAAACCAGCCGGCGGCGATGCCTTCCACGGCCGCGTCCAGGGTGGCGAGCACGGAACGCCCGTTTTCCTTGTCCAGCACGCCAGGAATGACATTGTTGACCGTGGGAATATCGATCACGGCCAGGCGGCCTGGGCCGAACTGGGGCAGGCCGCTGTTGCGCACGGCTTGCAGCGACAACGCCGCCAGGCGGATGTCCGGATCGATCAGGCTGGCCGTCAGCGCCAGGAAGGCGGCGTCGCCCAGCAAGATGCAGTTGACCTCATGCCGCATGGCCCAGGCGGCGCGGATCGAAATTTCCGGGCCGACACCGGCCGGTTCGCCACAAGTGATGGCGATGGCCGGGCGGCGGGCAAGGGGCAAGTTACTCATGCGCAATGAATCAGCGGCATTACTGGTCATCCGCGCGGAATTCGACGTAGGCACGGTCGCGCACTTCACGCGCCCAGTTTTCCGTCGCTTCTTCCAGCTTGCGTTCGCGCAAGGCGTTGCGGGCGGCGGCGCGCTGCTTCTCTTTCGAGACGTCGTCGCTCTTGCGTTCCAACACTTCGATCAAGTGGAAGCCAAAGCTCGATTCAATCGGCTGGCTCACTTCGCCCGGTTTCAGCGCATTCATCGCCGTTTCGAATTCCGGCACGGTGTCGCCTGGATACAGCCAGCCCAGGTCGCCGCCCTTGGCCGCCGAACCGTCGTTCGAGAACAAGCGGGCCAGGTCTTCGAACTTGGCGGCCTTGTTATCGAGGCGCTCTTTCAGTTCCAGCAATTTGCGCTTGGCTTCGGCCGCCGACAGGGTCGGTGTTACCTTCAGCAAGATATGGCGCGCATGCGTCTGCTGCACGGCGGCGACGGCTTGCGCCTCGGCGGCGCTGCGGCGGTCCACCAGCTTGAGGATGTGGAAGCCCGTGTTGCTCTTGATGATAGGCGTGATCTGGCCCGGCTTCAATTTCAGCAATTGCTCCGTGAACAGGGGCGGCAGGCGGTCGCTGTTGCGCCAGCCAATATCGCCGCCGCTCAGCGCATCGCTGGCGTCGGAATAGGTGGCGGCCATCTTGGCGAAATCGGCGCCCGTACGCAACTGGCGGCTGACTTCTTCGGCGCGTGCGCGGCGCGCGGCGATCTGTTCGGGGCTGGAGTTTTCCGGAATGCGCACGAGAATTTGCGCCAGGTTCAGCTCCACCTGTTCGCTGGCGGCCGCTTTTTCCGCTTCCAGGAAGTTATCCACTTCGGAATCGGAAATCTGGATCTTGGCGTCGACTTCATGCTCGCGCAGGCGCTGCATGATGATTTCATCGCGGATTTCTTCGCGGAAGGTCGCAAACGGCGTGCCTTCTTTTTCCATCTGGTTGCGCAGTTCTTGCACCGTCATCTTTTGCTGTTCAGCAATACGACCGATGGCGCGGTCCAGGGTCAGGTCATCCACGCGGACGCCCATTTCCTTGGCCAGCTGCATTTGTGCGCGCTCGACAATCATGCGCTCCAGCAATTGACGACGCAGGTCGGCCGGATCGGGCAAGGGCACGTTCTGCGCCTTCATGCGCTGCTCCACGCTCTTGATACGGGCCGCCACTTCATTGCGCGTAATCACTTCGTCATTGACGACGACGGCGATGGAGTCGATGGTCCGGCCACTGCTCGACGCGGGGGGCGTGAACCCCTTGGCCGGCGCTGGCGCGGCGGCAGCGGGCTTGGCCGCAGGCGCTGGCGCAGCCTGTTGCGCCCAGACACTACTGGTCGTGGCGCCGGAAATGGCGCACAACAAGACCGTTGCAATTTTGAGTTGGTGCATACTGGCATTACGCATAATGTGTAGAGCGCTCATGAGTTCAGGTGAATAAAAAAACCGGTTGGTGCCAGCGCCGGGAACGCCGGCGGCGGCAACGGTGCCTATCTTAACGGAGTGGCTGGCTCACTGTCTGGTAACCAGGGATGGTTTTTGTAAAAGTTTCCAGGCCATTCGCGCCCAGACCCAGGCCATTCGACAAGCCCGTCAATTCCAGCTGGAAGAAGATCGGCGTCGAGACCGTCTTGGTCGTCGTCACGAAACGCTGCGCGCCCATGCGGAACACCCAGCAGTCGCCCTTGTATTCCAGGCCGACCAGGCTTTCCAGCATGCTGCGATCCTTCAAGGAGTAACTGATGCGCCCCACGCCATACAGGCGGTCCGTCAACGGCCATTGGCTCGACACTTCCGCATTGCGCAGGACGCCACGCTGGAAACGGTTACTGAAATTCAGTACTTTCTTGGCACCAGGCTGATATTGCAGGGTGTAGTTGTAGCTCATTAACTGGCGATCGCTGGGATTGTACTGCACCAGGCTGTCGGCGGTCCAAGTCTCGGACACGCGGCCCGTTGCCGCCAGCAGGATATCCGAACGCGACTGGTTGACGGGCGTGGTCGAATCAAGTTGCACGCGCTGGTCGGCAAAATAGAAACGCTGGCCGAAGGTCAGGCGCATGCGCTCCGTGCCGTCCGACTGCAGGAAACGCGATACCAGGGCGGCCGTGACCTGGTTGGCGTCGCCGATGCGGTCGCTGCCGACAAAACGGTTTTCCGTGAAGATCTGCGTCAGGTTGAAGGTACCGGCAGCCGTATCGAATTTCGGAAATTGCGACTGGTCGCGGTACGGCGTGTAGACGTAGAACAGGCGCGGCTCCAGGGTTTGCGTGCCGCCCTTGGCGCCAAACAGATTCGTGTCGCGTTCAAACACCAGGCCGCTGTCGACCGAGAAGGTCGGCACGGCGCGCGTAAACGACGTCTCCGCAAACTTCGCCTTGGTCCTGGCGTCGTTGTCGAGCTGATACGCGCTGGCATTGAGCATCAGCTTGGGCGTGATGAAGTAGCCAGGGCGCAGGATGGGGAAACTCACCTGCGGCACGGCCACGAGGCGCGACCCTTGCACCAGAGTCGGGTGGGCGAAGCGCGTCGCTTCCGCGTCGAAGGTCCAGTCGAAGCCGCCCCAGACGTCGTATTTGCCAGCGTGGAAGTTCACCGCCGGCAAGCGGTCATACGGGCGCGGCACGACCACCGTGGGATCGGGGTCCTGCAGCACCTGGTAATTCTGCACGCGCGCCGTCAGGCTCCAGTCCTCGGTGCGGTAATCGGTGCGCAATTCGCGCAGCAACTGGCGCTCGGTGGCGGTGGCGACGGTTTTCGAAAAATCGTTCGGATAATTATTGTCGGACGCCTCGCGCAAATCCCAGCTGTAACTCCAGCCCTTGGCCAGCGCCTGCTCATGCTTGGACTTGATCATGTAGCGGTTGGTCTTGGTCTGCTTGTCGTTAGGCAAAAACTCAAACGACGTCTCCCCTTGGTACAAGCCTGCATCCGTCTCGCCCATGTAGCGGCCCGTCGCACCAAGCTGGATGCCGCGCCGCTGTATATAGCGCGGGAACAGGGTCAGGTCGCGGTTCGGCGCGATGTTCAGGTAATACGGCATCAGCAGCTCGAAACCGTTCTTCGAGGCAAAGCCCGGCGTGGGCGCCAGCCAGCCCGAGCGGCGCGCGCCCGACAGCGAAAACGAGATGCCCGGCGTGCCCAGGATCGGCACGTCCTTGAAATAGATGATGGTCTTGCTGCCGGTGCCCACGTCGCGGCCCGTATCGAGGTTCAGGGTGCTCGATTTCAGGTACCAGTCCGGATTCGGTCCTTCGCAAGTACTGTAGGTGCCGTCGATGACATTGGCTTCGTCGGGATTGATGAAGTCGACGCGCTCGGCCTTGCCCTGGCCGCCACCCACGGCGAATCGGTACGTCGGATTGAGCAGGAAACCCTTGCCAGTCTCCATGTTCAGCTTCAAGACGTCACCCGTGTAGTAATCGCCGAAACGCCACATCTTGATGTGGCCCTCGGCGTCGAACTCATCTTCAACTTGTTTGTAACAAGCTGTATCGGCCGTCATTTTTGTGGTTTTTCCGCGCTCAATCACCACATTCTGATCGAGATTGAGCTCCCTTTCGGGGCGTCCGTTCATGCTGTTCGCCGTCATGACGGTGGGCGCGTCGGGATCTTCCACATGCACCGGGCGTGGCGCTTTCTGGGCGTGGACAGGCACCGTCGTGGCGGCGACGAGCGCGCTGATGGCGAAAGCCCAGCGCTGCGAAGGGGGGGAGGCCGAAAACCAGCTCATGAATTGGAAGGGGCAAGCACCATGACAGGCGATTTTTTGATTTGAATCCCTTATTATATGGGAATCTGCACCATCAACCCGATTCCACAGGCCGCTTAATGTCATTCTCCCCCCATTCCCCTGCCGCGCCGGCCTCCGCCGACGCTCGCCTGACCCTGTTGAAAGCCTGGTTGGCCCCGCTGAACCTCGTCGCGCCCGAATCCGCCCGCCCCGCTTCCAGCGATGCGAGCTTCCGCCGCTACTACCGTCTCGACGTGCTGCCTGGCAATGAAAAATTGCCAGGAAGTACACTGATCGCCATGGATGCGCCGCCCGAGCGCGAAAACGTGCCCGCCTTCGTCAAGGTCGCCGGCTTGCTGAAAGGCGCCGGCGTGTCCGTGCCCGAGATCATCGCGCAAGACCTGGACAACGGTTTCCTGTTGCTCTCCGACCTGGGCACGACCACCTACCTCGACGCCCTGAACCATGATAACGCCAGCGTGCTGTACGCCGAAGCGCTCGAGTCGCTGATGAAAATCCAGCTGGCCAGCCAGCCCGACGTCTTGCCCGAATTCGACCGCGCCTTCATCCTGCGCGAAATGCATCTGTTCCCGGAATGGTTTATCGGCAAGCACCTGGGCGCCACCTTGACGGATGTGCAACAAACCCAGCTGGACAAGGTCTTCGAAGCCATCACGGCGAACATCTTGTCGCAGCAACAAGTATTCATGCACCGCGACTACCATTCGCGCAATTTGATGCATATCAACGACGGTTCGCTCCCCAATCCCGGCATCCTCGACTTCCAGGACGCCGTCTTCGGCCCCGTCACCTACGACATCGCCTCGCTGCTGCGCGACGCGTATATCCAGTGGGATGAGGAATTGGTGCTCGACTGGGTGATCCGCTACTGGCAGCGGGCCAAGCAGCTGGGCTTGCCCGTGAATCCCGACATCGACGCCTTCTACCGCGATTTCGAATTCACGGCCCTGCAGCGCCACCTGAAAATCCTCGGCCTGTTCGCGCGCCTGAATTACCGCGATGGCAAGGACCTGTACATGGGCGACCTGCCAACCGTGCTCGATTACGTGCGCAAGACAGCCAACCGCTATACGGAACTCAAGCCGTTGGTGCGTCTGCTCGATGCCCTCGAAAATAAAACGCCGCAAGTCGGCTACACTTTTTAATCGGCGCACCTGACCCGTCCGCTGCGGGGCCACGGCCCCGCCTTTCACTTATTGCACAGAAAACGAGTTCCACCATGAAAGCCATGATCTTTGCCGCAGGCCGCGGTGAACGGATGCGTCCGCTTACCGATACCTGTCCCAAACCGCTGCTGAAAGTGCGCGGCCGTCCACTGATCGTCTGGCATGTGCTGAACCTGGTGCGCGCCGGCATCACGGACATCGTCATCAACCATTCCCACCTGGGCCATCTGATCGAGGCAGCCCTGGGCGACGGCAGCGCGTATGGCGCGCGCATCGCGTATTCGCCCGAGACCACGCCGCTGGAAACGGCGGGCGGCATCGCCCAGGCGCGCCACTTGCTGGGAGAGGAACCTTTCCTCGCCATTTCCGGCGACATCTATTGCCCGTATTTCGACTTCAAGCAGGTACTCGACGTGCTGGCCGACAAGGATGTGCTGGGCACGCCATATCCGGCCGACCAGCGCGACATCGCCTGGACGTACCTGGTGCCCAATCCCGACTTCCATCCCAAGGGCGACTTCGGCCTGACCTTGTTCTCGATCAACAATACGGACGACACCAAGTGGACTTTCGCCAATATCGGCGTGTACCGTCCCGAGATGTTCGACGGCATCACACCCGGCAGCCACGCCAAGCTGGGCGATTTGCTGCGCCAGTACGCGGACCTGGGCCGCGTGGGCGGCGAAGTCTATACTGGCGAGTGGACGAATGTGGGCACGCCGGCGCAGCTCGACGTGCTTAACGGCGTCGCCAGCACCGGCACGAAGGCGCCCGCGGCATGATGGCCAATTACGCGGCACGGCGCGCGGCGCTGCTGGCGCAGATGCTGCCGGGCAGCGTGGCCATCCTCGCCACGGCGCCCGAAGTGCCGCGCAACAGCGATTGCGATTATCCGTATCGCCACGACAGCTATTTCTATTACCTGAGCGGTTTTACTGAACCCGACAGCGCCGTGGCCCTCGTGGCCGCCAGCGCCACGGCGCCGGCGCGCGCCATCCTGTTTTGCCGCGCCAAGAACACGGAACGGGAAATCTGGGACGGCTTCCGCCACGGCCCCGAGGCGGCGCGCGCCAGCTTCGGTTTTGACGGCGCCTTCCCCATCGAGGAACTCGACGTGGAAATGACGCGCCTGCTGGCCGACGCGCCCGCCATCTACTATGCGCTGGGCGGCAGCCTCGATGCACAGGTCAAGGTCTGGCGGCACAACGTGCGGCAAAAGGCCCGCAGCGGCGTCACGGCGCCCGCCATCGCGCATGACATCAACGGCATGCTCGACGCCATGCGCCTGCTGAAGGATACGCAAGAACAAGGCCTGATGCGCCGCGCGGCCGCCGTCTCCAGCGCGGCCCACGTGCGCGCCATGCGCGCCACGCGGCCCGGCATGCACGAATACGCGCTGGAAGCGGAGCTGCTGTACGAATTCCGGCGCAGCGGCGCGCAGTTTCCCGCATATTCCTCCATCGTGGCCGGTGGCGGCAACGCCTGCATCCTGCACTACAGCGCCAACGACGCCGTCCTGCAGGATGGCCAGCTGGTACTGATCGACGCCGGCTGCGAACTCGATGGCTACGCCTCGGACATCACGCGCACCTGGCCCGTCAACGGCCGTTTCAGCGCGCCGCAGCGGGCCCTGTATGAACTGGTGCTGGCGGCGCAGCAGGCGTCGCTGGATATGGTGCGCCCCGGCTTGCCGCACAGCGCCATCCACGAAGCGGCCGTGCAGGTGCTGGCGCAGGGCATGCTGGACCTGGGCCTGCTGGACCGCCAGAAAAGCGGCAACGCGCAGGACGTCATCGCCGACAAGAGCTATGTGCCGTTCTACATGCACGGCACCAGCCACTGGCTGGGCATGGACGTGCACGACGTGGGCGCCTACCGCGACACCACCGCGCCGGGCAAGCCGTGGCGTCCGCTCGAAGCAGGCATGGTGCTGACGGTGGAACCGGGCATCTATGTGCGCCCGAGCGCGGGCGTGCCGGAGCAGTTCTGGCATACCGGCATCCGCATCGAGGACGATGTGCTGGTCACGCCGCAAGGCCATGAAGTCTTCAGCACGGCGCCAAAAAGCGTCGCTGAAATCGAACAACTGATGTCACAGGATTAACGCCGCCGCATGCAAACACCGTCCACTTTCGATCTCGCCATCTGCGGCGCCGGCCCCGTCGGCATGGCGCTGGCCGCCCTGCTGGCGCAGCGGGGCAGCCGCGCCGCCGGCATCGCCCTGCTCGACGCCAAATCCCTCGACCACGCCAGGCGCGACCCGCGCACCATCGCCCTGTCGCACGGCAGCCGCCAGATTCTCGAGGAGGCGGGCGCCTGGCCCGTGGCAGCGACGCCTATCCACCAGATTCACGTCTCGCGCCGCGGCCAGTTCGGGCGCAGCCTGATGGAGCGCGGCGAGCATGGCGTCGAGGCGCTCGGCTACGTGGCGCGTTACGGCGCCGTCGTCAGCGCGCTGGCCGACGTGTGCGAGCGCCTGGGCGTGGCCAGCCTGCGCCCGGCCCTGGTGACTGCTAGCTGCGAAGACGCCGATGGCGTGTGCGTGCAGATAGAGCAAGCCGGCGCCGCGTCCAGCTTGCGCGCCAGCCTGCTGGTGCAGGCCGAGGGCGGCCTGTTCGGCCAGCAGCCGGAACGCGCCGTCAGCCGCGACTATGGCCAAAGCGCCATCATCGCCCACGTGCGCGTAACTAGCCCCATCGCGCACCGCGCGTATGAGCGCTTCACCGACGAAGGCCCGCTGGCGCTGCTGCCGCAGGACGACGGCTACGCGCTGGTGTGGTGCGTGCCGCCCACGCGCGCCGAGCAGTTGCTGGCGCTGGACGACGCGGCCTTCCTGGCGCGCCTGGGCGCCGCCTTCGGCAGCCGCCTGGGACGCTTTAGCCACGCGACGGCGCGCCTGGCCTATCCGCTGGGCCTGAACGCGCAGGCGAACGGCACGGCGCGCACGGTCGCCATCGGCAATGCGGCGCAAACCCTGCACCCGGTGGCGGGACAAGGCTTGAACCTGGGCTTGCGCGACGCCGCCGTGCTGGCCCGCGTGCTGGCGCAGGACAGCAGCCCGGCCGGGCTGGAACGCTACGCCAGCCTGCGCCAGGCCGACCGCGGACTGACCGTGCGCGTGACCGACACCATGGCGCGCATCTTCACGGGCAGCGCGCCCACGCAAGGCTTGCTGGGACTGTCGCTGGGTTTGCTGGACGTTGTCAGCCCGGCGCGCAAGACGCTCGCCGAGCTGATGATGTACGGCCGCCGCTGAACCTCGGTGATCAGGGCACGGGCGAAAAAGAAACAGGCGAGATATCCGGCATGGAGTAAACGGCCCGCGGATGCGACAATGGCTGTCACCTGGCTTTCGGCGACCGTTCCATGACAGATGCTTTGACCGCAGCACCGCCTGCCGCACTTCCCGAAGTACTCTTTTCCCGCCTGCTGGAAGATTCCCTCGACGCCGTCATCATCATCGATGAACATTGCCGCATCCGCTATATCAATGGCGCCATGCAGGCATTGTCTGGCTATGCCAGCGGGGAGTTGCTGGGCCAGACCCTGAACGGCCTGCTGCCCGACGCCGTCGGCGCGCAGCACGACAAGCACGTGATCAACTACATCCGCAGCTCGCGCACTTCCAGCGTGCTGGGCAAGATACGCGAATTCGCCATCCGCCACCGCGACACGCAGATGATCCCCATCGAAATGAAGGCGCTGGACCTGGGCGTGGTCGGCGGCATGCGCTATTTCGGCGCCTTCCTGCTCGACGTGCGCGAGCGGCGCGAACTGGCGGCGAAAAACGCCAGCCTGCTGGCGCAGCTGGAACAACAGGCGCTGCACGATGCGCTGACGTCGCTGCCGAACCGGCGCGCCTATGAAGCGCAGGCCGCGCAGGCGATGGCGCGCGCGGCGCGCAACGGCGCCGCCCTGAGCGTGGGCGTGGCCGACCTCGACCACTTCAAGAAGATCAACGACCGCTATGGCCATGCCGTGGGCGACGCCGTGCTGCGCACGGTGGCGCAGGCGCTGCGCGACACGGGACGCATCACCGACGTGGCGGCGCGCCTCGGCGGCGAGGAGTTCGGCCTGCTGTTCCCCGACGCCAGCCTGCAGCAGGCGCACCAGGTGGCCGAACGCATCCGCGCGGCCGTGGCGGCGGCCGTCACCGTGCTGCCCGACGGCGGTCCGCTGCACGTCACCATCAGCATCGGCGTGGCGCAACTGGTGCAAGGCGCCAGCCTGGACGCGGCCATATCGGATGCCGACAAGGCCCTGTATGCGGCCAAGCACCAGGGACGCAACCAGGTCGTCGCGGCGGCGGCCAGCCAATAAAAACGGCCCGCGCAAGGCGGGCCATCTTCAGTTGACTAAGGCATTGCCTTACTCAACTGCCTTGAGCATATCCTCGATCACCTTCTTGGCGTCGCCAAACACCATCATCGTGTTCGGCTGGTAGAACAGGTCGTTGTCCAGGCCCGCATAGCCGGACGCCATCGAGCGCTTGTTGACGATGATGCTCTTGGCTTTGTAGGCTTCCAGGATCGGCATGCCGGCGATCGGCGATTTCGGGTCTTTCGCCGCCGGATTGACGACGTCGTTCGCGCCCAGCACCAGCACCACGTCCGTCTGGCCGAATTCGCCGTTGATGTCTTCCATCTCGAAGACCTGGTCGTACGGCACTTCCGCCTCGGCCAGCAGCACGTTCATGTGCCCCGGCATGCGCCCGGCCACGGGATGGATCGCATACTTGACGGTGACGCCCTTGTGCGTGAGCTTTTCCACCAGTTCCTTCAAGGAGTGCTGCGCGCGCGCCACGGCCAGGCCGTAGCCGGGCACGATGATGACGGTTTCCGCATTGCCCATGATGAAGGCGGCGTCGTCGGCCGAACCCGATTTCACGGGACGCTGTTCCTGCGCGCCCGCGCTGCCTTGCGCCGGCGCATCGCCGCCGAAGCCGCCGAGGATGACGTTGAAGAACGAACGGTTCATGGCCTTGCACATGATGTACGACAGGATCGCGCCCGAGGACCCCACCAGCGAACCGGCGATGATCAGCATCGAGTTATTCAGCGAAAAGCCGATGCCGGCCGCGGCCCAGCCCGAATAGCTGTTGAGCATCGACACCACCACCGGCATGTCGGCGCCGCCGATCGGAATGATGATCAAGACGCCCAGCGCAAAGGCGATGACGGTCATGACGATGAACGGCGTCCAGGCTGGCTCCACGCCGTCGGCGAAGCAGAACACCAGGCCCAGGCCCACCATCACCAGCGCCAGCACCAGGTTGAGCATGTGCTGGCCCTTGAAGCTGACGGGCGCGCCCTGGAACAGGCGGAACTTGTATTTGCCCGACAGCTTGCCGAAGGCGATCACCGAACCGGAGAAGGTGATGGCGCCGACGAAGGTGCCGATGAACAGCTCGAAGCGGTTACCGATGGGCAGCGCCTCGCCCAGTTTGGCGATATTGAAGGCCCACGGCTCGGACACGGCCGCCACGGCGATGCAGACGGCCGCCAGGCCGATCAGCGAATGCATGGCCGCCACCAGTTCCGGCATCTTCGTCATTTCCACGGTCTTCGCCAGGTAGGCGCCGATGGCGCCGCCCGTGACGATGCCGACGATGACGAGGCTCAAGCCCATGCCGCCCGTTTGCTGTTCCTTCAGTTTCAGGATCAGCGCCACGGTGGTGACGGCGGCAATGGCCATGCCGCTCATGCCGAAGACATTGCCGCGGCGCGCCGTCGAGGGCGACGACAGGCCTTTCAAGGCCTGGATGAAGCACACCGAGGCGATCAGGTACATCATCGTCACCAGGTTCATGGTGACGAAGCTCATGGCGTGACTCATTCTTTTGCTCCTTGCTTGGCCTTCGGTTCTTTTTTACGGAACATCTCGAGCATGCGCTGCGTGACGAGGAAGCCGCCAAACACGTTGACGGCGGCCAGGGCCACGGCCAGGGTGCCGGCCGCCTGCGCCAGCGGGCCTTGCGTCAGGCCGGCCGCCAGCATGGCGCCGACGATGATGATGGCGGAAATGGCATTGGTGACGGCCATCAGCGGCGTATGCAGCGCCGGCGTGACGGTCCAGACGACGTGGTAGCCGACATAAATGGCCAGCACGAAGATGATCAGGTTGGTGATGGTGTGACTGATTTCCATGATGTTGTTCTCTCCGGCGCCGCGTTATTTACGTAAGATTTCACTGCCTGCACACACCAGGCTGGCCTTGATGATTTCATCCTCGCGGTCGATCAGCAATTGGTCGTCCTTGTCGATGATGAGCTTTAAAAAGTCCAGCACGTTGCGCGCATACAGGGCCGAGGCGTCGGCCGCCACCAGGGTCGCCAGGTTCGGCTCGCCCACGATGTAGACGCCGTGCTTCAGCACCGTCTTGCCCAGTTCCGACAGCGGGCAGTTGCCGCCCTGCTCCACGGCCAGGTCGACGATGACGGAGCCCGGTTTCATGGCTTTCACCGTCTCTTCGGAAATGAGCACGGGCGCGGCGCGGCCGGGGATCAGGGCGGTGGTGATGATGATGTCGGCCAGTTTCGCCCGTTCATGCACCAGTTCGGCCTGGCGCCGCATCCAGTCGGCCGGCATGGCGCGCGCATAGCCGCCCGAGCCCTTGGCGATTTCCTTTTCTTCGTCGGTGAGGAAAGGCACGTCGAGGAATTTGGCGCCCAGCGACTCCACCTGTTCCTTGACGGGCGGGCGCACGTCGGACGCCTCGATGACGGCGCCCAGGCGCTTGGCCGTGGCGATCGCCTGCAAGCCTGCCACGCCCACGCCCATGATCAGCACGCGGGCCGCCTTGACGGTGCCGGCCGCCGTCATCAGCATCGGCATGAAGCGCTGGTAGGTATTCGCCGCCACCAGCACGGCCTTGTAGCCGGCGATGTTGGCCTGCGACGACAGCACGTCCATCGACTGCGCGCGCGTGATGCGCGGCACGGCTTCCAGCGCGAAGGCGGACAGGCCGGCCGTGGCCATGGCGGCGATATTGTCCGCGTCAAACGGGTTCAACATGCCGATCAGCACCGTGCCGCTGGCCATCAAGGCCCGTTCTTCGGCATCGGGCGCGCGCACCTTGAGCACGATGGCGCAGCCATAGGCTTCCTGGGCGCCGCCGATCTGCGCGCCGGCGGCGGCATAGGCGTCGTCGGGAATCGACGCCTGCAGGCCCGCTCCCGACTGCACGACGACCTGATGTTTGGCTGCCAGCTTCTTGACTGTCTCGGGCGTCGCTGCCACCCGTGTTTCACCAGGCCGTGTTTCGGCCGGTATGCCTATCCTCATGATGCCTCCGCTAATTGATAAACTGACTAGAATCTAACACGGAAAGCAGCGCGTTAAACGTTTGTGAACCAGCAACTTTTAGTCGTACGACACTAATTCCACCAGCATCCCCCGCTTCGTCTCACCATGCGGCGCGGCGCCCATATTGTGAGAAAGCTGTGTCAATCTCACCACAGTCGGGCAAGCGTGCGCGCTTGTTTTGACCACAGGGAAAGCCTATATTAGCGGGCGCTTCCTGCCATCTTGCCGCCAAAGCCCCCATGCTAGTGCGCTCCCAGGGAAAGACGTAAGTACCTCCCACCGCTATTTGCTAAAACGTTGTCATTTATCAATATGTCCGCGCAACAAAAGGCCGGCTTCAAACCGCGCGCGCAGAACAAGATAAAATGTCGGCTCTTTCAAGGATGGAATCATGCCGAGAATCTGGAAACCCTCTGTCACCGTTGCCGCCATCGTCGAGCGCGACGGCCTGTTTTTACTGATTGAAGAAGAGACCAGCGAAGGCATCAAGCTCAACCAGCCGGCCGGCCACCTCGACCCGTTCGAGTCGCTGGAGCAGGCGGTGATCCGCGAAACGCTGGAAGAAGCGGCCTTCGATTTCATCCCCACGGCACTGGTCGGCATGTATATGTCGCGCTACCAGTCACAGCGCACGGGCGAGGACGTGACCTATTTGCGCTTCACCTTTTGCGGCACGGCCGGCGCCGAGCATGACCGCCCGCTGGACGAAGGCATCATCCGCACCCTGTGGATGACGCGCGACGAGCTGGCGGCGTGCCAGGAACGCCACCGCAGCCCGCTGGTGCTGCAGTGCGTGGACGAATACCTGGCGGGCCGGCGCGCGCCGCTGGCCCTGCTGCACACGCATGCGTCCGTTTTTAACAGCGCATAGCATTATTATTAAGTACACTGGAAAGCAAGATGAGCAAGAAGAAAGTCGTGATCGGCATGTCGGGCGGGGTCGATTCCTCGGTCGCGGCATGGATGCTGAAGGAACAAGGCTATGAAGTCATCGGCCTGTTCATGAAAAACTGGGAAGATGACGACGATTCGGAATACTGCTCCACGCGCCAGGACTGGATCGACGCGGCCAGCGTGGCCGACGTCATCGGCGTCGATATCGAAGCCGTCAATTTCGCCTCCGAATACAAGGACCGCGTGTTCGCCGATTTCCTGCGCGAATACCAGGCCGGCCGCACGCCGAACCCGGACGTGCTGTGCAACGCCGAAATCAAGTTCAAGGCCTTCCTCGACCACGCCATGACCCTGGGCGCCGACCTGATCGCCACCGGCCATTACGCGCGCGTGCGCCAGGCGCCAACGGACGCGGGCCGCTATGAACTGCTGAAAGCCGTCGACGCCAGCAAGGACCAGAGCTACTTCCTGCACCGCCTGAACCAGGCGCAATTGTCGAAGACCCTGTTTCCGCTCGGGGAAATCCCGAAGACGCAAGTGCGCCAGATCGCCGAGCAACTGGCCCTGCCGAACGCGCAGAAGAAGGATTCGACGGGCATCTGCTTCATCGGCGAACGCCCGTTCCGCGAATTCTTGAACCGCTACCTGTCGTACAAGCCGGGGCCGATGAAGACGGCCGACGGCAAGACGGTGGGCGAACACGTGGGGCTGAGTTTTTATACGCTGGGCCAGCGCAAGGGCATCGGCATCGGCGGCGTGAAGTCGTACCAGAACGCCGACGGCAGCAGCGACGCCTGGTATGTGGCTCGCAAGGATATCGCCAACAACACCCTGTGGGTGGTGCAGGGCCACGACCACCCGTGGCTGCTGTCGCCATCGTTGACGGCCGACCAGGCCAGCTGGATCGCGGGCGTGGCGCCGCAGGCGGGCGCCTTGAGCGCCAAGACGCGCTACCGCCAGGCCGACGTGGCGTGCCAGCTGCTGCCTGATGGGAATGAACATTTCAGCCTGGCGTTCGACCAGGCGCAATGGGCCGTCACGCCAGGCCAGTCGGCCGTGCTGTACGACGGCGACGTGTGCCTGGGTGGCGGCATCATCGCCAGCGCGACGGGCCTGGCTGGCGTCTAGGAATTGCCTTGTGCGGCAGCGGCAAGTGCCTGCTGCTTGCGCACCATGGCAATGACGGTGTTGCGCACGGTTTTCAGGACCGTGTCGGCCATGAAGGGTTTCACGATGAAGCCCGACACGCCCATGGCGTGGGCCGCCTGCAGCGAGGCGGCGTCGATGCCGCCCGAGACCATGAAAATGAGCGTCTTCGGATACTGGGCGCGGATGGTTTGCACCACGTTGCTGCCATCCTCCACCTGCTCGCGCGCGATGCAGACGAAATGCGGGTGGTGCTTGACCAGCAGCGCCAGTCCCAGCGCGCTGGTATGCGTCTGTCCGCAGACATCGTAGCCGCCATCGGTCAGGACCGTGTTCAGCAGGCCGCGCGCCACGGCGCTGCTGTCGATCAGGACTGTCTTTAACATCATGATTACATCCCTTGCTTGATTGTTCTTGTGTTACGCCGGCGCTTACTTCTCCCACGCCAGCTTGTTCCAGGTCACGCCTAAAATGACGTCGGTCTTGAGTTCTACCAACTTTCTTGAAAGATACAGTATTTCCCGCTCTTTTCGCAGGCTTTCACCGAGCGCGCCGGGCAAAATGCCCGCGCCGGCCATCACGGCGTCGATATTGCCGTAGGCGCGCAACAGTTTCGCGCCCGTCTTCAGGCCGATCTTCGACACGCCGGGGATACTGTCGGTGACGTCGCCCATCAGCGCCAGCAGGTCGGGCAGCAGTTCCGGCGGCACGCCGAACTTTTTCTCGACCCAGGCGTGGTCGTGCCAGACGCCCTTGAAGTGGTCCCACACCAGCGCGCCGTGGGCGATCAGGCCATGCAAATCCTTGTCGGTGGTGGCGATGACGGCCGCGCCGCGCCCCTCGTGCAGCCAGCGCATGACGGCCGTGCCGATCACGTCGTCCGCCTCAACCTCGGGAATGCTGACGACGTGCATGCCGAAGCTGGCCAGGGTGGCGTAGAAGCCGGGCAAGGCGTCGCGCAGCACCTGCGGCATGGGCTGGCGCCCTTCGCGGTAGCCGGCGTACAGGGCGTGGCGCCAGGTCGGGCCGCCGAAATCGAAGGCCGGCAGGATGTGCGTCGGCTCGTGGTCGTTGATGAGGGTGCGGAACGACGACAGCGCATGGCGCAGCGCGATCTCCGCCTTCAGGTCGGAATCGGGTTCAGGACTGGCTTCGTAGACGCGGCGTACGATATTCAAGCCGTCGATAGCGAGGAGTCTGGCCATGCGGTAAGTGGATGCTGGTTGAATCGGGCATTTTACCGTATGGTTCCCCGCACATCGGGCTTGCATGCCCCTTATTTGGCGAAATCGTAGGGCCCGCCTTTTTCCAGCGCCCGCTGGTAGGCCGGGCGCGCGTGGATGCGCTGCAGGAACGCGGTCAGCTTCGGCAAACGCTCGTCGAGTCCGCCGCGCATGGCGGCCGCTTCCAGCGGAAAGCTCATCTGGATGTCGGCCGCCGTGAATTCATTGCCGGCAAACCATTTGGTTTTCTCCAGCTCCGCTTCCATGTAGGCCAGCTGGCTGTTGATATTGGGCATGATGAAGCTGCTCTTGACCTTGCTGGCGATGCCGCGCGCGATCGGCTTGACGAAAAACGGCATCGGCGACGACTCGACCTTGTCGAACACCAGTTTCAGCAGCAGCGGCGGCATGGCCGAGCCTTCCGCGAAGTGCAGCCAGTAGGTCCAGCGCAGCTTGTCCGGCGTGCCGGCCGCCGGGATCAAGCGGCCATTGCCGTAGCGTTCGACCAGATAGTCGATGATGGCGCCCGATTCGGCGATGGTGTTGGCGCCATCCGTGATCACGGGCGACTTGCCCAGCGCATGCACGGCCTGCAGCGAGGCGGGCGCCAGCATGGTCTTCGGGTCGCGCTGGTAGCGCTTGACCTCGTAGTCGAGGCCCAGTTCCTCGAGCAGCCAGAGCACGCGCTGCGAGCGCGAATTATTCAGATGGTGGACGACGATCATGGCTTTCCCGTTAGGCAATGGTTGAGTTCCAGTATAGCCGGGACGGTCGGATCGGGTCGGCGCAAGCGGATCGGCAAGAAAAATTGCGAGAAACAGTATTTTCAATTGATAACTTTTCAGGATTCCCTTATCGTGCTTTGTTTCCAATAAGTAAGGAAACCCCTGTGGATTTCGACGCAAACAACACACCTCCCAGACAAGAAGCCATCACCTTCAGCGCCACCGGCAGCGAATACTTCCGTATCTGGATCGTCAACCTGCTGCTGAGCATTGTCACCCTGGGCATTTATTCCGCCTGGGCCAAGGTGCGCCGCAACCGCTATTTCTATTCCAGCACCCATTTGGCCGGCGGCAGCTTCGAGTATCACGGCAACGCCGTGGCCATCCTGAAAGGCCGCATCGCCGCCGTGGTGCTGATCGCCGGCTACAACATCGCCTTCCAGGTCTCGCCCATCGTCGGCTTGCTGATGTTCGTGCTGCTGGCCGCCATCCTGCCGTGGCTGGTCTGGAAAAGCCTGCAATTCAAGCTGTACAACACCAGCTACCGCGGCATCCGCTTCGGCTTCGGCGGCAGCGCCAGGGAAGCCTATAAGTACTTCCTGTGGCTGCCCATCCTGAATACCTTCACGGGCGGCCTGATGACGCCTTTCCTGCACCAGCGCCTGAAGCGCTTCCAGCACACGCAAAGCCGTTTCGGCGCCACCCATTTCAGCTTTGACGCCACGGTCGGCAGCTTCTATAAAACCTATCTGCTGTTCTTCGCGCTGCTGCTGGGCGGCTTGCTGGTCCTGATTTTCGTCGTCTTCGGCAGCGTGTTCGCCTCGTTCGCGGCCAATGCGAATGACAAGACCAAGATTGGCAGCCTGCTGTTTGCCATCGGCGCCTTGTACCTGTGGGCGTTCACCGTGCTGCCGCTGTTCCTGACCATGATCCAGAACCTGATCTGGAACCATACGCGCTTGCAGCAGCACCAGTTCCAGTCGCAGCTGACGTGGGGCCGCACCACCTTCGTCATGCTGAGCAACCTGCTGGGCATCGTCGTCACCCTGGGCCTGTTTACGCCATTCGCCCACGTGCGCTGGCTGAAGTACCGCCTGGAGGCGACCTCGATGCTGGTGCATGGCAGCCTGGACGAGTTTGTCGCCGCCACGGGGCAGCAAGTGTCGGCCACGGGCGAAGGCATGGTCGACCTGCTGGACTTCGACCTGTCGCTGTAGCATGACGCCCGACCACGACGCGCCAGGCGCGGCCGGCGTGCCCGCGCGCTATTTCGATGGCCAGACCTCGCGCCTGTACCACGTCACGCTCAGCGTGCGCGATGGCCAGGCCGTGCTGGCAGGCGACATCGAACGCAGTTGCCCGCTGGGCGAGCTGCATGTGTCGGAACGCAGCCGCCACGCCGTGCGCAAGATCAGCTTTGCCGATGGCGCCTACCTGGAAATCGCCGACCAGGCGGCCTTCAACGACATGCTGCACGACACGGGCCACCGCGACGGCTGGGTGGTGCGGCTGCAGCAAAGCTGGCGCGGCGCCCTGCTGGCCACCGTGGCCACCGTCGTGGCCCTGTGGCTCAGCTATCAATACCTGCTGCCGCTGGCGGCCAAGGGCATCGCGTATGCCTTGCCGCAGTCGGTCGAACGGCAGCTGGGCCAGGGCGTGCTCGATATGCTGGACCGCCATGTCTTCGCGCCCAGCCAGCTCGATGGCGCGCGCCAGCAAGCCTTGCGCGCCCGCTTCGCGCGCCTGGCCACGCCCGGCGAGAGCGCGCCCGTGCACCGCATCGTTTTCCGCAAGAGCAAGATCGGTCCGAACGCGTTTGCCCTGCCGTCCGGCGACATCGTGCTGACCGATGAAATGGTGGAGCTGATGCCGGACGACGACGCCATCATGGGCGTGCTGGCGCATGAACTGGGGCATTTGCAGCAGCGCCACCTGACGCGCCGCCTGATCCAGACCTCGGCCGTGGGCGCCGGCGCGGCGCTGCTGTTCGGCGACGTATCGACCGTGGTGGCGACCTTGCCGCCGCTGCTGCTGGACTTGAAATATTCGCGCGACGTCGAGCGCGAGGCGGACGACTACGCGATCGCCATGCTGCGCCAGAACGGCATCGCGCTGGAACACCTGGCGCAGGTGTTTGTCGCCCTGGGCAAGCTGGACGAGGGCACACCCTATTTGTCGAGCCATCCGGCCAGCGCCGAACGCGTCGCACGCATCCGCGCCGCTCAGCGCTAAGCACCCACGCGGCGTCCGCCGGGCGCCGCGTTCTTTCCCGCCAGCACGTTCCGCAAATCGAAGGTAGACTCATCAGTTATCAGTCTGACTTCACCGGAGTGCCCATGCACCTAGTACCATTTCGCTACCTGACCTTCATTGCGACGGCAGCCATCTTTGTCCTGTCCCTGTTTTACTACGATCACTACTGGCTGCCCGTGCTGGCCGGCGCGCTGACCCTGGTCGGCATCAGCGACCTGCTGCAAACGAAGCGCGCCCTGCGCCGCAACTACCCCATCCTCGCGCACTTCCGCTTCTTTTTCGAGAGCATCCGCCCCGAGATCCGCCAGTATTTCCTGGAAAGCGACAGCGAGGCGACGCCGTTCTCGCGCAGCCAGCGCAGCATCGTCTACCAGCGCGCCAAGGAGCAGACGGACAAGCGCCCGTTCGGCACCCAGCTCGACGTGTATGAGGCGGGCTATGAATGGATCAACCATTCCATCGCCCCCGCCAAGGTGACGGGCCACGACTTCCGCATCGAGATCGGCAACCACCCGGACTGCCCGCGCGCCAAACCGTATTCGGCCAGCGTCTTCAATATCTCGGCGATGAGCTTTGGCGCCCTGTCGGCGAACGCCATCCTGGCCCTGAACGGCGGCGCGCGCAGCGGTGGCTTCATGCACGACACGGGCGAAGGCAGCATCAGCCCTTACCACCGCGAAAACGGCGGCGACCTGGTATGGGAAATCGGTTCCGGCTACTTCGGCTGCCGCAACCAGGACGGCACGTTTTCGGAAGAACGCTTCATCGCCAACGCCAGCTCGGAGCAGGTGAAAATGATCGAGCTGAAAATGTCGCAGGGCGCCAAGCCGGGCCACGGCGGCGTGCTGCCCGGGCCGAAAGTGACGATCGAGATCGCCACCACGCGCGGCGTGATGGTGGGCGAGGATTGCGTCTCGCCGGCCGCGCACAGCGCCTTTTCCACGCCACTGGAAATGCTGCACTTCATCGACCGCCTGCGCAATCTGTCCGGCGGCAAGCCGACGGGCTTCAAGCTGGCCATCGGCCATCCATGGGAGTTTTTCGCCATCGTCAAGGCCATGCTGGAAACGGGCATCACACCCGACTTCATCGTCGTCGACGGCAGCGAAGGGGGCACGGGCGCCGCGCCCCTGGAATTCACGGATCACGTGGGAACGCCGCTGCAGGAAGCGCTGGTGCTCGTGCACAACACCCTGGTGGGCGCCAACCTGCGCGAGCGCATCAAGATCGGCTGCTCGGGCAAGATCATCACGGCCTTCGACATCGCCCGTTTGCTGGCGCTGGGCGCCGACTGGTGCAATTCGGCGCGCGGCTTCATGTTCGCGCTGGGCTGCATCCAGTCGCAAAGCTGCCACACGGACCGCTGCCCCACCGGCGTGGCCACGCAGGACCCGCAGCGCCAGCGCGCACTGGTGGTGTCGGACAAGATCTCGCGCGTGGCGCACTTCCACCAGAACACCATGAAGGCGCTGGCCGAACTGATCGCCGCCGCCGGCCTGGCGCATCCGCAGGAACTGCGCCCGCACCACCTGGTGCGGCGCATCTCGCCCAACCAGGTGAAGCTGGCGTCGGCCCTGCTGCCCTTCCTGGAAGCGGGCCAGCTGCTCGACCCGAGCCAGCTGCCGCAGCTGCCGCCCGTGTTCGGCCTGTACTGGCCCAAGGCGCAATCGGCATCGTTCCAGCGCCTGGATTGATACGGCCTTTGCGCCAGCGGAGTAATACCACTTAATAACCACTTGCGCAAAAACCCAAATCCAATACAATACCAAAACAAGTACAAAACCAAGGCAGCTTTCCGGTGACCGCCACGATGCGCCACCACGGTGCCAGAATACGTATGCCGTCGTCACAATACATACCGGAGGAGTTGCAGCATGGAGCAGGGTTTGCGCGAGAAAGTAGGACAGTTGTTCATGGTGGGCTTCGACGCCCTGCAGGCGGACGAGCATATCAAGACCTTGATACGCGAAAAGAAGGTGGGCGGCGTGATCCTGTTCCGCCGCAACGTGCACACGCCCGCGCAAGTGTCGGCCCTGTGCCGCGAACTGCAGGAGATCAACGCGGAAGTATCCGACATTCCGCTGCTCATCTCCATCGACCAGGAAGGCGGCATGGTGATGCGCATCGAGCAGGGCGTCACGCCGATTCCGGCCGCGATGGCCTTCCAGGCGGCCGGTTCCATCGAGGATTGCGAACGCATGAACCAGATCAGCGGCGATGAAATGCGCCAGGTGGGCATCAACCTGCTGCTGGCGCCCGTGCTGGACGTAAACAACAACCGCAACAACCCCGTCATCGGCGTGCGCGCGTATGGCGAGGATGCCGCCACCGTCATCGACTACGGCATGGCGGCCATGCGCGGCCAGCGCGCCAGCGGCATGGCCGTGACGGCCAAGCACTTCCCCGGCCACGGCGACACGGCCACCGACACGCATTACGCCATGGCGCTGGTCCCGCACGACAAGGAACGCCTGCGCGCCGTGGAACTGGCGCCCTTCCGCGCGGCGATCGCCGGCGGCGTGGACGCCATCATGACGGCGCACGTGGTCTTCCCCGCCTTCGAGGCCGACACCAGCGTGCCGGCGACGCTGTCAAAAGGCGTGCTGACGGACCTGCTGCGCGGCGAGTTGAAATACCAGGGCGTCGTCATCACCGATTGCCTGGAAATGGCGGCCATCGCCGACGGCATCGGCATCGCCCAGGGCGCCATCGCCACCCTGCAGGCGGGCGCCGACATCGTCCTCATCTCGCACCGCGAAGCGCAGCAGACGGCGGCCATCGACGCCGTCATCGCCGCCGTGGAGCGCGGCGACATTGCGCTCTCCCGCATCGACGCCGCTTGTGCCCGCGTGGCTGAACTCAAGCGCAACCGCGCCGTGCGCGACTGGCGCGCGCGCCCGCTCACGCCGCCGGCGCTGATGCAGCCGGCCGCCATGGCCCTGTCGCAGCTGCTGCAAAAAGCGGCATTGCGCGTGCAAGGCGACTACCGCGCGCTCGACCCCAGCCTGCCCGTGACCCTGCTGACGGTGGAAGTGCGCTCGCGCAGCGAAATCGACGAAGTGGCGCTGGGCCGCAACAAGGAAGCGCGCAGCTCCATGCTGCCGGCGCTGCTGGCAGCGGGTCTCGACGTGCGCGAGTATGCCTTGTCGGCCGAGGCGCTGGACGACGAGGTCGACGCCGCCATCGCCTTTGCGCAAGGCGCGCAACAGATCGTGCTGCAGACGTATAACGCCATGTTCGTCGACGGCCAGCGCCGCCTGGTCGAGGCCCTGCCGCAGGATAAACTGTGGCTGGTGGCGGGCCGGCTGCCGTACGACCTGGACCTGGCGCCCCACGCGCAAGGCCGCCTGGCCGCCTTCGGCTGCCGCCCGGCCGCGCTGGTGCCGGTGGTCGACAAGCTGGCGGGCAAGGCGTAAGTTCACGCCGCCCTCCTGCACATGCCGGGCATTGCCCGGCATTTTTTATGCCGCGTCGCAATCGAAACGCACGCCCGTCATCCGTTCGCTCAGCGCCCATAGCCGGCGCGCCTGCTCGGGATCGATGGCCCAGCGCCGCACGCCCGGCCCCATGCTGTCGTCCGCCACCAAGGGAGCGATATCGCCATCCTCGCAATACACGCCGCCCATGCCGTCAAGCTGCGCGCTGGCAGCGCACCAGACGGCCGTGGCCGCGCCCTGCGCCACATTCTTGAAACCCGATTGCGGCGGCGGATTCACCTGACCCTCGTCATCGAGCGCGCCCACGCGGCGCAAGTCGTCGAGGTCCAGGTGGCGCACCAGCGGCGTCAGGATGGCGCCCGGATGCAGCGAAAAGGCGCGCACGCCGTGCGCCGCAGCGCGCCGGTCCAGCTCCACGGCAAACAGGGCGTTGGCGCTTTTCGACTGCGCATACGCGCGCCATTTATCGTACGGCTGGCGCAGGAAATGCGGGTCGTCCAGGTCGACGCCCGCCTGCCGGTGGCCCAGCGACGACACGCACACGACGCGCGCGCCCCGCGCCTGCCGCAAGGCGGGCCACAGGCGCGCCGTCAGCTGGAAATGCCCCAGGTGATTCGTCGCGAACTGCGCCTCGTAGCCGCGCGCATCGCGCAGCAAGGGCGTGGCCATGATGCCGGCGCCGTTGACCAGCACGTGCAGGGCGCGGCCGGTGGCCAGAAAAGCGGCGGCAAAGCTGTCGATGGCCTGCGGATCGAGCAGGTCGAGCGCGGCGACCTCCACGCCGGCCATGCCATTCAAGGCCGCTTGCGCCTGATGCGGGTCGCGCGCCGGCACCACCACGCGGGCGCCGGCACCGGCCAGCACGCGCACCGTTTCCAGCCCCAGGCCCGATGCGCCGCCCGTGACGATGGCCTGCACGCCGGACAGGTCGCGGCCGGCCAGCGCCTCGGTGGCGGTCGTGCCGGCGTCGAAGCCGGAGTGCAGGGGAATTTGTTTGTTGCCGATGCTGTCCATGGGGTCTGCCTTTGCAAGTGGCGCCAGTCCGAATCGCTGGCGAGATGGACATTGTGTGTGCCAGGAACAGGACTGTGAATGGCGTAAAATCCGCAATACTATCGCCATCGTCCAGAATTGCACCCCGCCATGGATTTGCTCTCCGATGTACTGTCGCTGCTCGATACGCGCAGCTCCTATTTTGCCGGCCTGAAGGCGGGCGGCGACTGGGCCATCGACTTCCCGCCGCCGGACGGCATCAAGTTCAACGCCGTGATCGAAGGTACTTGCTGGCTGACGGTCGCGGGCATCGACGCGCCCGTGCGGCTGCGGACGGGCGACTGCTTCCTGCTGGCGCCCGGGCGCGCGTTTACCCTGGCCAGCGCGCCCGGCTTGCCGGCCGCGCCGGCGCTGGAAGTGTACCGGCAAGCGCAGCAGGGCGTGGCCCGTCACGGCGCGCCGGAACACGATTTCTTCCTCATCGGTGGACGCTTCAGCTTTGGCGACGAGGCGGCCATCCTGCTCGACTGCCTGCCGCCGCTGCTGCACGTGCATGGCGATACGGACCAGGCCAGCGTGCTGCACTGGGCCTTGCAGCGTCTGGCGCAGGAATTGCAGGCGACGGCGCCCGGTGCGGCGCTGATGACGCGCCACCTGGGCCACATGATGCTGCTGCAGATGCTGCGCCAGTACCTGGCAGCACAGGCGTCGCATCCGGTGGGCTGGCTGTTCGCGTTGGCCGATCCGCGGCTGCGCGCCGCCATCGAGGCCATGCATGCGCAGCCGGCGCGGCGCTGGACCTTGCCGCAGCTGGCCGCCGTCGCGGGGCAGTCGCGCTCGGCCTTTGCCCTGCATTTCAAGAACCGGGTGGGCGTGACGCCGCTCGACTACCTGCTGCGCTGGCGCATGCGCCTGGCCACGCGGCGCCTGAGGGATAGTGGCGCGACAGTGACGTCGATCGCGCAGGCGCTGGGCTACGATTCGGACAGCGCCTTCAGCCACGCCTTCAAGCGCGTCATGGCCTGCTCGCCGCGCCAGTACCGGCTGCGCCACGCGGACGCGCAAGCGTAAAAAAACCCGCGATGGCGGGTTGTAACAATACAGGGTCAGCGCGTCGGCACGGGCGGCAGGGCCGCCACCGCCAGCAAGGCAAAGGGCCCGAGCAACAGGCCGATGCCGAACCAGAGCCCCCCGTGGCGGCCGCGCCGGCTGGCCAGCAGCCAGGTGGCGACGGCAAACAAAAACATGAAGATCAACAGTATCGCCATTGCCACTCCTTGCCATGCGGAAAGCCCAGTGTAGCCCACGGGCGCGCCCGTGGCCAGACGTACATCAATCCTGGCGCTGCACCTGCATCAGGATCACGCGCTTGCTGCTGCCGTCGGCCGGCGGCGTGTTGGACGGCGGCGGCGGGCTGTCGCAGGAGCCGCAGGAACCGCAGCCGCTGCCGCAACCGGGCGCCACCTTGAAGAAGGTCGACAGCCTGGCCTCATCGAGGCCGCAGCGCACCAGGCCGCGCACGATGGCGCGGCGCACGCCCGCCGGCAGGTACTTGGTCGAGAAATGCAGCAGCGCGGCGGCGACGATCAGGGCGACGATGAGGGTTTGCCACATGGTTTTCTCCTAAGCGCCCAGCAACAGGGCGAGGCGGTACGTGATGAACGAGGCGGCGTAAGCGAGGGCGAACATGTAGCCGGCCATCAGCAGCGGATAGCGCCAGCCGCCCGTCTCGCGTTTCACTACGGAGAGGGTCGACAGGCACTGCGGCGCGAACACATACCAGGCCAGCAAGGACAGCGCGGTGGCCATCGACCACGAATGGGCGATCAGCGGTTCCAAGGTCGAGGCCAGGGCGTCGCCCGTCTGCGACAGCGCGTAGACGGTGCCCAGGGCGCCGACGGCCACTTCGCGCGCCGCCATGCCCGGCACCAGCGCGATGCAGATCTGCCAGTTGAAACCGATGGGCGCGAAGATCACTTCCAGGCCGCGGCCCAGGATGCCGGCCAGGCTGTAATAGATCGGCGGGTGGATCGCGTTGTCCGGCGGGCCGGGGAAGGTGCTGAGGAACCACAGGATGATCATCAGGCTCAGGATGATGGTACCGACGCGCGTGAGGAAGATCTTCGCGCGCTCCCACAGGCTGACGGCCAGGTTGCGCAGGTGCGGCCAGTGATAGGCCGGCAGTTCCAGCATCAGCGGCTGGTTGCCGCGCACGCCCATGCCGCGCTTCATGACCCAGGCCACGGCCATGGCCGAGATGATGCCGGCGAAGTACAGCACGAACAGCACCAGGCCTTGCAGGCTCAGATAACCCCATACCTGGCGCTCGGGGATGAAGGCGGCGATGATCAGCGCATACACGGGCAGGCGCGCCGAACACGTCATCAGTGGTGCGATCATGATGGTGACCAGACGGTCGCGCGGGTTCTGGATGGTGCGCGCCGCCATCACGCCGGGAATGGCGCAGGCAAAGCTCGACAGCAGCGGGATGAAGGCGCGGCCCGACAGGCCCACGCCGCCCATCAGGCGGTCCAGCAGAAAGGCCGCGCGCGGCAGGTAGCCGCAGTCTTCCAGGCTGAGGATAAAGAAGAACAGGATCAAAATTTGCGGCAGGAATACCAGCACGCTGCCGACGCCGCCGATGATGCCTTCCACCAGCAGGCTTTTCAGGTGACCGTCTGGCATGTTCGCCGTCAGCACGGCGCCCAGGTGGCCCACGCCATCGGTGATCATTTCCATCGGCGTGGCGGCCCAGGCAAACACGGCCTGGAAGATCAGGAACATCAGCACGGCCAGGATGAAGGGGCCGAACACGGGGTGCAGCACCACGTCGTCGATCTTTTCCGTCAGGTTGCCGCTGTCGCCCGTGTCATTGCTGACGGCGGCCAGGATGCGGCGCACTTCGCGCTGGGTTTCTTCGACGCTGACGGCATCGATGGCCGCCAGCGGTTTCGCGTCCACGGCCGGCAGCGGCAGCATGGCGTCGATGGCATGCAACAAGGCTTTTTCGCCGTCGTGCTGCACCGCGACGGTTTCCACCACGGGCATGCCCAGTTCCTGCGCCAGCCTGGCCGTGTCGATCAGCATGCCGCGCTTGCGCGCCACGTCCGTCATGTTCAGCGCCAGCAGCATGGGCAAGCCCAGGCGCTTGACTTCCAGCACCAGGCGCAGGTTCAGGCGCAAGTTGGTGGCGTCGACGACGCAGATGATGGCGTCCGGACGCGGGTCGCCCTTGCGCAATCCCCCCACCACGTCGCGTGTGATGGCTTCATCGGGCGTGGTGGCCGACAGGCTGTAGGCGCCCGGCAAATCGAGCAGGCGCACGGGTTTGCCGGCGGGCGACGTGAAATGGCCTTCCTTGCGCTCGATGGTCACGCCGGCGTAGTTCGCCACTTTCTGGCGCGCGCCCGTCAAACGGTTGAACAGGGCGGTCTTGCCGCAGTTCGGATTGCCCAGCAAGGCAATTTGTGGCTGATGCGACGGCTTGTGCACGCCCGCATCGACGATAGTTTCGACGGCGCCCATGGTCATTCCGGTTGAAGCAGCGGTTGAATCGTGATCAGCGCCGCTTCGAAGCGGCGCAGCGCGAACGTGGCATTGCCGACCTTGATCGCCAGCGGATCGCCACCGGGTATGCCGCGCTTGAGCATGCGGATGCGTTCACCGGGAACGAATCCCAGCTCCATCAAGCGGCGGGCCAGGTCGACGCCGTCCTCCGTCTGTCCTGCCGCGTGGGGCGTGATATGCAATACCGTGCCGCTCTGGCCGACTGCCAGCGCGTCGAGCGTCATCAGGGGTGGAACTAGGGTCATGAGCAAATTCCGTTCAAATTAAGAACACCGGGGACAGACTGCTGCGCGTGGCGCATCGCGTTTGACGTGGGTGTCGTGAGGTAAAACGCAACTGTTGCGCATTACCGACAAGCGGCCTTTCAATGTGTCCAGACGGTGGCCGTCCGAGACAATACCAGCATTATAAACATGAATGCGAATAGTTTTTATTTAGCCCGGAGAGCCGCCCCCCGTCAAGGGCTGCGTCATGCGGGCGAACGGCATATCCAGCCGCGGCGCCAGGCCGCCAGGCGCCGCACACTTGATCAAAATCGCTTGCATTGTCCCGCACTTTGCGCGACAATGAAACGTAATGATAATGATTCTCATTAAAACACTAGCAACAATGCTTCATAGCACTAGTGTCTGTTCATCCTCCAGCCAGAAGGTGTATCAATGATTGTATGTGTCTGCAACAACATATCTGATCGTGAAATCCGTCAAGCCGTCGATCTTGGCCTGTCCAGCATGGCCGAACTGCGCCGCGACCTGGGCGTGGCCACCTGCTGCGGCAAATGCCATACCTGCGCGCGGGAAGTGCTGAACGATCACCTGACCGCCACCGTGGCGCTGCAAGAAACCGTATTGATGCGAGCCGTACTGACAAACTAAAGAAAGCGATACACGCCATGACGATGATGCCCCCGCCCGTAACGGTGCAGGCCGTGCCGCAATTTGCCGACTTCGACAAGAAGCGCAACAAATTCGCGCCGCTGATGGCCATCGTCGTCCTGCATGTCGCCGGCTTTTACGCCATCCAGAGCGGCCTGTTGAGCCGCGTCGTCACGGCCGCCATGCCGACCATCACCACCATCAGCATCATCGCTCCGCCGGCGCCACCCAAGCCGCCGGCGCCATCCGTGCCGAAAACCGTGGAATTGAGCGCGCCCGTGCCGCGCGCCGTGATCCCGCCGCTGCCGCTGATCGCCGTGGCGCCGAGCGAACCGACGATCACGCCGCCGCAGCCGACGCGCGCCGAAGCGGCGCCTGTCGCCACCGCCGCGCCGACGGCCCCCGCGGCACCGTCGCCGACGCCACCGGCGCCATCGACGCCGCGCACCGTCAGCAGCGTCGAATACATCAAGGCGCCGCAACTGGTCTACCCGAATCTGTCGCGCCGTCTGGGCGAAAGCGGCACCGTGGTGTTGCGCATCCTGATCAATGAGAAGGGTTTGCCGGAGCAAATCCTGATCCATAAATCGACCGGCTACGGCAACCTCGATGAAGCGGGCCGCCAGGCCGCGCAGCGCGCGCTGTTCAAGCCGATGATCGAAAACGGCAAGCCCGTGCCCGTCTACGTTTTAGTACCGCTGACCTTCCAACTGAGCTAGCCTCCCGGCGGCCTGCGCGCCGCTGCCAGCCCGCAAGCACCGCACCCCGTGCCCTGCTTGCTTTTTTGCGCCCTGTTTTCTGTACCAGTCAAGCAACTGCTTGTTTCAGTCTGCCAGCCTACATCCCCGGGCCAGGCAGACTTTTTTTTGCCGGTGCTTCACGCTGTATCGTAGGTCGGATTAGCGCGGCCAAAGGCCACGCGTAATCCGACACCGCCACGATCACATCTCCGCCCACATCCGCAGCAGGTTGTGATAATGCCCCGTCAATCCCACCGTCGCCGGCGAATCGCCGTGCTCCGCGCGCACGCTCTGGATGTTCTGATCGAGCTCGAACAGCATGCTGCGCTTCCAGTCTTCGCGCACCATGCTTTGCGTCCACAGGAAGGAGCAGATACGCTCGCCGCTGGTGACGGGCAGCACCTGGTGCACGCTGCTCGACGGGTACACGATCACGTCGCCGGCCGGCAGTTTCACTTCATGCGTGCCATACGCGTCGACCACCACCAGCTCGCCGCCTTCGTACTCGTCCGGCTCGCTCAGGAACACGGTCGACGAGACGTCGGCGCGCATCGACTGCATGCCGTTCTTCGGCGTGCGGATGGCGCCGTCGATATGCAAGCCATAGTGCTCGCCGCCCGCGTAACTGTTGAAGAACGGCGGCAGGATGCGCAGCGGCAGCACGGCGGCGAAGAACAGCGGATTGGCCATCAGCGCGCGGCTGACGATCTCGCCCAATTCCAGCGCCAGCGGCGAGCCCTCGGCCAGCTGACGGTTGCGCTTGACTTGCGCGCCTTGCGCCCCGACGCTGGCGCGCCCGTCGACCCAGTCCGTCTGCGCCAGGCGCTGGCGAAACTGCGTGACCTGTTCCGGCGTCAGCACGCCGGGTATGTGCAGCATCATCTTGCTATCCTTTTTCAGTAAAAAACGCTGACTGATTATCGCATCGCCGGCAACGGCCAAGAAGACACAAAAGCAAGAATGGCCAAACATTTCCCGCCTTTCCAGCGCGGCCGTGCAGGCGCGCCGGCGGCTGCAAAAGAGCGCCAGGAACGCGAATGAGAATGGCCCGCATTTTCCTTAACAAATAAAAAACGGCGCAATGGGAGAATCCACTTGAGAATGGGTTTTATTCGCACGATATTTACGTTAAAAAGACGGAAAAAGGCCGTTTGGCACCGGAAATCGCCGACATTTTGCGCTATCATGCGGGCATAGCGAAACCGGCAACCTGCGCGCCACCAGGCAGCCATGCGCCACCCGGCAGTGAACGCCAGCAGCCTGCGGTTTCATCATCGAACGCGACACAGAACAAAGGACATCCCATGAAGGGCGATAAAGAAGTCATCCGCATGCTCAACGCACAGCTCACCAACGAACTGTCGGCCATCAACCAGTACTTCCTGCATGCGCGCATGTACAAGCACTGGGGCCTGGAAAAGCTGGGCAAGAAGGAATACGAAGAATCGATCGGCGAAATGAAACACGCCGACAAGCTGATCGACCGCATCCTGATGCTCGACGGCCTGCCGAACCTGCAAGCGCTGCACAAGCTGCTGATCGGCGAGAACACGCCGGAAATGCTGGAATGCGATCTGAAGCTGGAACGCGCCGCGCATACCACCGTCAAGGAAGGCATCGCCATCAGCGAAAAGGCGGGCGACTACGTCTCGCGCGACCTGTTCCTGATGATCCTGGAAGACACGGAAGAGCATATCGACTGGCTCGAAACGCAGATCGACCTGATCGACAAGGTCGGTATCCAGAATTACCTGCAAAGTCAAATGGCTATTGAGGAATAATTTTTTCGGCATGCATAAAAAAACCGGCAACCTGCCGGTTTTTTTTCGTCCGTCCTCAAGTCTTTATGGCCTGCGGCGGGCGCAGCTTGACGAACAGCACCGCCACCGCCGCGCACAGCAACAGGGCGCCGGCCAGCCGGATGACGTTCTCCGGATTGCCTCCCAGCCAGCTGCGGTAATACAGGGGCAGAGTAAATATCTGGATGATCATCGGGATGACGATGAACATATTGAAAATGCCCATGTAGACGCCCGTGCGCTCGGGCGGAATGCAGCCGGCCAGCATGATGTAGGGATTGCCCATGATGCTGGCCCAAGCCAGGCCCACGCCCAGCATGGGCAGCAACAGCAGCGCCGGGCTGTGGATCAGCGGGATGCTCAGCATGCCCACGCCGGCCGCGCACAGGCACAGGCTGTGCATGCGCTTGGGGCCGAAGCGGCGCGTGAACGGCACCAGCGCGAAGGCGGCGACAAAGGCGACGAAATTGTAGAAGGCGCCCACCTGCCCGTTCAGCAGGCCCGCGTCGCGAAATCCTTGCGACGCGGGGTCCGTCGTGTGAAACAGGGTGGCCGACAGCGACAGCGCAATGTACTGCCAGTAGCAGAACAGGGCGTACCACTGGAACAGGTTGACGATGGCCAGCTGCCGCATCGTCGGCGGCATGTCGCGCAGGGCCGCGCCGATATCGGCCAGCGTATGCCGCCAGCCCGGCGGACGGCTGCGGATGGCCGCCAGCTCGGCCGCCGTGAGCGGGTTTTCCGGCGTCGTCTTCAGGGTCCACAGCACCGAGGCGAGCGAGAACACGGCGCCGATCAGGAAGGCGGCGATGACGATATGCGGGATATGGCTGCCATTGACGGCATCCTTGTTCATGCCCAGCATGACCAGCAGCGACGGCGTCAGGTAGGCCAGCGTTTGCCCCAGCCCCGTAAACGCGCTTTGCGTGAGAAAACCCAGCGAGTGCTGCTTCTTGTCGAGCTTATCGCTGACAAAGGCGCGGTACGGCTCCATCGTCACGTTGTTGGCCGCGTCGAGTATCCACAGCAGGCTGGCGGCCATCCACAGGGTGGGGCTGAACGGCATGGCCAGCAGGCCCAGGCTGCACAGGATGGCGCCGATCAGGAAGTACGGCGTGCGGCGGCCCCAGCGCGTCACCGTGCGGTCGCTCATGGCGCCGATCAGCGGTTGCACGAGCAGCCCCGTCATGGGGCCGGCCAGCCACAGGTACGGCAGGCTCGCTTCGTCGGCGCCCAGGTATTTGTAGATGGGGCTCATGCTGCTCTGCTGCAGGCCAAAGCTGAACTGGATGCCGAAAAAACCGACGTTCATGTTGACGATCTGCCAGAACGACAGATGCGGACGGTGTGCGCTGGCGTCGCTCATGACTGTTCCCGTTTCTGCTCCAGTTCCAGCCACAGCATATGCCATGGCTGCAGGCCCACCGTGCCGGCCAGCACGCTGCCATCGAGGCTGTTGCGCCATTCGCCCGCGGGTAAAGTGAAACGCTGGCTGGCGCCGCTGAAATTGCTCAGATTGAGGAACGCGTCGCCGCGCAGCAGCGCCAGCACGGCCGGCGTGTCGGCCGGCAGCACGCTGCGCGGCGCGGCGGCGGCCAGGGCCGGCAAGCGCCTGCGCGCCTCGATCAGCTGGCGCAGCGCCAGGTACAGCCGCCCGCTGGCGCTCACGCCATCGTGGCGCCATGCCAGCAGGCTGTCGTCGAACGCGGGGCGCTGCAGCCAGCGGCTGTCCATCGCCCGGTCGGCCCGCTGCGTGTAGCTGTCATCGTTGGTCATGCCCAGTTCATCGCCCATGTACAACACGGGCAAGGCGCCAAAGCTCAAGGCCAGGCCATGCAGCAGCAGCAGGCGCCGCAACGCGTATTCCTGCTCCTGCACCGTGGTGGCGCTTTCCAGGCCGGCCAGCGAGGCGGCCATGCCGTTGCTGCCATGCGCCTTGTCGACGCTGCTGCTCTGGAAGGCGGCGCCGCGCGCATAGCTGCCGGTGCCCGGCGTGCCGGCAAAGAACTGCGCGATGCGCGCCAGGCGCGCCGGCCCGTCCGCGCCCGCCTCATTGAGCAGCACGTTCCAGCCGATGTCGTCGTGGCAGCGCACATAACTGAGCCAGCTTGCGGCCGGCGGCAACGGCGGCGTGGCGGCGATCACCTGGCGCAGCAAGTCCGTGCCTTCCTCCGCCAGCGCGCCCCAGCCGGCGGCCATCAGGCTGCTGTGATAGGCGATATGGCATTCGGGTGCGGCATCGCTGCCAAAGTAGGCGGGCAGCTTGGACGTCGGCACGATGGCTTCGGCCTTGAGCAGCACGCCCGGCGCCACGATGGCGGCAATCGCCCGCAAGGCTTGCAGCAGGCTGTGGGCTTCGGGCTGGTTCATGCAGTCCGTGCCTTCGCGCTTCCACAGGAAGGCCGTCGAATCGAGGCGGAACACCTCGACACCCTTGTTGGCCAGGCCCAGCATGGCGCCGGCCATGGCCGCGAAGACGGCCGGATTGGCATAGTTCAAGTCCCACTGATACGGGTAAAACGTGGTCCAGACCCAGCGCTGCAGCGCCGGCACGAAGGTGAAATTGCCGGGTGCCGCCTGCGGGAAGACCTGGCCCACGGTCTGCTCGTAGCGGTCCGGCTGCGCGCGGTCGGGATAGGTGTGGAAAAAGTCGCGCAGCAGCGGATCGCCCGCCTTGGCGCCCAGCGCCCACGCATGGTCGTCGGCCACGTGATTGAGGATCAGGTCCGAGCACAGGCTGATGCCGGCCGCGCGCAGCTGCGCCGTCAATGCCAGCAAGTCGGCATTGCTGCCCAGCGCGGGGTCGACTTCCTCGAAGCTGGCGACGGCAAAGCCGCCATCGCTTTCGCCGGCGCGCGCACGCAAAAACGGCAGCAAATGCAGGTACGTCACGCCCAGTTCGCGCAGGTGGGCTATGCGTGCCGCCACGCCCTGCAGATTGCCGCCGAAGCGCTGCACGTAGGCGCTGTAGCCCAGCATGGACTGGCTGGCAAACCAGTCCGGCTCTGCCTCGCGCTGCGCATCCTGGCGCAGCAGCGCCGGCGCGCGCGCCGCATGCAGGCGCCCCACGCTTTCCATCAGGTCGCCCAGCCAGGGCAGGAAGTCCGGCCGCTGGCCATACAGGCTGCCCAGGCGGTCGAGCAAGACCGCCTCCTGGCGCGCGTAGCGGCGCGCCGCATCGTCGCGCAAATGCGTGGGGAGCGGCGCCAGCAGGCGCGCCAGGGGACTGCGTATCGACATCATGAATCCTATCCGTTCTTAAAATGCGTATTTCAGGCTGACCTTGACGGCGCGCCCCGTGATCGAGCGGGCCGCATGGCCATCGCCCTCGACTTCCGTATAGCCGATCTTGTTGAGCAGATTGTTCGCCGTCAGCGCCACCTGCATCTGCGGCGTGAGCTGGTAATTGACGAAGGCGTTGAGCACCTGGTACGCCGGCAAGGTGATCGTGTGCGCATCGTCGCCCCACGACTTGCCCGTGCCGACCAGGCTGGCGCCCAGGGTGGCCGGTCCCCATTCATAGGTGGGAGCGAGCTGGTACACGACGCGCGCCTGGCGCCGCGGCGTATTGCCGATCAGCGCCACGTCGGCTGGCGCCGTGCCCGTGATCTCGGCATCCGTGAATGTCAATCCGCCGTTGATGCGGAAGTCGCCGGCGCTGTAGGCCGCTTCCAGTTCCACGCCCTTGGCTTCATAGTTGTTGGCCGTGCGCAGCTGGGTCGTCGCTTCGTAATTGCTTTCCTTCGTCCTGGCCTGGAACACGGTGACGAAGGTGCTCAGGGGGCCTTGCCGCCATTTCACGCCGCCTTCGAGCTGGCGCACGGTGTTGATCGCCACCGGCACGCTGCCATCCAACGGCGTGCCGAACAGGATGCGGTCGGCATTGAAAGCCACGCCTTCGCTGACGCGGGCAAACACGGCCAGATTCGCTTGCAGCTTGTAGTTCGCGCCCAGCGAGTACGAGGTGTGGCCCACGGTGTAATCGACCCGCTGCACCGTCGATGGCAGATACGCCTGCGCGCCGGTGGCGATATTGGCCGTGCCGCTGGCATGCTGGCGGTCTCGCCGCAGGCCACCGTCGAGGTTCAGCGCGCCGCTTTCCCAGGCCAGGTTCAGGTACGGCGACGTCGTGCGGTATTCCATGTCGACGGCGCGCGAGCAGCAGGCGCCGAAAGCCGGGCCGATGTAGCCGGGCGTGCCGCTGGCCGTCTGCAGCAGCGCCGGCTGGTCGCCCGTGGCCTGCATCAGGTATTCGTTGAAGTTCCATGTCAGCCCCAGCTTTTGCTGCGACAGGTACAGGCCGGCCGTCGTGGTCAGCTTGCCGCTGCCCACAACAAACGTCCTGGCCAGCTTGGTGTCGCTCAGGGTATTGCTGGCGTCGTCGATCGAGGTGTTGAACACCACGGCGGAAAACGCGCGGCCGGTGTACGGTTTGCCCCGGTTCGGGCCGCTGGCAAACACATAGCTGCCGTCGCTGCCGTTATTCGACGGGAAGACGCCGATGAAGCGGCCAGAATTGTCGGCGTAGCGGAAATTTTCGCTCGCGCTCCAGCCCTGCCCCAGCTTGAACGACGCTTCCAGGCCCACGGTGTCGCTCTTGACGTGCAAGCCGTCGTTGACATTCGTGGCCACGCGCTGGTTGTCCTTGTTCAGCACCATGTCGGGCACCCAGTACGGCGAATAGAAGCTGGCCTTGCGCGGGTCGATGCCGGCGATTTCCGTGATGCGGCCATTGCGCACGCTGACCGGCACCGGCAGGGCTGTGGGCGACTGGTCATCGAGGTGCTTGAACGACAGGCGCACGAAGCCGCTGTCGAATTCATGCGTGACATTGCCGCGGATCTGGCCGCCCTTTTCGCTGTTGACGCCACTGTGGCGGATGCCTTCGCCCGTGCGCCAGGAGCCGCCGATGAAAAAGTGCGTGCGCGCGGAAATCGGCGCGCCGTAATCGAAGTCCACGCGCGTCTGGTCGTAGCCCAGGCCGCGGCTGATGGCCACGCTGCCGCCCTTCTCCTTGCCATTCTTGCTGATGAAATTGATGATGCCGCCCGGCGAGTTGGTGGCCAGGGTGGAGGCCGAACCGCCGCGCACCACCTCCAGGTGGTCGAGCGTGGAATCGATCTTGACGAAGCTGTCGGGCGTGGTGAAGTTGAAGTCGCCGAACTGCAGCACCGGCAAGCCATCTTCCTGGATCTGCACATAGCGCGCGCCGCCGGCGGAAATGGGCAGGCCGCGCACGGTGATGTTGGCATTGCCTTCGCCGCCCGAGGACTCGGCCCGCAAGCCCGGCACCGAGCGCAGGACTTCGGCGGCGCTGGTCGGCGCGTTGTGCAGGATGGTGTCGAGCTCCATGCTGCTGACGGAATTGCTCGACTTCATCTTGGACGTGCCGCCGGTGGTACCCGTGACCACGATGCGTTCCAGGTTCAGGCCATCGGCGGGGGCGGCGGCCGATTGCGCCTGGGCGGCGCCCCATTGCAGCAGGGCCAGGGTGACGGCGGCGGCCATGCAGCCGCGTCGAGCAGTACGTGTCTTCATCTTGTCTCCAGTGTTGTATGCCGATACATCGAGGTATCCGCTTGTTATGTGTCCTGGCCGCTGCATGCCGTGGCGCGCTGGCTGAGCCGGTACGCCATTATTCATCGAATAAGAATTTATTGCAATCGATTGCAATCGAGCGCTGCAACATAGGAATGTTGTTGTTTTTAAGCGAACACCAGGGGCAGGAAAGAGCGAAACAGGCGGATTTTAATGCGAGAGCAGGGGTTTTCATGCTGCCATGCAGCATAGAAATTAGCGGGAAATTCTGAAATTATTGCAATCGGTTGCAACCGCGTTTTAGCGGCCCGAGGCGCGCACGATCAGCTCGGTTGGCAATTGCTGCGATGGCGCAGGCGCGCCATCGACCAGCGCCAGCAGCGAGGCCACCAGCGCGCGCCCTGCCGCGCGGATCGGCTGGCGCACGGTGGTCAAGGGCGGATGGAAATACGCGGCCAGTTCGATATCGTCGTAGCCGACTACGGCCACCTGCTCCGGCACGACCACGCCGCGCGCGCGCAGGGCGCTGATGGCGCTCATGGCCAGCAAGTCGCTGCAGGCAAAGATGGCGTCGAACGGGATGTGGCGGTCCAGCAGTTCCTGCACGTCCGTCGCGCCGCCCTGCGGCAGGAAGGAGCCGGCCACGTACAGTTGCGGGTCGGGCGCCAGGCCCTGCGCGGCCAGCGCCTGCGCATAACCCTGGTGGCGCTGCGCCACTTCGGGCAGCTTGGCGTCGCCAAAGAAGGCGATGCGCCGGCGTCCCGCCGCCAGCAGGTGTTCCGTGGCCAGCCGGCCGCCGGCGACGTTGTCGCCACCAACGGTGCAATACAGCTGCTGCGGCAATTGCGCGCCCCACACGACGATGGGCACCTGGCGCGCGGCCAGCTGGTTCAGTTGTTCATGGTGGCGCCACTGGCCGATCAGGATGATGCCGATCACGCGGCCGCTATCGAAGGACTGGGCGGCCGCGTCGAGCGTCTCGGCATCCACGCGCGAAATGAGCATGTCGAAGCCCTGCTCCGTCAGCGCATCGGCCAGGCTGCCCAGCATGCTGAGGAAAAACGGATCGGACAGGTGCTGGCGCGTGGCCGCGTCATACGGCACCACCACGCCCACCGTGCGGTTCTGTTTCAGGCGCAGGTTTTGCGCGCCGATATTGATGGAATACTTGAGCGAACGGGCCAGCGCGATGACGCGCGCGCGCGTCTCTTCGTTGACCAGCGAACTGCCGCTCAGCGCGCGCGACACGGTGGACGTCGACACGCCGGCCAGGCGCGCGATATCGGCCATCTGCAGGCGTTGCTGCGCCTTCGAATCAGTCCCGGTCATCGTACGCTCACTGCGGCGCGGTGTCCTTGAACGATGGCCGCTCGGACAGCTTGTCGAACAGGCGCGCCAGCGCCGGATGGTCCGCGCGCCAGTCGATTTCCGGGAAGCGGAAGCTGAGCCAGCCCAGCGCGCAGCCCACGGCCACGTCGGCCAAGGTGTAGTTCTTGCCGGCGCAATACGCGCTCTCGCCCAAGCGCGTTTCCAGCGCCGCCAGGCCCAGGGTGACTTTGTCGAGCTGGCGCGCGATCCAGGCCGCGCTTTGCTGCTCGGGCGGACGCTGCGTGCGCTCCAGGCGCACCAGCACGCCCGCGTCGAGGATGCCGTCGGCCAGCGCTTCCCAGTTCTTGATATCGGCCCGCTCGCGGCCATTGCCGCCGGCCGGCAGCAGCTTGCACACGGGCGTGAGCGTGTCGAGGTATTCGACGATGACTCTCGAGTCGATGAGCGCGCTGCCATCCTCCATCACCAGGCAGGGCACCTTGCCCAGGGGATTGGCCTGCGCGATGCGGGTTTCCGGCACCCACACGTTTTCCAGCTCGAAGACATAGTCGAGCTTTTTTTCCGCCAGCACGATACGGGCTTTGCGGACATACGGGCTGGCGAGGGAACCGATCAGTTTCATAGGTACTTTAAGGTAAGGGAGCAGCAAGCAGTATAGCATCGGCGGCAGCCGTGTTTGGCGGCGCGCGCCCGACGCTCTCTCGGGTGTGGCAGGCACGCCGCATCGGCGCCGGATTCGGCCCCAAAGCGGCGTACCGGCGGCCGATGGACGGCTGGCCGGCGGCCAGCGGTGGTAAAATCGCCCTTTACTGTGGCGCCGTCAGTGTTGCTGTATTGCAATAGCCCTACCCTCCCCGCGCGCCACACGCCAACCGTTTCTTTAACTTGCGTCCGCTCTCATGACTTCTACTACTCCGTATTCCACGCTGTCGGCCCTGTCTCCGCTCGATGGCCGCTACGCCAGCAAGACCGATCTGCTGCGCCCGATCCTGTCCGAAGCCGGTTTCATGCACCACCGCGTGAAAGTGGAAATCTCCTGGCTGCAAGCGCTGTCGCAAGCCGGTTTCGTCGAAATCAAGCCTTTCTCGGCAGAAGCGAACGCCCTGCTCGACAAGATGGCGGCCGACTTTTCGGAAGCCGACGCGGCCCGCATCAAGGCCATCGAAGCGGTCACCAACCATGACGTCAAGGCCGTCGAGTACTGGCTGAAGGAACAAGTGGCGGACGTGCCGGAACTGGTGGCGGCATCGGAATTCATCCATTTCGCCTGCACCTCGGAAGACATCAACAACACCTCGCACGGCATGATGCTCAAGGCCGCGCGCGATGGCGTGATGCTGCCGGCCCTGCAAGGCTTGGTGGCCAAGCTGACGCAGATCGCGCACGACAACGCCGACGTGCCGATGCTGTCGCGCACGCACGGCCAGACGGCCAGCCCGACCACCCTGGGCAAGGAATTCGCCAACGTCGTGGCCCGTTTGCAGCGCGCCGTGAAACGCATTGAGCAAGTGGAAATCCTCGGCAAGATGAATGGCGCCGTCGGCAACTACAACGCCCACCTGTCGGCCTACCCAGGCTTCGACTGGCCCGCATTCTCCAAGGCCGTCATCGAACAGCGCCTGGGCCTGGTGTTCAACCCGTACACCATCCAGATCGAACCGCACGATTACATGGCCGAGCTGTTCGACGCCTTCGCGCGCGCCAACACCATCCTGCTGGACCTGAACCGCGACATCTGGACGTATGTCTCGCTGGGCTACTTCAAGCAGAAACTGAAAGCGGGCGAAATCGGTTCGTCGACCATGCCGCACAAGGTCAACCCGATCGACTTCGAAAACTCGGAAGGCAACCTGGGCCTGGCCAACGCCGTGCTGAAACACCTGTCGGAAAAACTGCCCGTCTCGCGCATGCAGCGCGACCTGACCGATTCGACCGTGCTGCGCAACATCGGCGTGGGCCTGGGCTACACCCTGCTGGCCTATGACAGCTGCCTGCGCGGCCTGAACAAGCTGGAAGTGAACCCTGCGCGCCTGGCGCAAGACCTGGACGCGACGTGGGAAGTGCTGGCCGAGCCCGTGCAAACCGTGATGCGCCGCTATGGCATCGAAAACCCGTACGAGCAACTGAAAGAGTTGACGCGCGGCAAAGGCATCTCGAAAGAAGCGCTGCAAACCTTCGTCAATGGCCTGGCCATTCCGCAAGATGCCAAGGACGTGCTCTTGACCATGACGCCGGGCAACTACATCGGTATCGCGGCGCAATTGGCCAAAGCCATCTAAGCAGTTTCCACCTGGGGATCCACCGGTCCCCCTCCCGCGGGGCGGCCAGCACACAAATGCTGCCCGCCCCGCGGTTTTTCCGGCAATCTTTCTTGTAGAATCTGCAGCACGCAGCGCAATTTGCTTTTCTTTGGTATATTAGGTCGAATTAGTCCTAATGCGTACTACTTTCAAGAAAGCCGTCGATGCAACGCTACACCACCACCGCCATCATCCTGCACTGGCTGACCGCCCTGCTGATCATCAGCGCCTTCGTCATGGGCCTGGTCATGACCGACATTCCCGGTCTGACGCCCACCAAGCTCAAATATTTCTCGTGGCATAAATGGCTGGGCGTGACCGTGCTGGCCATCGCCGCCATCCGCCTGCTGTGGCGCAAGGCCAACGTGCCGCCGCCGCATCCGGCCAGCATGGTCGCCTGGCAAAAAAAGGCGGCCGACGCCATGCACGTGCTGCTGTACATCCTGATCTTCGCCGTGCCCGTCTCCGGCTACCTGTACACCTTGGCCGCCGGCGTGCCGGTGGTCTACCTGGGCCTGTTCCAGCTGCCCGTCATCATGGCGCCGAACCCGGAACTTAAGCCACTTTTAAAAGAGATTCATTATGTTCTGAACATGACGATGGCCGCCGCCGTGGCCGCCCATGTGCTGGCGGCGCTCAAGCATCAATTTATCGACAAAGATGGCGTGCTTAAACGCATGCTGCCGTAACACCGATTTCACCCTTGCTCACTGAAACTCCAGGAAAAATAAGATGAAAACCACCCAACGCATCGTCCTCGCTTCCCTGCTGGGCCTGTCCGTGGCCGCCACCGCCGCCACCTTGCTGAAAGTCGATTCCGCCAAGACCAGCGTGTCGGCCGTGTTCAAGCAAATGAACGTGCCCGTGGAAGCGAAGTTCAAGAAATTCAATATCGCCATCGATTACAACCCGGCCTCGCCGGACGCCTCGAAAGCGTCGGTGGAAATCGACACGGCCAGCATCGATATCGGCGACCCCGAGTACAACAAGGAAGTGGCCAAGAAAGAATGGTTCAACTCGGCCCAGTTCCCGAAAGCCACCTTTGTCTCGAGCAGCATCAAGGCCGCCGGCGCGGGCAAGCTGACGGTCAGCGGCAAGCTGAGCATCAAAGGCAAGACCACCGACGTGACCTTCCCCCTGGCGGTGAAAGCCGACGGCGGCAAATATGCGTTCGACGGCGCCCTGCCGATCAAGCGCCTGACCTACAACATCGGCGAAGGCGAGTGGAAGGACACGAGCATGGTTGCCGACGAGGTTACGATCAAGTTCCATGTTTCGGCTCAGTAACGCCTGAGAAAACGTCCATGACTGCGTTGCTCTTGCCTCGTCGTACGTGCGTACTGCCTTCGGCAAGGCGCCTTGTCCTGAACGTTTTTCAGACGTTAGCAAAAACAACCCCACAACCCTTTAGGACCTGCATGAAATTTTCGCACTTGATGATCGCCGTGCTGGCAGCCGCCGGCGCGGGTTCGGCCATGGCCGCCACCGATACCTACAACCTCGATCCGACGCACACTTTCCCCAGTTTTGAAGCCGATCACATGGGCATGTCGGTGTGGCGCGGCAAGTTCAACAAGACCAAGGGGACGGTCGCCCTGGACCGCGCCGCCAAGAGCGGCAGCCTGGACCTGGTCATCGATGCCGACTCGATCGACTTCGGCCTCGACGCCATGAATACGCACGCGAAAAAAGCGGACATGTTCAACGTCGAGAAATTCCCGCAGATCACCTACAAGAGCACATCGCTCAAGTTCAACGGCGAGCAACTGGTGGAAGTCGATGGCGAACTGACCCTGCTGGGCGTGACCAAGCCCGTCAAGCTGAACGTGAGCAAGTTCAAGTGCATCATGCACCCGCGCTACAAGCGTGAAGTGTGCGGCGCCGACGCCACGGCGCAATTCAAGCGCAGCGACTTTGGCCTGAACTACGGCATGCCGGCGTTCTCGCCGGAAGTCAAGCTGGCCATCCAGGTCGAAGCCATCAAGGCCGACTAAACACAGCCTTGCCGCATGACCAGCCCGCCTCGCTGCCCCGCAGCCAGGCGGGCTTTTGCATGCGCAGCGCAAATCCGCTGGACTTTTCTATCGTGCGGCATCACTATCCGTTGGCATGATGTTGTTCTGACATGGCACCCCACTCACCCATCGCGCGGAGGACTACATGAATTTCATTATCTGGATCGTTATTGGCGGCATCATCGGCTGGCTGGCCAGCATGGTCATGAAAACCAATGCACAGCAGGGCATCTTCCTCAATATCGTCGTCGGTATCGTGGGCGCCTTCCTGGGCGGCTGGCTGCTGGCGCCCCTGTTCGGCACGGGCACCATCAATAGCGACAATTTCAGCCTGTCTTCGCTGCTGGTCTCGTTCCTGGGCGCCGTGATCCTGCTGGGCATCGTGAATCTTTTGCGCCGCGGCAAAATACGCTAGGCAGGAAAAAAGCAGCGCCGAGCAAGTGGCCGGGCCGGGCAAGCGCCCGGCCATTTTTTATTGCCGGCAGGATAATTGTATGGACAATACCACAGCCGTCGCACGGAAAAATGCGCCTTGGCAGCCGGCTCCAGCCCCGACACCAGCGCAAATCCTGCCTTTAAAATAAGTGCGCGCGAACATGCAGCCCGGAAAATGTGATTGACTAGTGCGAGTTCGATACGGATACTCTATGTCGCCCGCTGCACAATCAGCGGGTACTCCGCTGATTCCGACTTCCCTACAATGTAAAAGAACAGAACTCGAATGAAAAAATCTCTCATCGCGCTCGCCATCCTGAGCAACTTCGCACACGCCGACGAAGGCATGTGGATGCCCCAACAGCTGCCACAAGTAGCCAAGGAACTGAAAGCGGCCGGACTGAAACTCGATCCGACCAACCTGACCAAACTGACCGAATTCCCGATGGGCGCCATCGTCAGCCTGGGCGGCTGCTCGGCCTCGTTCGTCTCGCCGCAAGGCCTCGTTGCCACCAACCACCATTGCGTCTACAACAGCGTGGCGGTCAATTCGACCAAGGAGCGCGATTTGCTGGCCAACGGCTTCCTGGCCAAGACGTTCGCTGAAGAATTGCCGGCCGCCCCAGGCAGCCGCATCTTCGTTACCTCGGCCGTGACCAATGTCAGCGACAAGATCATCACCGCCGACGTGGCCAAGCTGCAAGGCAAGGCACGCATCGACGCGATCGAGAAAAACCAGAAGAAACTGGTCGCCGAATGCGAAAAAGAAGCCGGTTTCCGCTGCACCGTGTCGGCCTACTACGGCGGCCTGGAGTTCTACCTGATCAAGCAACTGGAAATCCGCGACGTGCGTCTCGTGCACGCGCCACCAGCGGGCGTGGGCAAGTTCGGCGGCGACACCGACAACTGGATGTGGCCGCGCCACACGGGCGACTACGGCTTCTACCGCGCCTACGTGAGCAAGGATGGCAAGGCTGCCGACTTCAGCAAGGACAACGTGCCTTACCAGCCAAAACACGTGCTGAAACTGGCCAAGGATGGCTTGAAGGAAGGCGATTTCGTGATGGTCCTGGGCTACCCTGGCCGCACCAACCGTCACCGCCTGCCATCGGAAGTGGCCTACACGTTTGACTGGAACTACCCGGCCTTCGTGAAAGCGTCGGGCGAAACCCTGGCCATCATCGCGCGCGAAACCAAGGACAACAAGGACGTGGCCCTGAAATACGCGGGTCAGGTCGCTGGCGTGAACAATTACTACAAGAACCGCCAAGGCATGCTGGACTCGTACGCCGGCAGCGACTTCCTGGCGCGCAAGACGACGGAACACGAAGCACTGAAGGCCTGGGTCAACGCCACGCCAGCACGCAAGGCCGAATTTGCCGGCGATATCGAGCAAGTGGAAAAGCTGATCGCCGAGCGCGATGCCGACACCAAGCGCGATTTCTTCCTCAGCTACGCACAGCCGCGCCTGCTGAGCACGGCACGCAGCCTGTACCGTTTGTCGAACGAAGGCACCAAGGCCGACACGGAACGCAAGTCCGGCTACCAGACGCGCGATTTGCCGCGCCTGGAAGCGGGCATCACCTCGGTCGAGCGCACCTACGATGAAAAAGTCGACAAGGCGCTGGTGCTGAACAGCCTGACCAAGTACGCCGCGCAACCGGCAGCCCAACGCCGCGCCAGCTTCGACGCCGCCATCGGCATCAAGGACGGCATGTCGCCAGCCGACCTGTCGGCCGCCCTGGACAAACTGTATGCGGGCAGCAAGCTGGCCGACAAAGCCGAGCGCGCAGCATGGCTGAAACGCACGCCAGCCGAATTCCAGGCCAGCAATGACAGCTTCATCCAGGCCGCCGTCGCCATGTACCCGGATTCGCTGAAAAACGAAGCGGAAGACGAAGAACTGGCCGGCAAGATCCAGCAAGCCTACGCCAACTACATGAAAGCAAAGATCGCCTTCATGAAGAGCAAGGGCCAAGCCGTCTATCCTGACGCCAACAGCACCCTGCGCGTGACGTTCGGCAAAGTGGCCGGCCGTGACCATGGCGCCGACGGCACCACCTGGACCGCCTTCACCACCGTCAATGGCGTCGCCGCCAAAGCCACGGGCCAGGGCGAGTTCAACGCACCGGCGAATCAACTGGCCGCGATCAAAGCCAAGGACTTCGGTAAATTCGTCGATCCCAAGCTGAAAACCGTGCCGGTCGACTACCTGGCCACCCTGGACATCACCGGCGGCAACTCCGGTTCGGCTGCCCTGAACGCCAAGGGCGAATTCATCGGCCTGGCATTCGATGGTACGCTGGACTCGATCATTTCCGATTGGGACTACAACAAGGCCAATACCCGTTCGATCCAGGTCGACCTGCGCTACATGCTGTGGAACATGAAACACATCGACCACGCAGACAACCTGCTGAAAGAAATGGGCGCCGAGTAATTCGCGGATAACAACAACTAATAAGCCCGGCAACGGGCGGTTGTTCCCTGAGCCACTCCTGCGGGAGTGGCTTTTTTTCGCCTAGCGTTTTCTTACCTTGGCAAAGCGGTAGGGCACGGCTTGCTCCGCGCCAAACACCTGCGCCCGGCCACTTCCCAGCGGCAGCATCACGCGCCGGCCGTCCTGCAGCAGCAAGGCCAGGTCCGCGCCGGGAAAGCGCCGCGCCAGTATGGGATAGGCTTGCCGCTCGATGGGGGCGGCGGGAATCACGATGCGGTAGTCGCCATCGCCAAAGTCCAGCAGCAGCGCGGGAATCTCATCCGGCCCCGGCAGCGCCGTGATGCGCAGGTGCGTGCTTCCCTTGACGAGCTCGGAGGCTGACCACAGTGGCAAGCCGCGCTGCGTGGCGCCGATCCGCAGCTGTGGCGCCTCGCGCGCATCGGCCGACGCCAGCAAAAGGTCGGGCCGCTCTTCCGGCACCGCGCCATCGAGTGCCAGCAGCCAGCCCCGGTAGCGTATCAGCGCGCCCCGCGCGGCGGCCGTGACGGAGCCGCCCTGCGCCACGGGCTCCTTGCCTGCTGGCAAGCGCAATGGCGCCGCCTGTGCCGCCATGCCAGCCCACCACACCAGCGCCGCCATCGCCGCCTTGCCCATGCCGCCTCCATCCTTGCGCGTGAAACGTATTCATAACACAAGTGCGGCACTTGCCTGCTGCTGCACATCAAGCCCACGGCGCCGGTGCTACAATTGGCCCCTAGCGGGCGTACTTACCCAGCGCGCCTTCCCCCTCCCAGACTCAGACCGCTATGCCACCAGACTTGCGCACGACCTACGAACTCGGTAACCACAACCAGACCACGACCTGGCTGGAATGCATCACCTTCTACAAGGATCTCGCCGCACGCTACCCGCAGGTGCTGCATTTCGAACAGATCGGCCTGTCCGATTCGGGCGTGCCCATCCATGCTGGCGTCGTCAGCGCCGACGGCGTGTTCGACCGCGAGCAAATCAAGCGCGCGGGCCGCACCGTGTTCTTCAACAACAACGGCATCCACCCGGGCGAACCGGAAGGCATCGACGCCTGCATGGCCATCGTGCGCGACCTCTGCACGGATTCTGCGCGCCTGGCGGCGCTGGGCGGCACCGTGCTGCTGTTCATTCCGATCTACAACGTCGATGGCAGCCTGAACCGCGCCAATACGTCGCGCGTGAACCAGGATGGCCCGGAGCAATTCGGTTTCCGCGGCAACAGCCGCCACCTGGACCTGAACCGCGATTTCATCAAGTGCGACAGCCTGAACGCGCAAGTGTTCAACCGCCTGCTGGCCAGCTGGGACCCGGACGTGATGGTCGACACCCACACGTCGAACGGCGCCGACTACCCGTACACGATGACCCTGATTCACACGCAGACGGATAAGCTGGGCAATGGCTTGGGCCCCTTCCTGCAAGACACCATGCTGCCGCACATCTTTGCGCAAATGGAAAGCGCTGGCTGGCCTACCTGCCCGTACGTCAATCCCGTCAAGGATAGCCCCGACCACGGCATCGCCGAATTCCTCGAAGTACCCCGTTTCTCGACCGGGTTTGCGGCCTTGCATCACGTCATCGGCTTCATGCCAGAAACGCACATGCTGAAACCGTTTGCCGACCGCTACGCCTCCATGCGCGCCCTGCTCGACATCACCATGGCGTTTACCGTCGAACACGGCGAACAGATCCAGCAATTGCGCGCACAGGCCAAGGCGGCGGGACGCACGCAAGCCGCATGGCCGATCCACTGGGCCATGAACGAAGAGCAAGCCTCGACCTTCCCCTTCAAGGGCTACGCGGCGCAGTACACGCCTAGTATCCTGGGCAACTACCAGCGCCTGTCCTACGACCGTTCGCAGCCGTGGGAACGCGATATCGCGTATTACAACCGCTTCGACGCCGACGTCACCGTCGCCGCGCCAAAAGCCTACATCGTGCCGCAGGCCTGGTGCGAAGTGATCGAGCGCCTGCGCTGGAACGGCGTCGAAATGCACCGCATCACCACCGAACAGACGCTAACGGCGCGCTACTACCACATCACCGATGTCGGCACGCGCGCCACCGCCTACGAAGGCCACATGTTCCACGACACGGTGGAACTGGAAGCGCGCACGGGCGAATTCACCGTGCAGGCGGGCGATTATGTCGTCAGCCTGGACCAGGACAACGCGCGTTATGCCGTGGAAACCCTGGAACCGCAGGCGCACGACAGCTTCTTCCGCTGGGGCTTCTTCAACAGCGTGCTGGAAAAGAAGGAAGCGTATTCCGATTATGTGTTCGAGGATATGGCCTCCGAGCTGCTGCGCGACGAGCCGGCGCTGGCGGCCAAATTCGCCGACTGGAAAGCGGCCAATCCGGCCTTGCTGAGCAATCAGGAAGCCGTGCTGGACTTCATCTTTGCACACTGCCAGCGCTTTGCCGAGCCGGAATGGCGGCGCTATCCAGTGATCGCCCTGATGTAAAGCAAGGCTGTAGCGACTACAACATCCTGGCGCCGCATCGGAGATCCCGGTGCGGCGCCTCTTTCTGTGCCCTGCCCACAAGGTAATCCCATGCACTACGCACTGAACCTGCGCACCTTTATTTACAGCCATTATTTTTACCTGGGCTTGCGCGTGGCCATCGGGCTCGTCGGCCTAGCCTTGCTGGTCCAGGAAATCAGCGACAGCGCCACCGCCATGACGGTGTGCATCGGCGCCTTGTGCACGACCCTGATGGACATGCCCAGCCCCCTGCGCCACAAGTTCAATGAAATGCTCGCTTCCGTGCTGCTGTGCAGCGCCGTCACCTTACTCATCAGTCTGTGCGGCCCGGTGCAGTGGCTGTTGATGACGGTGCTGGTCCTCGTCAGCTTTCTCGCCAGCATGATGGTGGTGTACGGCAAGAAATCCATGCCCCTGCAACTGGCCGCCCTGTTCATCATGACCATGTCGATGGAGCACCAGATGACGTGGCAGCAATCGTTCCACCACGCGGGCCTGTTCATGCTGGGGGGCTTGATTTATCTGGCCTATGCCATGGCCATCGCCTGGGTCTTGCGCCACCGCATCAAACAGCAAGTGCTGGCCGAAGCCCTGTTCGAACTGGCCGCCTACATCGACATCAAGGCCGATTTCTACGACACGCGTTTTAATTTGACGGAGCAGTTCAACAAGCTGGTGCGCCATCAAAGCATCCTGGCCGACCGCCAGCAGGCGTCGCGCGACTTGATCTTGCGCAGCCACAAGAACAGCAAGGACGCCATCGTCGTGCAGGTGCACGTGTGCATGCTGGATCTGTATGAACTGATCCTTTCCACGCACACGGATTACGCGCTGCTGCGCCAGCACCTGGCCGACTCCGACGTCTTGAAATCCTTGCACGACCTGGCTTACAAGGCGGCGCGCGACATCGAGTCTGTCGCCTACGCCGTCACGCGCAAGCGCGCCTCGTATGCGCAGATCAACTATGACAAGGAATGGGCCGATATCGAAGCGGAAATTGCCCGCCTGAACGCAAAAGGCGACGGCGCGCAGGAAGCGCTGGCGACCTTGCGCGCGCAGCGCAACAAGATCCGCGCGATTCTGAAGATGATCGGTGAACTGCACCTGGCGACGCAAAAAGTCTACGACAACGTGCCGTTCTGGAGCGGCGCGGACATGGCGCCATTCCTGTCGCAGCAGAAATACGAACTGAAGACCCTGCTGGCTAACCTGCGCCTGGACTCGCCCGTGTTCCGCTTCGCGCTGCGCGTGTCGATGGCCATTTCCGTCGGATTGCTGATCGGCCACTGGCTGCCGTATGCCGCGCACAGCTACTGGATCGTATTGACCATCGTCATCATCCTGCGCCCCACCTTCAGCATGACGCGCCAGCGCCGCGCCGACCGCATCATCGGCACCATCATCGGCTGCGTGGTCACGGCCATCGTGATCCGCTTCGTGCACAGCAATATCGTGCTGATGGCCATTTTATTTCTCTCCATCGTGGCCACGCCCACCTTCATCTATTTGCGCTACCGCTACACGGCCATCGCCGTGAGCCTGATGATCTTGCTGCAAATGCACCTGGTGGCGCCCAGCAATCCGAACCTCGTCAGCGAGCGCCTGATCGACACCCTGATCGGCGCGTTTGTGGCGACCGTGTTCAGCTTCGTACTGGCCAACTGGGAATACCAGAGCCTGCCTCGCCTCGTGCGCCAGGTGCTGAATGTGAATCTCAGCTATATGCAGGCCAGCTTCGCGCTGCTGCAGGGGAAATGCTTCGATGACTTCGCCTACCGCATCGAACGCAAGCGCCTGATGGACAGCCTGGCCGCGCTCAGTTCGGCGCTGGTGCGCATGCTCGATGAACCGGCCAGCAAGCAGCGGGCCGTGGAAGACATCAACCTGTTCATCGTGCAAAATTATTTATTGGTCGCCCACGTGGCGGCGCTGCGCTCTATCCTCGGTCGCCATGCCAGCCAGCTGCCTGTCGCGCCCGTCAACGCCTTGCTCGGCCACAGCCATACGCAAGTGTGTTTGACCCTGTCGCGCGCGCTGGAACAACTCGACAACAAGGCCGCCATCAGCGCCCCGCTGGCGCCCCCGCCCGCACCGCCCGTCAGCGACGTGGCCTGGTCGGGCTGGCCGCTGGTGCAGCGCCGCATCAGGCTGTTGCAGGCGGATGCGGACAAGATCGTCATACATAGCGCGGCGATCGTGCACATTATTTCGCCACGCTAAGCCACACCCCTGGGATTTACTTCAGATACTGTTCGAACCAAGCAACGGTGCGCTTCTGCAAGTCGCGCTGGTGCTCGGGCTTGCGGAAGGAATGGCCTTCGCCGTCGTAGATGAACAGGCTGGACGGCACGCCCATGGCGCGCAAGCCGTGCCAGAATTCCAGCGACTGGGCGGCCGGCGTTTCCACGTCGCGCTCGCCCACATAGATCAGGGTCGGCGTCTTGGCCGCCTTGATCGATTCGATGGGCGAGGCACGGCGGTAGACTTCCGGCTTGTCATACGCGGAGGCGCCAAAGAACGGGATCATCCACTGGTTGATGCCGTTCTGGCCGTAATAGCTGATCCAGTTCGATACTCCCGCGCCCGCCACGGCCGCCTTGAAGCGGTCGCTGTGCGTGACGCCCCACATGGTCATGAAGCCGCCGTACGAGTGGCCGATCAGGCCCAGGCGCTGGCCGTCGACAGGCGCCACTGCTTGCACCGCATCGATGCCCGCGAGAATGTCGCGCCAGTCGCCGCCGCCGAAGTCGGCCATGTTGGCGCGGGTAAATGCCTGGCCCTGGCCAAAGCTGCCGCGCGGATTCGGCAGGAAGACGAAATAGCCCTTTTGCGTCAGTTCATGGATCAGGGTGCTCGCCGCCACGTAACGGGGCGAGGCGGCCGCGCCGGGGCCGCCATGCACGTTGACGATCATCGGGTAGCGCTTGCCGGCATCCGTTTTCAACGGCCCCAGCAGCCAGCCTTGCACCTTGTATTGCTCGTTGGTCCAGCCCACGTTTTGCACCGTCAGCTGCGGCGCAAAGCCGTCATTGTCGCGCGTGATCTTTTTCAGCTGGCCCACGGGCCCCGCCACCAGATAACTGGCGTGCGTAAAATCTTCCTGTGCGGCCGCCGCTTGCCGGCCATCGGCGCTGAACGACAGGCGGCCATCGCTGCCGCTGCTGCTCAGTTCTCCGAGCGGCACAGGTTGGCCGGGGCCGCTTTGCGCATCGACGGGCACCAGCGCCAGCTGCGAATCGATCAGGGCCGTCGCCAGCAAGCCGGCGCCGCGCCAGACGACGCCATTGAAGGTGCCGCGATAGTCGGGTGTGAGATTGCGCGGCGTGCCGCCAGCCAGCGCTACGGTGTAAATATCGCCGCCGATGGAGCCGAAATCGCTCATCAGGCCGCCGATGAAGGCCACCGTCTTGCCGTCTGGCGAGACGGAAGGCAGGTTCAGCTGCATGGCCGGTGACGCGATCACGCGCAGGGCGCCCGTGGCCGCATCGATATGGCTGAGCTTGGCGACCCACCAGTTGCTGTCGCCATTACCTTGCGCGCTGGTGGCAACAAAGCCGCGGCCATCGGGCGTCCAGCTGTATTCATACACATAGGTGTCCACCGGCGACAACAAGCGCAACTCTCCGCCGCTGACAGGCACGACGGCGATGCGCTGGGCATCGTCTTCGCTGCCCACCTCCCCCACCTGGCGTGCGCCCGCCTCCACGGCGCCGGCCAGCTTGCGCGCGCCCACCGTCGCCAGCAGGGCCAGCTGCTTGCCATCGGGCGACCAGCGCGCCGTGCTGGCCACGCCCTTGATACTGGTCAACATCTGCGCTTGCGCCTGCGACAGGGTGGCCAGGTATAGCTGCGCCGTGCCCGCCTTGGCGTCGTAGCCGACGAAGGCCAGCTGCCTGCCATCGGGCGACCAGCTGGGCTTGTCGTAGGAACAAACGGCGCACGGATCGAATTGCTGCACGATGGCGCCGTTGGCAGCGTCGCGCACGACGATGGCCGCGTGCGGACGCTGCGGCTGCTCGCCCGCCTTGCTCGATTCGATGGCGGCGATGCGCTGGCCATTGGCCGACAGGGCGACGGCACGGTAATCGCGCAAGGCCGGATCGGTGACAGGAGCGGCCTGTGCCAGGGTGCCCAGAAGGCTGCTTGCCAGCAAGCCGCAAGCGGCCAGATCAGTTATTTTCATCATGTAAATTCCGGTTAGAAATAAAAAAAACCGCCGGCAAGCGCGGCGGTTTCGGATGGAACAGACTGCATCAGCGGGCCTGCTTGCCCAGGTGCGAATGCCGCATGCTGTACAGGAAATAAATGGCCACCGTCACCGCCATCCACACACTGAACACGACAAAGGTCGTATGCGGCAAATCGCGCATGATGTACAGGCAAGCGAGCACGCTGAGGCCAGGAATCACGTACGGCCCGAACGGCACGCTGAAACCTTCGATGCGGTTGGCGCCCTGCTTGTGGCGCAGCACCGGCACGGCGATCGAGACCACCATGAAGGCCGTCAGGGTACCAATGCTGACCATATCCCACAGGTAAGTGGCATCGACGGAGCCCGCCACCACGGCCACCACCAGGCAAACGATGATGGTATTGCTGACCGGTACCAGGGTGCGCGGGTGGATCTTCTGGAACGATTTCGGGATCAGGCCGTCGCGGCTGACGGCAAACAGGATGCGCGTCTGGCCATAGATCGTCACCAGGGTGACGCTGAAGACGGAAATGACGGCGCCGGCCGACAGCACCAGCGCGGGCCAGGTCTTGCCCGTGACGTTTTGCAGGATCACCGCCAGGCCCGCTTCCTGGCCTTCGAACAATTTCGCCTGTTGCGCGCCCAGGGCCGCCACGGCCACCAGCAGATAAAACACGGTGACGATGAGCAAGGCGCCGAGGATGCCGCGCGGCACATTGCGCGTGGGATTTTTCACTTCATCTCCCGCCGTCGCCACCGTATCGAGGCCGATGAAGGAGAAGAACACGGTGCCGGCCGCCGCCGTGACGCCCGTCATGCCGGCAAAGCCCTTGCTGTTGTCGGTATTAAAGAAGGGGAAGAAATTGTCGGCATTGAAGCCGGAAAACGCGATGACGATGAAAAACACGAGGATCGCCAGCTTGATGATGACCATGATGGCGTTCATCAGGGCCGATTCCTTGGCGCCGCGCAGCAGCAGGAAGCCGCACATGCAGATCAAAAAGATCGGCGGCAGGTTGATGTGGCCGGCATGAAATTCCATGCCATGCGGTCCGGAAACGATCATCGGCGTGCGCAGCATCTCGGGGATGTGCCAGCCGAAGGCATTTTCCAGGAAGTTGTTCAGGTAGGACGACCAGCCAATGGCCACGGCACTGCCCGCCAAGCCGTATTCGAGCAGCAGGCAGGCGGCCATGATGAAGGCAAGGAACTCGCCCACGGTGGCGTAGGCGAACGAATACGAGGAGCCGGAGGCGGGAATGCGGAACGACAGCTCCGCATAGCACAAGGCCGTCAGGCCGGCCGTGATGGCGGCGATCAGGAAAGACAGGACAACCGACGGGCCCGCCTTGGGGACGGCTTCGACCATGGTAAAGAAAATGCCCGTGCCGATGGTGGCGCCCACGCCGATCATGGTGAGGGAAAACAGGCCGATGGATCGGCTCAAGCCGCTGCTGCTGAGGCCTTCACCATATTCGACCGTGGTATCGATCGGCTTGGTGCGGCAAATTTTCTGGACCAGGGTTTGGCTCACTAGACTTCCTTTATGAGGCACACGTATTTTCGCATGACGGGTAAAAACAAATAGCGCTCCGGCCCCACCTGGAAAAAACCGGAAAGATCGCGTCCATTTTCAAAACTAAGCGATTATAGGGCTTTCATCGGCTCAGCTAAACAGAACTTTGATGCAAGGAAACAACGCCAGGCGTGCGCCGCGAAATGCGCATGGGCGCTAGCGGGGCATGGAATTGCCAATATGAAAGAAAAAGCGCGCCGCTGCAGGGGCAGGGGCGCGCTGTTGACTCAGCTCGACGACGCTGGATTACTTCTTGACGTGTGGCACGTCGGCCGTTGGCCAGCCTGCCTCGTAGCCTTGCGGCACGTCGTCGCGGCGCTCTTTCGGCGCCAGGCCCAGTGCGTAATACAGCACCGTCAGCAGGATCAGCCAGGCCGGTCCCACCATCAGGGCGATGCGCGTATCGGGGAAATACGCCATCAGGCCGATCACCAGCGCCAGGAACGCCAGCGAAATCCAGGAACCGTAGGGCGCGAACGGCATGCGGAAGGCCAGGTTCTTGATTTCCAGCGGCGTCAAGGTCTTGCGGAACTGGATCTGCGTGACCAGGATCACGCCCCAGGTCCAGACGGCGCCGAAGGTGGAGATCGACGTGACCCAGATAAACACTTTTTCCGGCACCATGTAGTTCAGCAGCACGCCCAGCAGCAACGCCACGACGGACACCAGGATGGCGCGGCGCGGCACGCCGCTGGCCGTCGTTTCCGCAAACGCCTTCGGCGCCTGGCCTTGCAGCGCCAGGTTGTACAGCATGCGACCGGTGCTGAAGATACCGCCATTGCACGACGACAAGGCCGCCGTCAGCACGACGAAGTTGATGATGCCGGCGGCCGTCTTGATGCCCAGGCGTTCGAACGTCATGACGAACGGGCTGCCGGTGGTGCCGATTTCATTCCATGGGTAGATCGACAGGATGACGAACAGCGCGCCGACATAGAAAATCAGGATGCGCCAGAACACGGAATTGATGGCGTCGGGAATCGATTTCTTCGGGTTCGCCGCTTCGCCGGCCGTCAGGCCGATCATTTCCACGCCCAGGTAGGCAAACATCACCATCTGCAAGGACATCAGCACGCCCTGCGCGCCATTCGGGAAGAAGCCGCCATGCGTCCACAGGTTCGAGATGCCGACGGCCACGCCGCCGTTGCCGAGACCGAAGATGATCATGCCCGTGCCGCCGACGATCATCAGGATGATGGTGACCACCTTGATCAGGGCGAACCAGAACTCGAACTCGCCGTAGGCTTTCACGGCCAGCAGGTTGATGGCGCCCATGGAGCCGAGGGCGGCCAGGGCCCAGATCCAGCGCGGCACGTCGGGGAACCAGATGCCCATGTAGATGGCGACGGCGGTAATTTCCGCCACGCAGGTGACCAGCCACAGGAACCAGTAGTTCCAGCCCGTCAGGTAGCCTTGCAGGGGTCCCAGGTAATCCTGGGCGTAGCGGCTGAAGGAGCCGGCCACGGGATTGTGCACGGCCATTTCGCCCAGCGCGCGCATGATCATGAAGATGACCGCGCCACCGATGATGTAGGACAGCATGATGCCGGGACCGGCCATCTTGATGGCGTTGCCGGAACCCAAAAACAGGCCCACGCCAATCGCGGCGCCCAGCGCCATCAGGCGGATCTGCCGCTCGCCCAGGCCGCGGTGCAAGCCTTGTTCACTCGTTTTCATTACGTGTCTCCGTTTTTTCTTGAATACACCGATCCCTCCACCCCAATGGCGGTTCCGCTCTTGCTGGAAAGGAGGAAAAGGCGAGCCGGCGGCAATCGCCGGCATGCTCAGCTCATCAGGCTAGTTCGTCAGGCCAGTTCGGCGATCAGCTCGATCTCGACGCAAGCGCCCAGCGGGATTTGCGCCACGCCAAAGGCGGAGCGGGCGTGCTTGCCGCTGTCGCCGAAGACTTCGACGAACAGTTCCGAAGCGCCATTGGTCACCAGGTGCTGTTCCGTGAATGTGGAAGTGGAGTTGACCAGGCTCATGACCTTGACGATGCGCTTGACCTTGTTCAAGTCGCCGCCGCAGGCGTCTTGCAGGGTGGCGATCAGTTCGATGGCGATGCCGCGCGCGGCGATCTTGCCTTCTTCCGTGGTGACGTCCTTGCCCAGTTGACCGACCCAGACCTTGCCATCCTTCTTGGCCAGGTGGCCGGACAGGAAGACGGTGTTGCCCGTGCGGGCATGCATCACGTAGGCGGCAGCTGGCGCGGCAACGACTGGCAGTTCAATGTTGAGGGCTTTGAGTTTTTCGTAAAACGACATGCTATTTCTCCAAGAAAACAATATAAGCGAAACCAAAATTCATGCACGGCAGGGCACGGAGGATGACGCCCTGGCAGCGCGGCAGTGACCGACAACAGTGCCAGATTAAACGTCATCATATTGGTGAACCAGCAGTTTTAGTTCACAAATAGGCCCGGTTATTCAGTGGATTATACCGACAATCAAACAAAATTCAGCATCGGTTCATGAAGCATGCTCTACAGGCATCGAGCGTGACTTTTTTCATTAAATTGTCACTTGTGCAATGTCAAGCCCTCCGGGTCAAGGTTTATCGCCTGCAAAAATGCGGGGTCGTGCGAAACCACAAGTAACGCCCCCTGATATTGCAGCAGCATCTGCTCGAGCGCCTGCAGGCTGGCCAGATCCAGGTGATTGTCGGGTTCGTCGAGCAGCAACAGTTGCGGCGGCGCCTGCGCATACAGTTCGGCCGCCAGCGCCACCTTCATGCGCTCGCCCCCGCTCAGCAAACGGCTGGGCATGGTGGCGCGCGCGCCGGCGATGCCCAGCAGCGCCAGCCGCGTGCGCAAAGCCCCTTCCTCCATGGTGCTATGGCGTGCCTGCAAGCGTTGCACGGCGCTCCACTCGCCGTCTTGCAATCCCGCATGCTGGTCCAGCCAGGCCACCCGCGCGTGGCAGCGTAGCGCGCCGCTGGCGGGCGCCAGCTGTCCGGCGATCACGCGCAGCAGGGTCGACTTGCCGCTGCCATTGTCACCCGTCACGGCCAGGCGGCGCGGCCCGCTCAGCACCAGGTTCAATGGTTGCGCCTGGCCATGCGGCAAGACCACGTCACGCAGTTCCAGGATGAGCTTGCCGTTCGGCACGCCACTCTCGGGCGCCAGCAGCAGCCGTTCGGCCTCGGGCGCGCAGCGGGCGCCGGCCTCCATCACCCGTTGCTGGCGCGCCTGCTGCGCCTCTTGCGCGCGCACGCGCAGCTTGCCCTGGCTGGCCTGGCTCTTCTCTTTGCGCGCGTCGAGCAGCAGCTTGCTTTGATTGCCTTCGCGGCCCTCGCGCTCGCCACGTCCGACACGACGCTGCTGGCGTTCGGCCTGTTGCTGCGCCTCGCGCTGTTCGCGCCTGGCGCCGGCCTTTTCCGCCTGCAGGGCCGCGGCAAACCCCGCTTGTTCCTGCGCGCGCTGCAGCGCATACATCGCGTAATTGCCGCCATAGCTGCGCAAGCCCTGCGGCGACAGCGCGACGATGGCATCGACGTGCGCCAGCAAGCCGCGGTCATGGCTGACCAGCAGCAGGCCGCCATTCCAGCGCGCCATCTGCGCCACCAGGCGTGCACGTTGATGGGCATCAAGGTGGTTGCTCGGCTCATCGAGCACCAGCCAGTCCGCCTGCGACAGCCAAGCCCCTTGCAGGGCGATGCGCTGGCGCTCGCCACCGCTCAGGCCAGCCGTCCGCGTGTCGGCGTCCACATGATGCAAATCGAGCGCATCGAGCGCCTGGCGCAGGCGGACGTGGGCATCCCAGCGTTCGCCCACCACGGCGTAGTCGGCCCCGTCGACGCTGCCGGCGCCGATGCGCGCCAGCGCGGCCAGCACCTCCGCCATGCCGGCAAGCGCCGCCACCGTGGGATAGCGCACCGGGTCGAGCTCCTGCGCCACGTAATGCAGGCTGCCGTCGCAACGCACGGCGCCTGAGGACGGCTGCTCCTGGCCCGCCAGCAGGCGCGCCAGCACGCTCTTGCCCGCGCCGTTATCGCCGACGAGGCCGATACGTTGCGGGGCAAAGGAAAATTGTAAATCGGAAAACAGGGCGCGGCCATCGGGCAGCACACAGGAAAGACGGTCGAGTTGTAGTAAGGCGGGCATGGATACTCCTTGAGCAAGGCTGGCGAACCCGCGCGGCGCAAGGCGCTGTGGCGGGATGGGCGAGGCCGTGCACGGCACGGCAGTATCAATGGCGCATGTCGAAGCGTCCTGGAGAAATGGGGAAGAGGCGTCAGTGTAGCAGAGCAAGCCTGTTAGCGCTGGCCCAGCGTCGTGTCGCCGAACAGGTGCTTGTACTCGCGTGGCTGCGAGCGCCAGTACTGCGGTGGCGCCGACACTTGCGCGCCCAGCTGGGCCGCCGCATGCCAGGGCCAGCGCGGGTCGAACAGGATGGCGCGCGCCAGCGCCACCATGTCGGACTGGCCGTTGGCGATGATGTCTTCCGCCTGCTGCGCCTCCGTGATCAAGCCCACGCTGATGGTGGGCAAGCCGCTGTCGCGCTTGATGCGTTCGGCAAACGCCACCTGGTAGCCGGGTCCCACGGGAATCTGCTGCTGCGGCGAAATCCCGCCGCTGGAGACGTGGATGAAGTCGGCACCCAGCTGCTTGAGTTCCTGTGCGAAGCGCACGCTTTGCTCGATTTCCCAGCCGCCCTCGACCCAGTCGGTGGCGGAAATGCGCACGCCGACGGCCACCGTGGCCGGCACGGCGGCGCGCACGGCTTCATAGACTTCCAGCGGAAAACGCATGCGGTTGTCCAGGCTGCCGCCATACGCATCGGTGCGCTGATTCGACAGGGGAGACAGGAACTGGTGCAGCAGATAGCCGTGCGCCGCATGCAGTTCGATGCCTTCGATGCCGAGCGCATGCACGCGCTGCGCGGCCGCCACGAAGGCCGCCTTGATTTGCAGCAGCCCCATCTCGTCGAGGGCGATCGGCACGGTTTCGCCGGGCGCGTGGGCGATGGCCGATGGCGCCACCGTTTGCCAGCCGCCGTCGGCCAGGTGCACGCAGGCGCCGCCCTGCCACGGTGCGCGGCTCGACGCCTTGCGTCCCGCGTGACCGAGCTGCACCACCAGCGCAATCGGCGCATGGCGCCGGATCGCCTGCACCACGCCAGCCAGCGCAGTCTGGTTCGCGTCCGACCACAGGCCCAGGTCTTCGGCCGAGATGCGTCCCTCGGGCGAGACGGCCGTCGCCTCCGTCATCAGCAAGCCCGCGCCGGACAGGGCCAGGTGGCCCAGGTGGATCATGTGCCAGTCGGTGGCGTTGCCGTTGTCGGCCGAGTACTGGCACATGGGCGCGATGGCGATGCGGTTGGCCACCTGCAATGGGCCAAGGGCAAATGGCGTGAATAACTGGCTCATGGCGGACTCCGGAAAAGGACAAGCACCGATTCTACTGTGCTTTGGAAAGCGCGGCTTACACCTGCTTACGTTTGATACAGCGCAAGGGCTAGCCTTGCGCAGGCGAGGACGCTAATCTGGACACATCAACAACACCCGCATGACCACCCCAGGAGAACACATGAACACGACGACTACCGCCAGCCGCATCCACCCCTTGATGGCAGGCGCCGCCATTTCCGTGACCGTCCTGTGCCTGGTCGGCGCGGCGTCCATCGCCGGCATCCTGCCCAATTCGCGGGCGAACGTACCCGCCACGCCAGCCATCCCTGCCGATGTGGCCGCCATGACGCCGGCGAACGCCGCGGCCCTGGCGGCGCCCGTGGCTGCCCCGCTCACCGCGCCCGTCGTCGCGCAAGCGGCTCCCGCTCCGGCGCCAGCACCCGTCGTGCACAAGCGCGTCGTGCACCACACGCAAGTGGCGCAAGCGCGCCCCGCCTACAATGACGATGGCTACCGCGAGAGCGCCTACCGCGAACCCGTGCGCCAGCCGCAGCCAGTGCCTGCACCGGCGCCGGCACAACCGAACTACGTGGGCATCGGTACGGGCGCCGTCATCGGCGGCTTGATCGGCAATCAGGTCGGTGGCGGCCGCGGCAAGGCGCTGGCGACGGTGGCCGGCGTGATCGGCGGCGGCATGCTGGGCAATGCGGTGCAGAACCAGGTCCAGCAGCCGCCCCAGCGTTAATCGTACGGGCCAAGATAATCGAGCTTGCCCACGGCCACGCCATTGTTTCTGAGGATGGCGTGGACCATGGAGACGTGGAAATAAAAATTCGGCAAGGCAAAGCTGAGCAGGTAATTGTCGCCCGAGAATTTCTTGCCTTCGTCGGTCCAGTTCAGCACGACTTCCTTCTGCGCGCTGCCCGCCATCTGGCCCGCGTTGACGCTGTCGATGTAGGCGATGGTGCTGGCGATGCGCTCCTGCAGTTGTTCGAACGACGCTTCGTTATCCTCGAACTTCGGCGCCGGCACGCCGCTCAGGCGTTCGACCGACATCTTCGACGTGTCGCTGGCGCGCTGCACCTGCGCCGTCAAGTCCAGCATGTCGGGCGCCAGCTGCGCGCCCAGTAAAATCTCGGGCACGATGCCATCCTCCTCCACATGGGCTTGCGCTTTTTCCAGCAGGGCCGAGACGACCCGCAAGCCGCGAACGAAGACGGGAATGGTTGCCTGATACATGGACACGGACATGGCGGACTCCTGATAGTGATCGATGAGCCAGTGTACCCGAGGCGCCGTCTTCCGGCAGCGCGCGCCATGCCACTCCCGTGCACCAGCGCACCGAGCGGCACAGTTGCCCTTACTTGTCCAGGTTCACCTTGCCGTCCGGCGCCTGGCCGGGCTGTTCCGCCGCTTCCGGCTGCAGTACTGGCTGCGGCTGCGGCGCCTGCTTATCCTTGCGCTTGCCGCCGAAGAACTTGACGATGGCAGCACCGGCACCCACGACGGCCAGGATCAGCACTTTCTTGAAGGCCAGCAGCAGCGCCAGCAGTTTGCCAAACAGGCCCAGCTTGCTGGCCACGCCGCCCGCCACCAGCGCCGCCAGGCCATATTCGGCCACCTTATCCGTCTTGCTGTCGAAATCCGTGTAGCGGTTACCGTCGGTAAACTCCGTGAATGCCGTCACTTGCTGCATCTCTTTCTTGATCGCCTCGATCTGCTGCATGCTGGCGATCGCGTTCAGGTTCAGCACGCCTTCGCGGCCCAGCACGCGCACGTTGTAGTTCAGCGAGTGCTCGCCGCCATCGACCATCAGATCCTTGGCCCAGTACAGCTTGTGCGTATCCTTGGCATAGCTGGGTTTTTCCGCCCAGCCCATCAAATGGATGCCGGGATAGCCCTGCTTCTTGCGCTCCGCATTGTTTTCCAGCACGGACGCCTGCATATCCTTGAGCAATTCGTCGTACTTGATGCTGTCCGCATCGTCATCCTTGATATGTCCTTCCTTTTCATACGTCACCACCACGCCCCAGCTGTCGCGCTCGAGCACGCTGGTCCTGGCGGGCACGATCATGCCCAGCGATTCCATGCCCGGCGGGTTGCCCCAGGCATCGACCAGCACGCGTTCGGCGTCCGCCGGCGACAGATAACGGAAGTTGGCGGGCAAATCCAGGGTGGCGATGCCGCCCGGCAAAGTGATCTTGCCGCGCTGCAGGTGCAACTGGGCGAGGAATTGCTCGGCCGTCATTTCCGGCGCGGCGGCCTTCTCTTCGGCAGGGGCGGCAGCCGTCAGGCCGGAGAGGGTCAGGCACAGCAGGGCTGTCAGCAGGCGTTTCAACATGATCGGTCCAAAAAATTGCAAAGGGCAAATATTTTAAATCAACTGATTGCTTAATGGATAATTATTTCTGTGCGGCATCTTTTTAAGCAAAAAAACGCCAGGCGGGTTTCCCCGGCTGGCGCCTGATGCTGCGTGATGGCTGAACGCTCAGGCGGTACGCACCACCATCAAGCCCGCGCGCAAGCCCACGCGCACGTCCGGGTTCGGAAACACCACCAGCTCTTCCGCGTGCCGCACCGTGTAGACGTGGTCGCCATCGCTGGCGATCACGGCATGCTGCGGCAAGGAGGTGAAATTCTGCGTGCTGCGGTCGAACGCCATGCGGAATTCGTCGCTGTGCTTGATGATTTCCTGCGCCACCTTGAACACGTGCGGTTGCGCCTTGACGGCTTGCGCGGGCAAGCCGCGCAGCAAGCCGTCCAGCGCCCGCGACACGTCGTCGAACAAGGACAAATCGTTCTGTCCCAGGGTGCCCACGCGGCCCAGTTCCACCGTGCTGGCGGCCGCGCCGAAATGCTCGGCCGAATAGTAACTATACGTGCCGGCCGACTGCGGGTTCATGATGATGGCGCCGATGGCCGCCTGGCCCAGCCAGGCGATCAGCTGCGCCTTGGCGTCGTCGGCCACCAGGTCGGGCACGATGGCAAACGTGGGGTACACGGAAGGCCGGATGGCCGTGTGCAAATCCAGGTGCCAGCGCACGGGGCCCGCCGCGTCAAAGAACGCTGCCGTGGCGGCGATCATTTCATCGGCGCGCGCGCTTTCCGCCGCTTGCGCCAGGCTCCCCCGCACGGGGCGGAACATGCGATTCAGGTCGGCGTCGATGAAACGCTTGCCGGCCCGGATCGCATCGACATTGCCCACGCAAACGAGCAGGTCGACGGCCAGGGCCGACGCATCGCGCGACAGCGCGTCGAGCAGGTGCGCCAGCACTTCGATCGGCCCCGTCTCGTCGCCATGCACGCCCACCGAGACGGCCACGCTGGCGCGGCCCGCATCGGCTTGCGGCTTGACCACTTGCAGCATGCCCGGCGCCGGCAAGGCCACCGTGAAACCGGCGTTGGCGAACAGCTGCGCCACGCCGCTGAAATCGGCCTGCGCCAGCGCCTGCACGGCTGGCGGCAAGCCGCCAGCACCCTGCACTACCTGTGTTGCTTCTTGCGTCATTACACCGCCGCTTCCGCTGGGGTTTTCGCCGTGATTTTATTCACCGCTTCCGACAAGGTCCACACGTCCAGCATGGCTTGCTCCAGTTCCGTCGCCGCCACATAGGCCGACAGACCCAGCGCGCCCGTCACCGCATCGACGGCCTGGCCCGCATTGCCTTGCTCGGCGCGCGCCAGCACCTGCGTCAGCAGACGCTGTTGCGTGCGGCGCAGCGCTTGCTGCGCGTAGTTGCGCAACTGTTCCTGCGACTTGCCTTGCGCGGCCAGCTTCAGGCCACGCTCCAGCGTGTCGATGCCCGCCTGGCTGCGCAGGGCCAGGCCCACTTGCAGGAAGGCGGCCAGGTCCATCGAGGCAGGACGCGGCACGGACAGGGCCGGGAACAGGAAGCCGGCCACCACTTCCAGCGCGTCGACCGCATCCCACGCCTGCACGAAGGCCGGCGTCAAGCCAGGCACCAGCGCCGCTTCCGACTTGATGCCGACGGCTTGCAGCAGCTCGCGCTTCGATTCCGCGCCAAACAGACGAGTCAGTTCGGCCAGGCCGGCGCCGCGCAACTGCTCGGCCGGTACCGACAGGACGCCGGCGATCATCGTCTGCTGCAGCACGCGCGTTTGCGCGTCGACCTTGATCGACACTTCGCGTGGAATGCTCAAGGCATCCGCATCGAGCGCGTCGAACACGGGCGCCAGGTTCAGCGCCACCCAGGCCTGGCCCCAGGCCAGGATCACGGCCGACTCGTCCACGCCATGCTCCGCCGCCAGGTTGCGGATCATCAGCGGGCCGCAGCGGTTGATCACTTCATTGGCCAGCACGGTCGCCAGGATGGCGTTGGCCAGCGGGTGGTCGAGCGCCGAACGGGTTTCCACCAGCAAGGACGGGAAGTACGGTTTCAGAACTGGCTCGGCCCACGTTTCATCGGTCAACGGCAGCGCGGACAGGATGCGCTTGAAGCGGTTCTTCACATTGGCGATCACCACCGCCAGTTCCGGCGTGGTCAGGCCACGACCGTCGCTCTTCCTGCGCGCCAGTTCGGCCACCGACGGCAGTTGCTCCAGTTCGCGCGACAGGGCGCCCTCTTCTTCCAGGCTGGCGATCAGGGCGGCATAGCCATCCTGCACGGCGCTCTCGCCTTGCGCCTGCAACTCGCGTACCAGCAAATGCGTCTGCTGCGTGTTGTCGCGCAAGACCAGGCGCTCGACGTCGTCCGTCATCGCATACAGTTCGCGGTTGCGTTCCGCTTCCGTCAGCTTGCCGGCGTTGACCTCCACGTCCAGCCAGATTTTCACGTTCACTTCATGGTCCGAGCAATCCACGCCGGCCGAGTTGTCGATTGCATCGGTGAAGATGCGTCCGCCCGCCAGCGCGAACTCGATGCGGCCGGCCTGCGTCGCACCCAGATTCCCCCCTTCGGCCACGACCTTCACGCGCAGCTCATTGCCGCTGACGCGGATATGGTCATTCGCGCGGTCCTTCACCTGTGCGTGCGTTTCCGTCGACGCCTTGATGTAGGTGCCGATGCCGCCGTTGTAGAACAGGTCCACGGGCGACTTCAGGATGCGGTGCATCAGTTCTTCCGGTGGCAGCGAGGTTTCCGCGATATCGAGGGCGGCGCGGATCTGCGGCGACAGCTCGATCGTGCGGCTTGAACGCGGATACACGCCGCCGCCTGCCGAGATCAAGTCCTTGTTGTAGTCGTCCCACGAGGAGCGCGGCAAGGCGAACAGGCGCGCGCGTTCGTCGAACGACACGGCGACGTCCGGTGTCGGATCGAGGAAGATGTGGCGGTGGTCGAAGGCGGCCACCAGTTTCAACTGGCGCGACAGCAGCACGCCGTTGCCGAACACGTCGCCCGACATGTCGCCCACGCCCACCATGGTGATCGGGGTGGTATTGAGGTCGTGGTCCATTTCATAGAAGTGGCGCTTCACGGCTTCGAAAGCGCCCTTGGCGGTGATGCCCAGTTTCTTGTGGTCGTAGCCGTTCGAGCCGCCCGAGGCGAACGCGTCACCCAGCCAGAAGCCGCGCTGCACGGCGATGCCGTTGGCGATGTCCGAGAACGTGGCCGTGCCCTTGTCGGCGGCGACCACCAGATACGGGTCGGCATCGTCGAAGCACACGGTGTCGACTGGCGGGACGATATTGCCCAGCGAGCGGTTGTCCGTCACTTCCAGCAGGCTGGAAATGAACAGGCGGTAGACGGCTTCGCCTTCGGCCGCGATGGTTTCGCGCACGGCGTCCTTCGGCATCATCTTGCAGACGAAACCACCCTTCGCGCCGGCCGGCACGATGACGGCGTTTTTGACCATCTGCGCCTTGACCAGGCCCAGTACTTCGGTGCGGTAGTCTTCCATGCGGTCCGACCAGCGCAAGCCGCCACGGGCGACAGGGCCGCCGCGCAGGTGCACGCCTTCAAAGCGGCGCGAGAAGACGAAAATCTCGCGGTACGGACGCGGTTCCGGCACCAGCGCCAGGCTGCTGGTGTCGAACTTGAAAATGATCTTGTCGCCTTGTTGCTTGTTCTGGAAGTAGCTGGTGCGCAGGGTGGCAGCCATCAGGTCCGCCAGCGCGCCGAGGATTTCCTCGGTATCGGCATGGTTCACCGATGGCAGGCCAGCCTTGATGGCGGCAATCGCCTCCAGGGCGGCCGCGTGCTGCGCGTCGGACAGCGACGGATCGAAGCGCTGCAGGAAGGCTTCGACCAGGGCCTTGACCTGGGCCGGCTGCTTGCGCAGGCTTTCGGCGATGTAGCGCACCGAGAAGCGGCTGCCCGTCTGGCGCCAGTAGCTGGTGTAGGCGCGCACCAGCTGCACTTCACGCGTCGACAGGCCGCCTTCGATGACGAGGCCATTCAGGCGCCCATCTTCGGCCGTGTCGTTGAACAGGGCCGCAAACAGTTCCTGCGCCACGGCGACGACGGATGGCTGCGCCAGTTTCGCCGCGCTGTCGGCATCGACCGTCAGGCTGGTGACGAAATAGCGCGTGCCGTCGGACAGCGACACCGAATACGCCTGTTCGCGGTCGATGGCCACGCCCGCATTGTGCAGGGCCGGCAGGATGGTCGACAGCGGCGGCACCTTGTTGGCCGAGTACAGGCGGATGGTGGTCACAACGCCCGTCTCGATGCGCACGGCCACGTGCGATGGGTCGGTGTTGCGCAGGATGGTGTCGAGGTCGCGGAAGGCGACGGCCGGCGCGGTGGCGGCCACGTAATCGAGCGGCAAAGTGGCGCAGAGCTTGCGCAGGCTGGTGCGCAGGGCCACGTCGGGCACGGCGTCGGCCACGGCGGCAAAGCCGTTATGCCAGCCATCGAGCACGCCCAGCAGCGGCTGTTCGATATCCGTTTCCAGGTCCAGCGGATAGCGCGCGGCGTGGGCGATCAGGTAGACGCGCGCCAGCGGGCCGTCGGCCACCAGGGTCTGCGTGCTCACATGCGTGGCGCCGGAACTGGCTTGCAGGGCTTTTGCCAGGCTCGACGCCACGCTGGCGCTGTAGCGCTCGCGCGGCAGGTAGACCAGCACGTTCAGGTGGCGCGCATACACGTCGCGGCGCGCGAAGACCTTGGTGCGCGGCTGCTTGTACAGCGAGACGACGGCGCCGCACACTTGCGCCAGCCAGTCGAGGTCCGCTTCCAGCGCTTCCGTGCGCGGCAACGATTCGAGGATTTCGCGGAATTTCTCGGCGCGGAAGCCTTGCTGGCGCACGCCGGCCAGGCTCAATACCTTGGCCACGCGGCCGCGCGCGAACGGCAGCGCCGCCAGCGGGGTGGAATTGCCGGCGCGGGTGAACAGGCCGACGAAGCAATGCTCGCCCAGGATCGCGCCTTGCGCATCCATGTCGCGCACGCCGATGAAATCGAGCTGCTGGTCGCGGTGCAAGGTACCGGCCACGTCGGCCTTGACGATGGACAGCGCCGAGTCGCGCTTGGCCAGGGTGTCGAAGTCGCCGGGGATATTCGCCAGGCAGGTGCCGTAGACCGGGTGCGCCGTATCCTGCAGCACGCCGACGCGGCTCGGGATGTCGCGTTCGAGTTCGCGCACGCCCGGCTTGACGCGGTAGTAGGCGTAGCCGAACACTTCAAAGCCGCCGTTGCGGGCCCATTCCAGGAAGGCGGCCACTTCCGCGCCTTCTTCGCCATGCTGCGCTGCGGCCGTGGCGACGGTGGCCAGGCGCTCGCTCATGGCGGCGGCATCTCGGCGCACGATGGCGGCGTCGCGCGCGACCGCCTCCAGGGCGGCGACCAGCGCGGCCAGGGCTTCCGGCGCCAGCTCTTCGTCGAGCAGCACCAGCACATACGATTCGAGAGGGTCGCCCGGCTGGCGCACCGCTTCGACGCTGCCGTCAGCGGCGCGGCGCACCGGCAGCACGGTATTCATCACGCCGCGCACGGCCAGGTGCTGGCGGCGCATGGCCATGACGATGGAGTCGACCAGGTAAGGCATGTCTTCGTTCAGGATCAGCAAGGCGCTCGCCATGCCGCCACGGCCATCCGCATAACGCAGGGTGGCGATCTGGCAGCCGTTGCCGGTACGCTTGGCCGCTTGCGTGAAACCGTCGACCAGCACGGGCGCCAGGCTGCCGGGCGCGATGTCGGCCAGGTCTTCGGCATCGAGCGAGTCTAGCCATGCCTGCACCAGCTGCACGACGGGCGCTGCCGCCTTGCCCGCATTGCCAGCCGCGTTAATCAGCTCCAGCGTTTGTGTACGCAAATCTTGTGGCGTGTGATTCATCTTGCATCTCCATTACGGTAATGTGAATGTCCAACGCTGTCGTTCGGGCTTGTGGCTGGGCGGCAGCGGTGTCAAGAGACGGGGGTCGCCCGTCCAATTCTGTGTTGCGGATAGTCTGTCTCGGATTTTTTCTGTGTATTTTCTATCGCCTACAAGTCGTACAATCCCGGCAAGTTGAGGATGATCGTCAATTCTTCAAGCGCCGCGTGCACTTCCAGCGCCAGCTGCGGGTCGGCCAGGTCGGCCGGCTCCAGATGGTCGCGGTAGTGCTTTTCCACCCACTGCACCAGCCGATGGTACAGCGTTTCCGTCATGATCACGCCCTGGTGCATGGCGCGCGCCTCGTTTTCCGTCAGGGCCACGCGCAAGCGCAGACAGGCGGGCCCGCCGCCGTTGCGCATGCTCTGGCGCAGGTCGAAATGAATCAGTTCATCGATGGGGCCACCGCCCGCCACCAGGCCTTCCAGGTAGCGCGATACGGCGCGGTTTTCCTGGCATTCCTGCGGGATCACCAGCGCCATCTTGCCGCCCTCTTTCGTCAACAGCTGGCTGTTGAACAAATAGCTGCTGACGGCGTCCGCGATCGGAACCTGGCCCGTGTCCACGCGCAGCGCGTCCAGTTGCGCGCCCGTGGCGGCGACGGCGCGGCGCAACTGCGACAGGCTTTCCTCTTCATCGGCAAACGCCTGCTCGTGATAGAACAGCACATTGCCATTGCCGACGGCGATGACGTCGTTATGGAACACGCCCTGGTCGATCACGTCCGGATTCTGCTGCACGTACACGGTGCGTTTCGCATCGAGGCCATGCAGGCGCGCCACGGCTTGCGACGCTTCCAGGGTCTGGCGCGCGGGATAGCGCTTCGGCGACGGCGCGGAAGGATCGAACTCCACCCGACCATACACGAACATCTCGACCGATGGCGCGCCGTGGTGCGCGCCCAGACGCGTATGGTTGGCCGCGCCCTCGTCGCCAAAGGCGGGCGTCGACGGCAGCGCGTCATGCACGGCGAAGTGCTGGCCGTCGCTGAAAATGGCGCGCAGGCTGCGCGCCGACTGCGCGTGCTCGAAGGCGCGGTGCAGCTTGTTATTCAGGTTGGCGGCCGTGAAATGCACGCGGCCGTCCTGCGTATCGGCCGACGGGCTGACCGTGGCGGCATTCGCCGTCCACATGGGCGAGGCGGAGTAGGCGCAGGCCAGGATGACGGGCGACTCCTTGTAGGCGCGCGCCAGCACTTCGGCGTCCGTGCCCGTGAAACCGATGGAACGCAGCAGGCGGAAGTTCGGCCGGTCCTGCGGCGGCAGCAAGGCTTGCGCAAAGCCGCGCGCGGCCAGCGCGCGCATCTTGGCCAGGCCCTGCAAGGCGGCCTGCTTCGGGTTCGAGGCGCTTTTCACATTGCTGAACGAGGCCACGTTGCCGAACGACAGTCCGGCATAGTTATGCGATGGCCCGACCAGGCCGTCAAAATTGTATTCGCGCGTGCTGTGCATGAGGATTCCTTAAAAATTCAGGCCGGGCGACAACTTGGCCGGCATTTCCAATGCGCTGTTCTCGATCGAGGCGACCGGGTAGGCGCAGTAGTCGGCCGCGTAATAGGCGCTCGGACGGTGGTTGCCCGACTTGCCGATGCCGCCGAACGGCGCCGTGCTGGCCGCGCCCGTGGTCGGACGGTTCCAGTTGATGATGCCGGCGCGCGCGCGTACCTGGAAGGTTTGCCACAGGGCCGGATCGTCGGACAGGAGCGCGGCGGCCAGGCCGAATTCCGTGGCGTTGGCGACCTTCAGGGCCGCATCGAAATCGGCCACGCGGATCACTTGCAGCAGGGGGCCGAACCATTCCTCGTCGGGGATGCCGGCGGCATCGGTGACGTCGACGATGCCGGCCGTGACAAAGCCCGCTTCGGGATTCAACTGGCGCATCTGCAGCAGGGTGGTGCCGCCCCTGGCGACCATGTCCGCCTGCGCCTGCACCAGGCGCGCGGCCACGGCGCTCGACACCACTGGACCCATGAAGGGCTGCGGCTGCGCGTCGGAGGCGCCGATGCCCAGTTTCGCGGCCACTTCCACCAGTCGCGCCACGAAGGCAGAACCCGCGGCATTATCCTGCACCACCAGGCGGCGCGCGCAGGTGCAGCGCTGGCCGGCCGAGACGAAGGCGGAGAAGATCGCGTGGTGCACGGCCGCATCCACGTCCTTCACATCCCACACGACGAGGGCGTTGTTGCCGCCCATTTCCAGCGCCAGCATCTTGCCCGGCTGGCCGCCGAACTGGCGGTGCAGGCTGATGCCCGTCTGGCAGGAACCCGTAAACAACACGCCGTCGAGGCGGGGATTGGCGCCCAGCGCCACGCCCGTGTCGCGCCCGCCGTTGACGAGGTTGACGACGCCATTCGGCAAGCCCGCCTGCTGCCACAGCTGCACGGTCTTGATGGCCGTGCGCGGCGCATATTCGCTGGGCTTGAAGACGATGGTGTTACCGGCGATCAGGGCCGGCACGATGTGGCCATTCGGCAGGTGGCCAGGGAAATTGTAGGGGCCAAAGACGCCGAACACGCCATGCGGACGGTGGCGCAGCACGGCGTCGCCGTCGGCGATCTTGCTTTGCGTGACACCCGTGCGCGCGTGGTAGGACTGCACCGAGATATCGATCTTGTTGGCCATGGTGGCCACTTCCGTGCGCGACTCCCACAGCGGTTTGCCCACTTCTTCCGAGATCAGGAGCGCCAGCGCTTCCGCATGTTCCTTGAGCAGTTCGCGAAAGCGCACGCAGATGGCGATGCGTTCCTCGACGGGCGTCTCGGCCCACGCTTCAAAGGCGGCGCGGGCGGCCTGGCAAGCCTGTTCGACTTCGTGCTCCGTCGCTTCCAGGCTGGCCCAGGTCTGCTTGCCGTTCGACGGGTCGATGGTGACCAGTTCGCGGCCCGTACCCGGCAGCCAGGCGCCGTTGATGAAGTTCGATGCTGCGGTAGACGAATGAAATACGTTAGACATGGGGATGCTTCCTCGGGTTGAGTGACAAGGTGCGCACGGTGTCGCCGTGATGGCAGCGCAGCAGATGCAGTTCGGCGTCGTCGAGCGCGATCTTGCCGCTGTGCGGATTGGCGCTCGTGACAATCATGCGGAAATCTTGCAGGTCGGTGTTCGATACCAGGTAAGGCTCGGCCTGGACGGCGTCGCCGCACGGGTCAGGCGCAGCCTCGGCGTCGAGCACGGCCGGCATGCTGTCGCGCATGGCGCGCAACTCGGAGACGCGCGCCTGCAGCACGGGACCGGCGTCGAAAATGTCGACATAGCCTTCGAAGTGCAGGCCTTCCTGTTCCAGCAGGCGGCGCGCGGGCGCCGTGCTCAGATGCACCTTGCCGATGACTTCCTGTGCCTCGTCGGGCAGGTAGGCCACGTACATGGGCTGGCGCGGCATCAGTTCGGCGATGAAGGATTTTTTTCCCAGGCTCGTCAAGTCGTCGACGTGGTGGAAATCCATCTTGAAGAAGTGCCGGCCCAGGCCTTCGTAGAACGGCGAGCTGCCGTCCGGCGCCTGGTAGCCGCGCATTTCGGCGATCAGCTTTTCCGTGAACAGGTGCGGGAACTGGGCGATGAACAGGAAGCGGCTTTTCGACAGCAGCTTGCCGTTGTTGCCGCTACGGTAATCGGGGTGCAAAAACAGCGAGCACAGTTCCGTGCTGCCCGTCAGGTCGTTCGACAGGTACAAGGTTTCCATGCGCGTAAACACGTCGAGCTCCCGGCTCGAATGGACGAGGGTGCCGATACGGTAGTTATAGAACGGTTCTTCCAGGCCCACGGCGCCCTTGATGGCGCACACGCCAGCCAGGCGGCCGGTATCCGTATCTTCCATGACGAACATGTAGTCGCGCTTTTCGGGCGCGATGGTTTCGGCGAACGAAGCGCAGGCGATGGCCAGGCGGTCGCCCAGCATTTTCATGTCCGGCTTGAGGGTGGTCATGCCGGTGCCGACCTGGCTGGCCAGGCCGTACAGGGCGTCCAGGTCAGAAGCGTTGATGGCGCGTACTACTAGCATAATGTTCTCTCGGTTAGATGCGCACGCAAATGACGCTGTCGCCTTCGGCCACGGCCAGCGCTTCGAGCAGCTCTGGTGGCAAGCCGACGGTGTCCTGCGCTTCGAGCGCATCGCAGGTGAAGGTGACGGCGCGGAAGTTGCGCTCCGCGCCCGAAGCGACCGCATAATGCACTTTCAGGCCGGTGCGGCTAGGCGTGACGCCGGCGACGACGCGACGTGTGAGCGAGCCCGTAAACGAGCGCAGCGCATGCTTGTGCGCCTGCAAAATGGGGCCACCATCGAAGATGTCGATGTAATCGTCGGCTTCAAAGCCTTCTTCCGTCAGCAAATTGAAAGCCAGTTCGCCGCTCGGGTGGATCTGGCCCATGGCAGCCTGCGCGTCGCCCGGCAGCAGCGGCACGTACACGGGGTAGTGCGGCATCAGTTCGACGATCAGGGTGCGGTTGCGGGCGCCGCCGATGACTTTTTCGGCATCGAGGAAATCCATCTGGAAGAACTTGCGGCCCAGCGCATCCCAGAAGGGCGACTGGCCGTTGGCGTCCGTGATGCCGGCCAGCGGCACGAAGAAACGGTCGCCGAAGCGGTGCGGCGCCAGCACGGCGAACAGCAGCCGCGCGCGCGACAGCAGGGCCGCTTCCAGACCCGCCTGCTCCATGTTGCGCACATAGAAACCGGAGAGCTGCGAGTACGCCGTCAGCTCGGAACACAGGGTCAGCGCATGCACGCTGTGGCTGATGTTCAGGTCACGCGAGACTTGCTGGATGACGTCGTTGCGAAAGGAAAAATAGGTGCCGTTCGAGCCGGCCGAGGCGAAGATGGCGGCCGTACCGAAGATGCTCTTGTCGAGCAGGGATTCAAGCACGAAGAGATACGACTCTTCGCTGGGGATGTCGACATGGGCGGCAAACGAGGCGATGGAGCGCTCGACGGAGGCGGCGATTTTTTCGCGCGTCCTCGGCAGGGTATGGACACCCGGCATGGTTACCGCGGCCAGCGCTTCGAGGGCTGCAATATCCGCAATTTCTACCGGACGGACAACATACATGGGTACTCCTTCAATGCTGACTATGCTGGGGTAGAACCAAGCCGGCCCGCGGCAAGGCGGCGGGCCGGTGATCAAACGGGGAGCGAGGCTAGCCTCAGGCTTTCAGCATGCCGTCGATGGCGGCGCGCAGCAAACGGCCCGCTTCGGCAATCTGTTCGTCCGAGACGATCAGGGCCGGCGCCAGGCGCACCACGTCCATGCCGGCGATCAGCACCATCAAGCCTTGCGCTTCGGCCGCTTTCTGGATGTCCTTCGCGCGGCCCTTGTAGGCGTCGCTGACGACCAGGCCCAGCAGCAAACCGCTGCCGCGCACCACGGAGAACACTTGCGGGTAATCCGTGATCAAGCCTTGCAGCATGGCGATGGTATTGATGCTCGCTTCTTTCACGCGCGCCAGGAAGGCCGGCGTGTTGATCGTTTCCAGCACGCTCAGGGCCACGGTGGCGGCCAGCGGGTTGCCGCCGTAGGTGGTGCCGTGGGTGCCGACGGCCAGGGTTTGCGCCAGTTCATTGGTGGTCAGCATGGCGCCGATCGGGTAGCCGTTGCCCAGCGCCTTGGCGGCCGTCAGGATGTCCGGCGTGACGCCATAGCCCATGTAGGCGAACAACGCGCCAGTGCGGCCCATGCCGCACTGGACTTCGTCGAAAATCAACAGGGCGCCCGTCTTGTCGCACAGGGCGCGCAGTTCCTTGAGGAACTCCGGATTGCCCGGCACCACGCCGCCTTCGCCCTGTACCGGCTCGACGATCACGGCGCACACGTCATCGCCGATGGCGGCGCGCGCCGCTTCGATGTCGTTGTAGGCGATGTGGTCGATCGACGGCGGCAGCGGCTCGAAGCCTTCCGTGTACTTGGCCTGGCCGCCGACGGACACCGTAAACAAGGTGCGGCCGTGGAAGGAGCTGAAGCACGAGATGATGCGCGACTTGTGCGCGCCGAACTTGGCGTGCGCGTATTTGCGCGCCAGTTTCAGGGCCGCTTCGTTGGCTTCCGCGCCCGAGTTGCAGAAGAAGGCGCGGTCGGCGAAGGTCGCTTCCGTCAGGGCCAGCGCCAGGCGCAGGACAGGCTCGTTGGTGTAGCCGTTGCCCAAATGCCACAAATTATTGATTTGCCTGGTCAGCACGTCGACCAGCACCGGATGGCAGTGGCCCAGGCTGTTGACGGCGATGCCGGAGGTGAAATCGAGGTAATGCTTGCCTGCTTGGTCCCACAGATCCAGTCCGGAACCGCGCACGGGCACCATGGCTGCAGGGGCGTAGGTAGGAACGAGGACCTGGTCAAAGGTTTCCCGGGTGACTGGACGAGCCGTTACGGTCGAATCAAGCTTGGCATTCATAGCATTTCCCCATCAATATGTTAGGTACTCCGCAGCTACGACAGCTACGTGTGTACTGCATTATAAAAAGCGGGATGCTAAAACTCTTTTGAATCTGCGACAAGGATTTTCACAATTCATCACAGCTGCCTTGACGCCGGGCTAGGCTGGCGGCATCAGCTTGCGCTGCCGCTCTTCGCGCGGAGTATTGCCAAACAGGGTGCCAAACGCCGTGGAAAAGTGCGAGCCGGAGGAAAAGCCGCACATCAGGCCCACTTGCACGATGGAATAATGTGTATCAAGCAATAGTTGCCTGGAGCGCTGCAGGCGCAGCTCCAGGTAGTAGCGCGAGGGCAGGCTGCCCAGGTATTGCTTGAACAGCCGTTCGAGCTGGCGCCGCGACAAGCCCACCAGGCTGGCGATGTCGTCCGTCGACAAGGGCTCCTCGATATTGGCTTCCATCAAGGTCACCGCTTCGGACAATTTCGGCTGCAGCACGCCGAAGCGCGCCTGCAGGGCCACGCGCTGGCGCTCTTCCTTGCCGCGCACCTTGTCCACGCACAACGCTTCCTTGACGAGCGCCTGCACGTCGGCGCCAAACACGGTCTCGATCAGGGTCAGCGAAAAATCGATGCTGGCCGCGCCGCCGCAGCAGGTGATGTGCGGGCCATCGACGTCGAACAGGTGCGGCGTCAGGATGGCCCGTTCGGCCTTCGCTTCCGCATCGGCGTACAGGGCCCACGGCAAGGCGATGCGCACGCCATCCATGACGCCCGCGTCGGCCAGCCACAGCACGGCCGCGCCCACGCCGCCCCAGAATGGCGCCGAACGGCAGCGCTCGATCACGGCCCGGCACAGCTCGGCGCGCGGGGGCGCCTGCGTTTCGTCGGCCACCAGCAGCGCGATATGCCAGTTGCCGCCCTGCGCGGCCACCTGTTCCGGCGTACGCACGTCCAGTTGCAGGGCATCGGGCCCCAGCGCCCGCGCGCACAGGCGCAGCGGCTGCACCAGGCCGGCCCAGGTGATCGACTCGGCATCGCCGGCATGGACCAGCAGCAAACGCAACGGTTTGTCGAGGCCGATACGGGAAAGATTAGCGAAGGACATCGGCGAGGCGGACCAAAGGCAAGGGCTGAGTTGCCCACATGATACCGGACTTCCGCCCCACCGCGCCCCTGATGCAAGGGCGCGTCCCGGCGCGGCGGAAAAAAGCGGAGCGGAAGGATATAATCACTGCCATGGGTGAACGATATTTAAAAAGTATCCGGCTGCTGGCCGAATGCATGCAAGGCTTCGAGCGGTTTTCTAGCGACTTCGTGCGCCAGTACGGCTTGACGCATGCACAATTCGACATCATTGCCACGCTCGGCAACACCTGCGGCATGTCCTACAAGGAGCTGGGCCAGAAAACCCTGATCACCAAGGGGACCTTGACGGGCGTGGTGGACCGGCTGGAACAAAAGGGGCTGGTAATACGCGAACGTTGTCCACGCGACAAGCGTTCGTATTACGTGCGCCTGAGCCGCGCGGGCGAACAAGTGTTCCATGACGTGTTCCCCAAGCTGACAAAGCAGGGCCAGCACCTGTTCGACGGCTATACCGAAGACGATTTCATGCGGTTGGAAACCACCCTGGCAGGCTTGAAACAGGCGATTGCCAACGGCCACGGCTGACCATTCACCAAGCACAGACATTCAAACAAGACAAAGGAAACCAAGTTGAAAACCTCACTGCTCGAAGGCAAAAAGCCCGCTCATTTCGATAAACACATCATCGGCAACCTGCTGCTCAACGCCAGCACGCCGGAACTGGTACGCCAGGAAAAACTGATCATCGGCGTGCGCAACGAGGACGGCGAAATCTACCGCCTGATCGGCGCCACCAAGCACAACAGCTTCATGAACGCCGTCGAGGAATTGTTCGACCTGGGCCTGACGGATGAACTGGAAGACAGCGATGAGCTCGTTGAAGGCTGCGACGCGATATTTAGCGAAGCTCTGTAGTAGCGCTGAACGATCGCTGTCTGTTAGAAAAAGGCATGTCAGCAATATAGGCATGCCTTTTTTCGTTTCCGGGGCCTTGCTTGCCCTTTGCCAAGCTGTTTGCGAAAAGATCACGGTTAAAAAGTTCCGCAGGGAAATATTGCGAGTATAATTTTTTCAATGAACAGACTCGACGCCTTTAAAAGCATCGCCGCACAAGCCGCTCGTGGCGAGCTGACCTTTCCTGCCAATGTGGACGCTTCGCTCAAGCTGCAAGAGGCGCTGGCCGATCCCGACTGCCATATCGAGGCCGCCGCCAAGCTGGTGCAGGCTGACCCGCTGCTGGCCGCGCGCACGGTGGCCATCGCCAATTCCGCCGCGTTCAACCGCTCCGGCAATGACATCACCAGCGTGCGCAATGCCGTGCAGCGGCTTGGCGTGCGTACCCTGCAATCGGTGGTGGCATCGCTGATCGTGCGCCAGCTGGGCAGCACCATCACCGATCCCGTGCTGCAAGCGAAGGCCAACCAGCTGTGGGAGCATACGGCCCACGTGGCGGCCCTGTCGCAGGTACTGGCCCGGCGCGTCACCAAAGTCGATCCCGATACGGCCCTGTTTGCCGGCATCATGCATGAAGTGGGCGGCTTTTATCTGCTGTCGCGCGCGGCCGAATTCCCCGGCATCCTCGATGGCGAACCGGAGGACTGGGTCGAGCATGGCGAACAGGCCATCGGTCATGGCGTGCTGACCAAACTGAAGGTGCCGGAAGCGGTGATGGGCGCCATCGGTGCGCTGTGGGAAGGCTTGCGCGCCATCCCGCCCGAATCGCTGGGCGACACCCTGCTGCTGGCGAATGATTTGGCGCCCGTCTCGTCGCCCCTCAACGAAAGCCCGGCCGCCATCGCCGTGCGGGCCGCCCGCGCCGCCGGCAGCATCGACTGCGTGATCGGAGACGCGACCCTGTCGAGCATCATGGAAGAATCGGACGATGAAGTGCAGTCGCTGCTGAAAGTGCTCGTGCATTAATATGCTCCACCCACCGGATGCGGGCGCCCACTGTCAACACCGGGCGCCAATCACGCCGACAAAAAAAACCCGCTCGAAAGCGGGTCAAGTCCAAAGCTAGGGATGTCCTGAAAGAGACAGCCCTATCTTATGCGGTGCGCCACGCCCGCTCCGTGCGCTGGCACACTTAGCGCACAGATTATCCCGGCAACAGTTCCACGTCCGTTTCCTGCCAGGCGCGCAGCTGCCGCACGCGGGCGAACCACGCCTGGATATGCTGGTACTGTGCCAGCGGCAGCCGCACGGCCTCGCTGTACATCAGCGGCGCGGCCACGGCGAAATCGGCCAGGGTCAGGGCATCTCCGCAGAGCCAGCCGCGCTCCGCCAGATGCGCGTCCAGCACCACGGCGCAGGCGTGCAGATCGCGCTCGCCGCGCGCCTCTTCCAGCGGGTTCGCCGGACCATTGCCCGTCATGCCCTTCCAGGCGCGTTCCCAGGCCAGCACGCCGATGGCGGGCGCGAAGTGCTGCGCGGCCCAGAACAGCCAGCGGTTGACGTCGGCGCGGGCTTGCGGCGCCTGCGGATAAATCGTCTGGCCCGGCACCTGCTCGGCCAGGTATTGCATGATGGCGCACGATTCCCACAGCAGGAAAGCGCCATCGGCCAGCACGGGCACCTTGCCGTTCGGGTTCAGCTCGGCCAGGCGGCGGCGGTCATCCGCATTCATCAGGTCGACTTCGGCCAGTTCCAGCGGCAGGCCGAGGTGGATCGCCGTCATCAGGGCACGGCGGGCATTCGAGGACATGGGGTGGTGGTACAGGCGCATGGTGCGTAACTCCGGTGAGTGAGGAAGCCACCATCGTAGTCGCCGTCACTGACAGTTTTTGTCAGGAGCGATCCTCACGCTTCCGGATCTATATCGTGCGCCTTGCGCCAGGTATCCAGCAGCACATGGCGCCGCGTGGGATAGCGTTCGTCGTGCCGCTGCACGTCGGCGATGCGGTCGATGCGGAAATGCCGGTAATCGCCGCGCAGCTCGCACCAGGCGGCCAGCAGGCGCTTGCCTTCGAAAAACGCCAGGGCAAACGGCCACACCGTGCGCGAGGTGGCGCTGCCCTGCTCATCCTGATAGGCGAGCGTGAGTTTCTGTTCGTAGCGGATCGCTTCGCGCACCGGCTGCACGTAGCGGTCGGCCGGCTGCGTGCCATCGGCGGGGCTTCCCAGCGGCACCCACAAGCTGGTCTCGGCCATGCTGTCGCGCAGGTCGCGCGGCGAGGCGGCCGCGATCTTCGCCAGGGCATTGCTGGCAGCCTGCGCCAGGCCCGCATCGCCCTGGCGGCGCACCCAGCGCGCGCCCAGCACCAGCGCTTCCAGCTCATCGGCGCCGAACATCAGCGGCGGCAGGAAGGCGCCGCGGCGCAGCACATAGCCGATGCCCGCCTCCCCTTGCAGGGGCGCGCCCAGTTCGGCCAGGGTCTGGATATCGCGGTAAATCGTGCGCTCGGAAACTCCCAGCTGCTGGGCCAGCTGGGCCGCCGTGACGGGCACGCGCCTGGCGCGCATGGCGTCCATCAGCAGGAACAAACGGCCGCTGCGGCTCATGGACAAGCCTGCAAAGCCTGGTCGCCCATGACGAGGGTGGACAGGGCCGGCACGTACAGATAGCCGTCAGGCGCCAGGCGCGCCGCACGCGGGCCTTCGTCCACGCCGGCGATGCCGTAGCAGCGCTGCAGGCGTGCCGCTCCCGGCCACCAGTGGACGGCCGCCTCCTGGTCGGGAAAGCGCTGGCGCACGCCATCGGCCTGCGCCGCCACTTGCCGGAAGTCGCGGTAAGAGACGGGGGCGATGCCCGGCTCAGCGGCAAACGCCGCTTCCAGCGCCGCCGTCTGTGCCAACTGGCCCGCCATCACACCTGCCCATAAAGAACGCTTCATCGTCATCCGCCATAAAAAAAACGACCACCGCAAACGGTGATCGTTCTTCATTCGACCTGTAAAAAAACTGCGCTTACACCACGGCGCCGTCGGTTTCGTCTTTTTCCTTGACCGGCTTGATCAAGTCTTCGCGCTTGACGCCCAGCCACATGGCGATCGAGGCCGCGACGAACACGGACGAGTAAATACCGAAGCAGATACCGATGGTCAGCGCCAGCGCGAAGTGGTGCAGGGTCTGGCCGCCGAAGACCAGCATCGACAGCACCATCATCTGGGTGGAACCGTGGGTGATGATGGTACGCGAAATGGTGCTGGTGATCGCGTTGTCGATCACTTCATGCACGGAAGCCTTGCGCTGCTTGCGGAAGTTTTCGCGGATACGGTCAAAGATCACCACCGATTCGTTGACCGAATAACCGAGCACCGCCAGGATGGCCGCCAGCACCGTCAGCGAGAATTCCCACTCGAAGAAGGCGAAGAAGCCCAGGATGATGACCACGTCATGCAAGTTGGCGATAATGGCCGACACGGCGTATTTCCACTCGAAGCGGATGGCCAGGTAGATCATCACGCCGATAATCACCACCACCAGCGCGTTCAAGCCGTTCTGCGCCAGTTCCTCGCCCACTTGCGGGCCGACGAATTCGACTTTCTGCAAGACGACCGCTTCGCTGCCGGCGGCGTCCATGCAGGCGCTCTTGAGCACGTGTTCGCCTTTTTCGGTGACGGTGTCGATGGCCTTGGTCGTGCCTTGCTCGGCCTTGCACAGCGCGTCAAACACGCGCTGCGAGGTATTCGCGGCGGTCACGCCATTTTCCACCGGCAGGCGGATCATCACATCGCGCGCCGTATCGAAGCTGGTCACGCCCGGCTCTTCGTAGCCCATGGCGATCAGGGTGCCGCGTATGCCTTCAAGATTGGCCGCCTTGGGGTATTTCACCTCCATCAGGGTGCCGCCCTTGAATTCCACGGACAGGTGCAAGCCCTTGTGCACCAGGAAGAAGACGGCCGCCAGGAAGGTCACCGCCGAAATCACGTTGAAAATCAACGCATGGCGCATGAAGGGAATATCTTTTTTGATCCGGAAAAATTCCATGAAATCCTCTGAGTTCTGTTCTGTGCGTCCGGCGGCTGGGCCACCGGACGCTATCGCTGTTGACGCTATTGGCTAAGGCTGGACCGTCGCTTATTTGCTGGTGCCCGGCACCCACACCGTGCCGATCGACAAGGTCGTCAGCTTTTTCTTGCGGCCATACCAGAGGTTGACCACGCCGCGCGAGACGAAGACGGAGGAGAACATCGAGGTCAGGATGCCCAGGCAATGCACGACGGCGAAGCCGCGCACCGGGCCGCTGCCGAAGGCCAGCAGCGCCAGGCCGACGATCAGGGTGGTCACGTTCGAATCGAGAATCGTGGCCCAGGCGCGGTCGAAGCCGGCGGCGATCGCCGCTTGCGGCGTATTGCCGGCGCGCAGCTCTTCGCGGATACGTTCATTGATCAGCACGTTGGCGTCAATCGCCATACCCAGCGCCAGCGCGATCGCGGCGATACCGGGCAGTGTCAGCGTGACCTGGATCATCGACAGCAAGCCGACCAGCAGCAGCAGGTTGGTGGCCAGGGCCAGTACGCTGAAGGCGCCGAACAGCATGTAGTAGGCGATCATGAAGATGGCGATGGCGATGAAGCCATACAGGGTCGAGTGGAAGCCCTTGGCGATGTTTTCCGCGCCCAATTGCGGCCCGATCGTGCGTTCTTCGATGACGGTCATCGGTGCGGACAGGGCGCCCGAGCGCAGCAGCAACGCCAGTTCATTCGCGTTTTCCGCGCCGCCCATGCCGGTGATCTGGAAGCGCGAACCGAGTTCCTGCTGGATGGTCGCGACCGACAGCACTTCAGGCTTGCCCTTTTCAAACAGCACGATGGCCATGCGCTTGCCCACTCTTTCACGCGTCGCTTCGCGCATCTTGCGTCCGCCGTCGCCGTTCAGGTCGATCGACACGGCCGCTTGCTGGTTCTGGTCGAAGCTTGCCGTGGCGCTGGAGATATAGTCGCCCGTCAGGATCACGTCTTTCGCCAGCACGACAGGGACGCCCTTGCCGACGGTGAACAATTCCGAGTTGAACGGGATGGCGCTCGACAGTTCCGTGCCCGGCACGATGGTTTCATCGACCAGGCGCACTTCCAGGGTCGCCGTGCGGCCGATGATGGCTTTCGCGCGGGCCACGTCCTGCACGCCAGGCAGTTGCACCACGATGCGGTCAGGACCTTGCTGCTGGATCAGCGGCTCGGCCACGCCCAGCTCATTGACGCGCTTGGACAGGGTGGAGATATTCTGTTTTACGCCTTCATCGATGGTTGCCTTCAGGGCGGCCGGTTTCAGGGTGATGTTCAATTTCAAATCGCTGCCCTCGCCCGCATCGGCGAACGCCAGCTCGGTCATCTGGTCGGACAGGACATTTTTTGCCTTCAGGCGCGTTTCCGCGTCGCGGAAGTTGATCTGCACGCTGTCGCCCACGCGCTCGATGCCGGCGTGGCGGATATTCTTGTCGCGCAACACGCTGCGCGCGGCGGACTGGACGCCCTGGACTTTCTTGTTCAGTACGGCTTTCGCATCGACCTGCATCAGGAAGTGCACGCCGCCGCGCAAGTCCAGGCCCAGGAACATGGGCAAGGCATGCAATTTCTGCATCCACATCGGCGTATTGGCCTGCAAGTTGACCGTCACGATGTAAGCGGGGTCGCTGGCATCGGGATTGAGGTCCTTTTCCAGCACCAGTTTCGCCTTGAACTGGGTATCGGGATCGGCGAAACGCACGCGCACGGAGGCCAGGTTGCCGGCGCCATCCATGGTGACGCCTTCCGACTTGACGTTCTCTTTCGTCAATATTTGCTCGACTTGCGTCATCAGCTCGCCCGTCACCTTGACGGTCGACTTGCCGCTGGTTACTTGCAGCGCCGGTGATTCACCGAAATAATTGGGCGCCGTATAGAGTGCGCCCAGCAATAAGGCGACGACGATGATGATGTATTTCCAGGCAGGATAGCGATTCATAGTGATTCAGCGTTCAGTGTTGAGCGTCGGAGGCGTCGCGAGGGGCGGCCGATAGCCGCCCCGGTCAGTCATTGCGGTGGCAATGACGGCGAGGAATTACAGTGCCTTCAGGGTGCCTTTAGGCAGCAAGGTGGTGATGGCGCTCTTTTGCACCGTGATCTCGGTGCCGGCCGCCACTTCGATGGTGACGTAAGCGTCCACTACCTTGGAAACACGGCCCAGCATGCCGCCGGCGGTGACGACTTCGTCACCCTTGGCCAGCGCGTCCATCATCGCCCGTTGTTCTTTGGCGCGTTTTTGCTGTGGGCGGATCATCAGGAAATACATGACCACGAACATCAATACCAGCGGCAGAAAGCTGGTCAGGTTGCCGCCGAGGCCCAGGGCTTCGGTTGGGGCTTGCGCATAAGCGTTGGAAATGAAAAACACGGTGACTCCAGTTCTAATCAGTTTGAAAAAATAGCGCTGTATTCTAGCATTGGCTATACGTCATAACCCGAATTGCAGCCATGGCAACTTTAATTGGGGCTAAAAAGGCATTATGCAATGCTTTCTCGCCCCAGTCCAAGCACCAATACACAAAACTTCCGGCCATGCCGCCGCCGGGGCGAAAGCTAAGCTTTTCTTAAGTTCCGCGTGCGCGTTCCGCGTGGAATTGCAGGGTAAACGCATGGAAACGATCTTCGTCCAGCGCCTCGCGCATCTGGCGCATCAGGTCCAGGTAGTAGTGCAGGTTGTGGATGGTGTTCAGGCGCGCGCCGAGGATTTCCTTGGAGCGGTGCAAATGGTGCAGGTAGGCGCGCGAAAAGTTGCGGCAGGCGTAGCAGCTGCACGTGTCGTCCAGCGGCGCCTGGTCTTCCTTGTACTTGGCGTTCTTGATCTTGATGTCGCCAAAACGGGTGAACAGCCAGCCATTGCGGGCGTTACGCGTCGGCATGACGCAATCGAACATGTCGATACCGTTCGACACGCCCGCCACCAGGTCTTCCGGCGTGCCCACGCCCATCAGGTAATGCGGCTTGTTGGCCGGCAGGCGCGGGCCCACGTGGGCCAGCATGCGCATCATGTCTTCCTTCGGCTCGCCGACGGACAGGCCGCCGATGGCGATGCCGGGGAAATCGATCTCCTCCAGCTTGGCCAGCGACTCGTCGCGCAGCATTTCGAACATGCCGCCCTGCACGATGCCAAACAGCGCATTCGGGTTCTCGCCGCGGTGGAACTCGTCCTTCGAGCGCTGTGCCCAGCGCAAGGACATGCGCATGGACTTGGCCGCTTCCTCGATGGTGGCCGGGCGGCCTTGGATCTCGTACGGCGTGCATTCGTCGAACTGCATGACGATGTCGGAATTCAGCACGCGCTGCACCTGCATCGATACTTCCGGCGAGAGGAACAATTTATCGCCGTTGATGGGCGAATTGAAATGCACGCCCTCTTCCGTGATCTTGCGCATGGCGCCCAGCGAAAACACCTGGAAGCCGCCCGAATCCGTCAGGATCGGCTTGTTCCAGCCCATGAAGCCATGCAAGCCGCCGAATTTCTCCATGACGGTGTTGCCAGGGCGCAACCACAAATGAAACGTGTTGCCTAAAATAATCTGCGCGTCGATCTCGTTCAGTTCCAGCGGCGACATGGCTTTCACGGAGCCGTAAGTGCCCACTGGCATGAAGATCGGCGTCTGCACGACGCCATGGTTGAGTTTCAAGGTGCCGCGGCGTGCCTTGGTCAGGCCGCTCGTGTCGGTCTTGAGGAGGGTAAATTCCAGCATTCTTATTCTTTCACGGGAGTATCAAGGTTCAGCGCAGCGCGCGATTGCGTGGTGAGCAGCATCGCGTCGCCATAGCTGAAGAAACGGTAATTCTGCGCGATCGCGTGCGCGTAGGCGCTGCGGATCGGTTCGTAGCCGGCAAAGGCCGACACCAGCATCAGCAGGGTCGACTTCGGCAAATGGAAGTTGGTGATCAGGCGCGTCACCGTCTTGAAGACATAGCCGGGCGTGATGAACAGGGCCGTATCCGCGCTGCCCGCCACCAGCCGGCCGCTTTGCGAAGCCGATTCCAGCGCGCGCAGGCTGGTCGTGCCGACGGCCACCACGTCGCGCCCGGCAAGTTGCGCGGCGCGCACGGCGTCGACGGTTTCCTGCGGCATGGTGTACCACTCGGTATGCATCTTGTGTTCGGCCAGCACTTCCGTGCGCACGGGCTGAAAGGTGCCGGCGCCCACGTGCAAGGTCACATAGGCGAAGTTGACGCCCTTGGCCTTCAGCTGGTCGAGCAGGGCCTGGTCGAAATGCAGGCCGGCCGTGGGCGCGGCGACGGCGCCCGGCACCTTGTTGAACACGGTCTGGTAGCGCGTTTCATCGAATGCATCCGCGTCATGCTCGATGTACGGCGGCAGCGGCAAGCGGCCATGCGCCTCGATCAGCTCGAACACGTCGGCCTCGAAGTGCAAAGTAAAGAATTCGCCGGCGCGCTGGCCGACCGTGACGTCGAACGCGTCGGCCAGGCGGATGCGGCAGCCGGGCGGCGGCGACTTCGAGGCGCGCACCTGGGCCAGCACGGTGCGGTCGTCGAGCACGCGCTCGACGAGCGCCTCGATCTTGCCGCCGCTTTCCTTGACGCCAAAGAAGCGCGCCTTGAGCACGCGCGTATCGTTCATCACCAGCAGGTCGCCCGCTTGCAGCAAACCTACGATGTCGGCGAACTGGCGGTCAAGCAGGGCCTCGCCGTCCAGATGCAACAGGCGCGAGGCGCTGCGCTCGGCCAACGGAGTTTGCGCAATGTTTTCTTGCGGCAAATTAAAATCGAAATCGGAAAGCGAATACATGCGTTTTGCTTCAAAAGTACGTCAAAAATGATTAGGAGTGCGCAATGGAACATCTGGCACTATACTGTGCGCCTATACAGGCATTACAATAATCCGCCGCAACACTACGACTGCGGTACGCACAGGGTGTGCCGGACAACCCTCTATTTTACGCTAGCGGCACAAAAATCTCCGATATGCCCGATCCAACGCCCGATCTTCCCCCCACAGCCAAGCCGGCCGCGAAGCCGAAAGCCGCCAAAAAAGTGGTCAGCACGGAAAGCCGGCTGGCCAAGCTGGGCTTGCGCACGGATATGGACCTGGTGCTGCACCTGCCGATGCGCTATGAAGACGAGACGAAGGTCTACACGATACGCGACGCCTGCCTGCGCGGCGGCGAGTCGTGGCAGGTCGAGGGCGTCGTCACCAAGTGCGAAGTCAATTTCAAGCCACGCAAGCAATTGCTGGTGACGATCGCCGACGAAACGGGCAATTTGCTGCTGCGTTTCATGAATTTCTATGGCAGCCAGGTCAAGCAGCTGGCCGAAGGCACGCGGGTGCGCGCGCGCGCCGAACTCAAACACGGTTTTTTCGGCGCCGAGATGGTGCATCCGACGTACAAGGTGGTCAACGAGGGCGCGCCGCTGCCCACGGCACTGACGCCCGTGTACCCGTCCGGCGAAGGCCTGTCGCAGCACGTGCTGCGGCGCGAAATCGCCGACGCCATGCGCCGCGTCGACTGGCAGGATACCTTGCCCGATCAACTGCTGCGCCAGATGCAGCTGTCGCCGTTCCGCGCCGCCGTGTACCTGCTGCACTATCCGCCGCAGGACATCGATGAAAGCGCGCTGATGGACCGCTCGCACCCGGCCTGGGTACGCATGAAGTTCGATGAACTGCTGGCGCAGCAGCTGTCGCTGAAACGCGCCCAGCGCGCGCGCCGCTCGAAAGGCGCCGCCTCGCTGCCCATCGTCGGGACGTTATCGCAGGCCTTCGGCGCCGCCCTGCCCTTCAAGCTGACGGGCGCGCAGGCGCGCGTGCTCGAGGAAATCCGCGCCGACCTGCGCCAGCCATATCCGATGCAGCGCCTGCTGCAGGGCGACGTCGGCAGCGGCAAGACGGTGGTGGCCGCCCTGTCGGCCACGCAAGCCATCGACAGCGGCTACCAGGCCGCGCTGATGGCGCCGACGGAGATTTTGGCGGAGCAGCACTTCCGCAAGATCGCCGCCTGGATGGAACCCTTGGGCGTGAAGGTGGCCTGGCTGACGGGCAGCCTGAAGAAAAAGGAAAAGACGGCGGCGCTGGCCCTGATCGAATCGGGCGAAGCGCAGCTGGTGATCGGCACGCATGCGCTGATCCAGGACAACGTGCTGTTCGCCAGACTGGGCCTGGTGATCGTCGACGAGCAGCACCGCTTCGGCGTGGGCCAGCGCCTGACCTTGCGCAACAAGGGCGACAGCGCGGCCGTGCCGCACCAGCTGATGATGTCGGCCACGCCCATCCCGCGCACCCTGGCCATGACGTATTACGCCGACCTGGAAGTGTCCGTGATCGACGAGCTGCCGCCTGGTCGCAGCCCCATCGTCACGCGCGCCATCGACCAGAACCGGCGCGACGAAGTCATCGCCCGCGTGTACGCGGCCGCGCTGGAAGGGCGGCAAGTGTACTGGGTCTGCCCGCTGATCGAGGAATCGGAAGCGCTGCAGCTGCAGACGGCCACCGACACCTACATGATGCTGGCCGAAGCCCTGCCCGCGCTGCAGGTGGGCCTCGTGCACGGCCGTTTGAAACCGGCGGAAAAGCAGGAAGTGATGGACGCCTTCATCGCCGGCCATATCCACGTGCTGGTGGCCACCACCGTCATCGAGGTGGGCGTCGACGTGCCGAACGCCTCGCTGATGGTGATCGAGCACGCCGAGCGTTTTGGCTTGTCGCAGCTGCACCAGCTGCGCGGCCGCGTGGGCCGCGGCTCGGCGGCCAGCGTCTGCCTGCTGCTGTACCAGGGCCCGCTGGGCGGCGTGGCGCGCCAGCGCTTGATGACCATGCGCGAAACGACGGACGGCTTTGAAATCGCCCGCCGCGACCTGGAAATCCGCGGCCCCGGAGAATTCCTTGGCGCGCGCCAGTCCGGCCAGGCCATGCTGCGCTTCGCCGACCTGGAAACGGACCAGTGGCTGGTTGACCAGGCGCGCGACGTGGCGCACGATCTGCTGCACGCCACCACGACGGCCGCCGCCGCCATCGTGGAAGCGCACCTGGCGCGCTGGCTGGGTGGCAAGGAAGAGTTTTTAAAAGTCTAAACGCTTTTCAGGGGCGCGAAAATCGCCTGCAACTCATCTTGCGTGATCGCCAGCGCTTGCGCAGAACCTTGGGCCAATACGGCATCGGCCAGTTCGGCCTTGCGACGCTGCATTTCCTGGATTTTTTCCTCCAGCGTGCCTTTGGCGATCAATTTGTAGACGAACACCGGCTTGTCCTGGCCGATACGCCAGGCGCGATCCGTGGCCTGGTTTTCCGCTGCAGGATTCCACCAAGGGTCGTAATGGATCACGGTATCGGCAGCGGTCAGGTTCAAGCCAACTCCGCCGGCTTTCAGGCTGATCAAAAATAGCGGCACGCTACCTTGCTGGAAGGTGTCGACCTGCGCGCTGCGATCCTTGGTATCGCCCGTCAGCAAGGCATAGGCGATACCGCGCTCGCGCAACTGCGCTTCGATCAGTGCCAGCATGCTGGTAAATTGCGAGAACACCAGCACTTTGCGCCCTTCCTCCAGCAAGGCTTCGAGCATTCCCATCAATTCCAGCAACTTCGCCGATGGCGCGGCGCCCTTCTTGCCGGCATTCGCCACCAGGCGCGGATCACAACATACCTGGCGCAATTTGAGCAGGGCTTCGAGGATCACGATCTGGCTACGCGCCAGCCCTTTCGCGGTAATCGCCGCGCGTACTTTCTTATCCATGGCAAGGCGCACCGTCTCGTACAGGTCGCGCTGCGCGCCGGCCAGTTCGACTTCGCGCACCATCTCTGTCTTGGCCGGCAATTCCCTGGCTACCTTGTCCTTGGTACGGCGCAGCAGGAAGGGCTTGAGACGGCGGACCAAGAAAGCGTTGCGCGCATGATCGCCCAGCTGTTCTATCGGCTTGCGATACTCGGCATTGAAGCTCTTTTCATCGCCCAGCAAGCCCGGCATCAGGAAATGAAACTGTGCCCACAACTCCCCCAGGTGATTTTGCAACGGCGTGCCCGTCAGGCACAGGCGATGCGTGGCCTGCAACAGGCCCGCCGTCTGCGCGGCCTTCGACCGGTGATTCTTGATGTATTGCGATTCGTCCAGCACCAGCAGATGAAAACGCTGGCCGCGCAAGGCCTCCTCGTCACGCGGCAGCAGCGCATACGTGGTCAGCACAAGGTCGTATTGGCCCAACTGTTCGAAATGCTGCGCGCGCTGTGCTCCATGCAGCAGCAGCACCCGCAAGCCAGGCGCAAAGCGGGATGCCTCATCCTGCCAGTTACCCATCAGGCTGGTTGGTGCAACCACCAGGGCCGGCGCCGTCAAGCGTCCCGCTTCCTTCTCCAGCAGGATGTGAGACAGGGTCTGTACCGTTTTCCCCAGTCCCATGTCGTCGGCCAGGATGCCGGCAAAGTGGTATTCGCGCAGGAACTGCATCCACGCCAGGCCTTCTGCCTGGTAGGGGCGCAAACTCGCTTGCAAGCCGCTCGGCGCGGCAAGCGGCGCAACGCCGTCAAAACCGCGCAGCCTGGCGCCCAGCTGGCGTAGCCGCTCGCCGCCCGTCCAGCGCATCTGCACGGCCGCTTCCAGCTCGGCCAGGCGTGCCGCATCGAGCGCCGGCAGGCGCAGGCCGGCACCCAGCCGTTCCTTGAAATACAGCTCGCCCAAGGTATGCAGAATCGGCTTGATGCGGCTCCACGGCAGTGCCACCTGCATGCCGCCGGGCAGACTGGCAATCAGATGTTCGTCATCGTCGCGCAGGGCCAGCACGGCCGGATCGAAGTGGTCGGGCGCCTCGCGTATCCATTGCAGCAGCACCGGCAGCAAGGGGATGCGCTGTCCATTGACGACGATGCCCAGTTCCAGCTCGAACCACGCATTGCCGCCTTCGCCGACTTCCGCCACCTCGGCATACCAATCGTCGACCGAGACCAGATCGTAGCGATAGCCGGGACCGTATTCGATCAGCCACCCCTGCTGGCGCAAGGCAGGCACGCCATGCGCGGCAAAATCGAGCCAAGCAGCCTGACTGGGCAATTGCAGAACGCCGGCCACCGAACGCAGCGCCGGTATGCTGGCGTCGGGGGCGATAAAACCGCGCGCTTGCAGGACGCTCATGGCAGCTTTTTCAGCATCCATATCGCGCTCGATCATCTCGTTGCCATTGGCGTTATGCCGCTGCAGCCGGGACCCGCCATCGGCCGGCGCGCGCATGCCGTCATAATCGAACGCCAGCAGGACAAAGTCGTGCGGCGGCGCGGCGGCGGCATCGCTGTCGATGCTGGCCAACAGCAGGAAAGGACGCGGCGCGATATCGCGCCGAACAATCTTGCGCTGCGCTGGCGGCGGCGCAACGATGCGATCCAGTCCTAGCGCCAGCAGCTCACGCGCCAGTACGGCACGCTGCTTGCCGGCGACGCGCGGCGCGCCGGCCACCAGCAAATTCAATTCGTTCAGCGCCAGCCCCGCCAAGCCTTCCGGCAAGTTCAGCGGCCCGATCTCTCCAGCCCGAACAAACAGCGCCGGCTCCGTCGCCAGCACATGTTCCAGCGGCGCGCCATCGTCCGACTCCCAGCGCAGGATGACACTGTCGTCTTCCTGTACGGCCCAGGCCAGGCGCGCCTGGCGCGCATCGGCCGCCTGCATCGGCGTCAGCAGGCCGGCCTTCAATTCATCGCGTGTGGCGGCGCGAAACAGCCGCTGCCCTTGCAGCAGATCCTGCAGCAACTCGGCGCCGATGGCGCCGCGCACGTCGGCAACGGCGGTGGAAAACTCGGAACCTCCACGCATCAGGTAAAACAGATGTACCGAGTAACGATCGGCGGCCGTCACATAAGCTGGCGGGTGATGACGGATATCGTAGAGGCTGGAAAGCACCGACACGGAGGCAATGGCGCCGCCGACGCGCAGCCGCGCGCGACACAGCAACAGATCCAGGCGTCCCGAAGGGCTTGGCATCAGCACATACACCAGGCGATACATGGATTGCGCCGCAGCGCCTGCACGTTTGACCACGGGCTTGGGTGCGACGGCATGCGCCAGGCCGCGCAACCAGGAAAGCAGAGGTGGCGTCAGCCCATCCTCAGGCACGGCAGCAGGCTGCGATGGCGTCAGTTCCAGATAGCGCAGCAGGAGCGCCACCACGTGCTTGCAGTTGTAATCCATGGGACAGCTGCATTCGCCGTCAAAATGTACACCACGCTTGTCTGGCTTGACGCGCACCGTTTGCCGGTAGCTTTGGCGGCCACTCCCGCTAACCCGGCCCTTGATCTCATCGCCATCGGTCGTGACGGCCAGCACCTTGCCACGGCGCACATAATCGCGGCCACGATTCAAGGTGCCCGCATCAAAACTGGCGGCGACATCGGCCGCACCAAAAGGAATAATCAACTTGCCCATCCTCGCATTGACCTACATGCACATCCAGAAACGATTCGCCAGGTCGAGCATGAAGTCCGGCCGCAGATAGGCCAGGAAGACGATGGCCAGCAGCGCGGCGCCAGCCAGGCGCCACAGCCATGTGTGCCAGCTGGCCATTACGCGGCCACCGCCACGCGCTTCACGGCGCGCTCGTCGATGGGCAGGTTGATCAGTGCGGCAAGCAGGCCCAGGCCGATGGTGATCATCCACACGATGTGATAACTGCCCTGGTGCTCGTACAGATAGCCGCCCAGCCACGCACCGAGGAAACTGCCCACCTGGTGCGAAAAGAACACCATCCCCGCCAGCATCGACAGGTGCTTCACGCCGAAGATGCCGGCGATGATGCCGTTCGTCAGCGGCACGGTCGACAGCCACAGCAGGCCCATGCCGGCGGCGAACAGGTAGACGGACCACGCCGACAAGGGCGCCAGCAGGAACACGGTGATGACCACGGCGCGCGCCACGTAGATGGCCGACAGCAGGTGGCGCTTGGCGATCTTGCCACCGAGTTTGCCCGCGTAGTAGGAACCGACGATATTGAACAGGCCGATCAGCGCCAGCGCCGTGACGGCGACATTCGGATTCATCAAGCCCTGGTCCTTCAGGTAGGCCGGCAGGTGCACGCCGATGAAAACCAGCTGGAAACCGCAGACGAAATACCCTGCCAGCAGCAGCCAGAACGAACGGCTGGCGATGGCTTCGCTGAAGGCGGCGCCGACGCTTTGCTGCGGGCCACTGGCGTGCGAGACGGGCGGCTCACGCAGATAAAACGCCATCGGGATCATGGCCAGCAGCACCAGCGCGGCCAGCACGTAAAAGGCGTTTTGCCAGCCCACGGCGGAAATCAATTGCTGCTCGACCGGCATCATCAGGAACTGGCCGAAGGAGCCGGCCGCCGACGAGATGCCGAAGGCCCACGAGCGCTGCTCGGGCGGCGCGCTGCGGCCAACGATGCCGCTGATGGCGCCAAAGGCCGTGCAGGCCAGCGCCAGGCCGATGAAGATGCCGGAACCGACGATGAACAGGGTGGGCTGCGTGACGAGCGCCATCCACACCAGGCCCGCCATGTAGCTGATGGCGCCGATGATGACGACGCGCATGGTGCCGAAACGGTCGGCCGCCATGCCGGCGAACGGGCCGAAGACGCCCCACATCAGGTTTTGCATTGCCAGCGCCAGCGAATACGTTTCGCGCGTCCAGCCATTCGCTTGCGAGATCGGTTGCATCCAGAAGCCCAGGCCGTGGCGCACGCCCATCGCCAGGGTCAGGACGACGCCGCTGGCGATGAGGACGGTTTTCAGGCTGGGGCGGGAGGCGTGCGAAGTCATGGGGTTCCTGTTCACGCTTGGTCGGCGTTAAGGTCAGAGCGATACACGAGGCCGATCTGGCCGCGCATGGTGTCGAGGTTGCGCATCAGCGCCACGCTGTCGGCGTGCGGCATGACGGGGCTTTCCAGCAGGCCGGCGCGGATGCAGCGCATCGCTTCGATGGCCTCGTGCGCGTAGCCATTGCCCAGGTGCGGCGCGGCGACGACGCGACGCGCGCCATCCATCGCTTCGACGATCAGGTGCTCGGGCTTGTAAAATCGGTTCGGCAGTCGGATGCGTCCCAGGCTGCCGGAAATGGTCATTTCCGTCGGCGTTTGCGCGCGCAGGCTGCAGGCGCAGGATGACGTGCCGCCGGCCGCGTGCAGCAGCGAGAACACGACCTGTTCATCGACGCCGGTGGCGCCCATCTCGGCCAGCGCCTGCACCTGCGACACGGGGCCGAGGAAGAAGGCGGCCATCGACAGCGGGTAGATGCCCACGTCGAGCAGCGCGCCGCCGCCGAGTTCCGGATTGAACATGCGGTGCTCGGGCGGGAAATTGGCGACGAAGCCGATATCGGCCTGCACCTGCCGCGGCGCGCCGATCTCGCCGCTGGCGATGATGCGTTTGGCTTCCTGCACGGCGGGCAGGAAGCGGCTCCACATGGCTTCCATCAAAAACAGCTTTTTCTCGCGCGCCAGGTCGATCACGGCCTGCGCTTCGCGCGCGTTCATGGTGAACGGTTTTTCGCACACGACGTGCTTGCCGGCGGCCAGGCACATCAGGGCATTTTCCGCATGCAGGGTGTGCGGCGTGGCGATGTAGATCACGTCCACTTCGGGATCATCGGCCAGCGCCTGGTAGGAGCCGTGGCAGTGTGCGATGCCGAATTCGGCACCGAAGGCTTGCGCACCGGCGCTGCTGCGCGAGGCGACCGCCACTAGTTGCGCACCGGGCGCGTCGCGCAAGCCATTGGCCATCGCGCGGGCGATCTTGCCGGTGCCGAGGATGCCCCAGCGGACGTTGTTTTCCATGCTCTACTCTCTTTCCGCGCCAGCTGCCTTGCGCTTCGGGCGGAACACCGCCGCGTCATTGTAAAAATCGTCGTCCTGGCCTTCGCACCAGCCGGGCAAGCCAAGCACGGGCAGCGGCGTGAAGTCGGCTGTCGTCAAGCCATCACTGGCCAGGTCTTGCGCCACGCGTTCATCGAGCCAGGCGCGCCGCGCCGCATCGTCGAGCGCAAAGTAGGCGTCGCCCGCGAAGATCACGCGCGTGTGCGCCGTGATGGCCTTGCGCGGCGCCACCAGTTTTTCCATCAGCGCGTGGCCGAACAGCCAGACTTCGGCGTCGCCGCCCGCGGCAAATTTATCGCGCTGCGCAATGAAGGCGCCGCGCCAGTCGTGCCCGCGCAAGGCCGCCGCCAGCGCGCGCCCCGCATCGCTGTCGCGCAGGACCAGCAAGGCGGAATTCTCATCGAAAATCGTCGCGCCATCGCGCGCGGGACCACGCGACTTGCCCACGCCAGACAGCGCGATCTGCGCCGCCTGCAGCGCGTTCAATTGCCGCTTGATGCGGGGGAAGGTGAGCCACACGAGCGCGTTGAAAAAATCGTGCAGATTGTCGCGCGTGGGCACGCCGCCCGTCGCGCCGATGAACTCCTCGTAGGCCACGCCCTCGGGCAGGTCCGCTTGCGGCACGAAGGCCAGCGGCAAGCCGGAGGGATTGCGCAAGTCCAGCGCCCGCGCCCGCCCGTTCAGCGCGGCAATCACCGTGTCGCGCTGCAGGTCCAGCTGCCGTCGCGCCGGCAGCACCGTGGCAAACCAGGGGCGGGTCCAGTCTATCGATGGCAGCATGGAACGCTTAGACCATTTTCCAGTTGATCTGCTCGCCCGCGTTGAGCGGAATCACGTGGCTGTCTCCCAGCGGCAGCGATGCCGGCAAGGTCCAGCTTTCGCGGCGCAAGGTGATGGTGTCCGTGTTGCGCGGCACGCCGTAGAAGGCCGGGCCGTGGAAGCTGGCGAACGCTTCCAGTTTATCGAGCGCGCCGGCCCGTTCGAACGCTTCCGCATACATTTCCATCGCGTGCAGGGCCGTGTAGCAGCCGGCGCAGCCGCAGGCCATTTCCTTGGCGCCTTGCGCGTGCGGCGCCGAATCCGTGCCGAGGAAGAAGCGCTCGTCGCCGCTGGCGGCGGCCGTCATCAGGGCCAGGCGGTGCTCTTCGCGCTTGAGGATGGGCAGGCAGTAGTAATGGGGACGGATGCCGCCCTTGAAAATCTCGTTGCGGTTGTACAGCAGATGATGCGCCGTGATGGTGGCGGCGATCGGGCCTTCCGCTTCGGCCACGTACTGCGCCGCATCCTTGGTGGTGATGTGCTCGAACACGACGGACAGGGCCGGGAAGGCGCTGCGCAGCGGACGCATCACGCGCTCGATGAAGACGGCTTCGCGGTCGAAAATGTCGATTTCCGGATCCGTCACTTCGCCATGCACGAGGAAGGGCATGCCCACTTCCTGCATCACTTCGAGCACCTTGTAGCAGTTCTTCAAATCCGTCACGCCCAGGTCGGAGTTCGTCGTGGCGCCGGCCGGATACAGTTTCACGGCTTGCACGATGCCGCTGTCCTGCGCGCGGCGGATTTCGTCGGGCGAGGTGTTGTTCGTCAAATACAGCACCATCAGCGGATCGAAGTTCACGCCTTCGGGCACGGCGGCCAGGATGCGCTCGCGGTAAGCGCTGGCATCGGCCGTGGTGGTGACGGGCGGTTTCAGGTTCGGCATGACGATGGCGCGGCCGAACTGGCGCGCGCTGTGCGGCAGCACGCTGGCCATGACGGCGCCGTCGCGCAGGTGCAAATGCCAGTCATCCGGACGGGTGATGGTGATGGAAGCTGGGGAAGCGGGGGTGTGATCGGGTGTGGACATGGCGGCTGCTCTCAGGCGGTCATTGCGGATAGCGCCATTTTACCAGCCGCGGGGACGTCCCGCCGGCCTGGGTATCCGGGAGGCGCGGCCTCCCGGACGGCAAAACGGCCGGTATCAACCGGCCGTTTTTGGCATAAAGACGAAGAAAATCAGGACTTGGCCGGCGCCGGTTCCTGCTTCGCCACCCAGGCGCGGATATCGGCCAGCATCCGGTCCAGCGCGGCGCGGTCGTACACCTGGCCACGGCTGACCACCAGGCGGATCTGGCGCGTGGCTTTGATGTCCTGCAGCGGATTGGCGTCGAGCACCAGCAGGTCGGCCGCCTTGCCTGCCGCCACGCTGCCGTAGCGATCCAGCTTGCCCAGGAAGCGGGGACCATTGATGACGGCAGACTGCAAGGCTTGTTGCGGCGTCAGGCCATACTGCACGTACAGGCCGATTTCATCATGCAGGGCCTGGCCCGGGTAGTCGAAGGAATTCAAAAAGCCCGCATCGGTGCCGGCGATGATGCTCATGCCCTGCTGCTGCAAAATCGGCAGCAGCTTTGCCGATTGCTCGAACTGCGCGTGGCGCAGGGCGACGGCTTCCGGGCCATCCTTGGCGGCGCGCTGCACGCGCCAGTCGTAGGTGGCGCGCAAGCCCTTGCCGATGTATTGCAGGGCCGGATCGTGCGTGTGGTCTTCGCGGTCCAGGTAAGCCGTCACGCGCGAACCCCACAGGGTCGGCACGATGGCCGTGCCGCGCGCGGCCAGGTAGCTGAAGGCCTTGCGCGCCGTCGGCTCGTCGTAGCTTTGCACGCTTGCGTGCATGGCTTCCTTGCCCGTCATCGCGCCGGCGGCCACCTTGTCCGTCAGCTCCTGCTCGCGCGGCGTGGTGGCGCGCAGCAAATACGATTGATGTTCGATCGTGCCCAGGCCCGCATCGGCCATCTGCTCCAGTGTCAGCTGCACGGGGATATGGCCCGAGGTGCGCATGCCCCGTTCGCGCGCCTGGCGCAGCGCTTCCAGGTACAGCTCCGGCTTCAGCGTGTTTTCCGTGATCTTCACGAAGTCCACTTGCTGCGCCTGCAAGCCGTCGAGCGCGCGCGTGACTTCCTGCGGCGTGCCCACTTCGATGGTGCCCTTCCACAGCGGCTTGATGCCTTCGAGCTTGGCGCCCGACGTGAAGATGGTCGGGCCTTGCAGCTGACCCGCGTTGATCTGCCGCCGCCATGCCAGCACCGTGTCGGGCAAGTCGCCCGAGCAGTCGCGCACCGTGGTGATGCCGTGCGCCAGGTACAAGGGCAGCAGCTGCTTGTTCTCGTCGATCAGCTCGGGGCCGCCGCCGAAATGCACGTGCGTATCCCACAGGCCCGGCATCAGGTATTTGCCGGGCAGGCGGATGGTCCGCTTCGGCGCGTAGCTGCGCAGCTGCGCCTCATCGACGACGGCGACGATGCTGTCGCCCTTGAGCAGCACGGTCTTGCCGTTGACGGCGCGACCGCCAGCAACGTCGATCAGGGTGGCGTCGCGCAGGGCGATGTCAACGGCGATCTTGTCGGCCGCGTGGGCATGGGCGAGCAGGCCCAGCGCCAGCATGGCGCCGGCTATGTGTTTCATGAGAGGCATGCGTACTCAACTTCAAAAGGATGGAAAATTAATGGATGATCTTGGCGAGGAAATCGCGCGCGCGGTCCGAGCGCGTCGTGTTGAAGAAGTCATCCTTGCTGCAATCTTCGATGATCTTGCCCTGGTCCATGAAGACGATGCGGTTGGCCACGCGCTTGGCAAAGCCCATTTCGTGCGTGACGACCATCATCGTCATGCCTTCCTGCGCCAGGCCCACCATCACGTCGAGCACTTCGTTGATCATTTCCGGATCCAGCGCGGAGGTCGGTTCGTCGAACAGCATGGCGATCGGGTCCATCGACAACGCGCGGGCGATCGCCACGCGCTGCTGCTGGCCACCCGACAGCTGGCCGGGGAATTTATCCTGCTGCGACAGCAAACCCACGCGGTCCAGATACTTCAAACCCTTGGCGTTGGCTTCGTCGGCGCTGCGACCGAGCACCTTGATCTGGCCGATGGTGAGGTTTTCGCGGATGGACAGGTGCGGGAACAGCTCGAAATTCTGGAACACCATGCCGATGCGCGCGCGCAGCTTCGACAGATTCGTCTTCGGATCGTTGACGGCGATGCCGTCGACGAATATCTGCCCCTGCTGGATGGGTTCGAGGCCGTTGACGGTCTTGATCAGGGTCGACTTGCCGGAGCCGGACGGGCCGCAAATGACCATCACGTCGCCCTTGGCGACCTGGGTGGTGCAGTCGGTGAGTACCTGGAACTGGCCATACCATTTGCTGACGTTATTGAGTTCGATCATCTTGTTCTTTCTGTTACGGTTAGCGAATGATGGCGACGCGTTTCTGCAGGCGTTTTACCAGGAACGACAAGGCATAGCACAGCACGAAATACACGACGGCGACAAACACGTACATCTCCACCAGGCGGCCGTCACGCTGGGCGATCTTCGAGGCGGCGCCGACGAAATCGGGGATCGACAGCACGTACACGAGCGACACGTCCTGGAACAGCACGATGGTTTGCGTCAGCAGCACGGGGATCATGTTGCGGAACGCCTGCGGCAGCACGATGAAGGCCATGGTCTGCGAGTAGTTCATGCCCAGCGCCTGTCCCGCCCACACCTGGCCGCGCGGGATCGACTGTATGCCGCTGCGCATGATCTCGCAATAATAGGCCGCCTCGAACATGATGAAGGTGATCAGCGCGGAGGAAAACGCGCCCACCTTCACGGGTTCGTTCGCGCCGATGACCCAGGCGGCGATGTACGGCACCAGGAAGTAGAACCAGAAGATCACCAGCACCAGCGGAATCGAGCGTATCAGGTTGACGTAGCCCGACGCCACACCCGAGACGAGGCGGTTGCCGGACAGGCGCATCAAGGCCAGCAGGGTGCCCAGCACGATGCCGCCCACCATGGCCAGCGCCGTCAGTTTCAGGGTGAAGAGCATGCCGGTCTGGAACAGGTAGACCCACGAGCGGGAGATGACATCGAAGTCGAAATTGCCGAACATATCAATGTCCTCCCGTCTTGGCGCCGGCGACGATGAAGCCCGGGATGGCGACCTTTTTTTCGATCAGGTGCATCAGCACCACCACCAGCAGGTTGACGACGACGTAGATGATGGTGGCGGCCGAAAACGCCTCGAACACCTGGAAGGAAAACTCCTGAATGGCGCGCGCGCTGGCCGTCAGTTCGATCAGGCCGATGGTCAGCGCCACGGAACTGTTCTTGATGATGTTCAAAAATTCGCTGGTCAGCGGCGGCATGATGACGCGCGCGGCCATCGGCAGCAAGATGAAACGGTAGGTTTGCGGCAGGGTCAGGCCCAGCGCCGTGCCGGCCAGTTTCTGCCCGCGCGGCAGCGCCTCGATACCCGTCGTCACCTGCACGGCCACGCGCGAGGAGGTAAAGAATCCCAGGCACAGCACGGCCGTGACGAACGGCGCATTCGGCAGCGACTTGACCCAGGCGCCCAGGTCGGGCGGCAGCAATTCCGGCATGACGAAGTACCAGAGGAACATCTGCACCAGCAGCGGCACGTTGCGGAACAGTTCGACATACGCATTGGCCACGCCCACCAGCCATTTGTTCGGCAGGGTGCGCACGGTGCCGATCACCAGGCCCAATAGCAAGGCCATGATCCAGGCCGTGCCGGCCGTGGCCAGGGTCCAGACCAGGCCGGACCACAGGGTGTCCATATACGTGCCCACGCCATCGGGAGAAATCTCCCAGAAGATGCGCCAATTCCAGTTGTAATTCATGATCATCCTTCCGATGCAGCCCAAGGGCTGCGGCCAAGCGGCCGCCCGCCCCGCAATTGAAACGGGAGGCTTGCGCCTCCCGGTTTGTTACGCCGTCTTTACTTTTTCCGTTTGTCCGAAGTCTTCTGCGCTTCGGGTACGGCCGCATACGCGGCCGGATCGCCCGAATCGGTCGGATTCGCGAACACGGCCTTCAATTGCGGCGGCATGGGGAATTTCAGGTTGATGTTTTTCGGCGGGATCGGCGAGGTGAACCATTTCGCGTAGATGCGGTTGATGTCGTCGCTCTTGTACAGGCGGATCAGCGCATCGTCGACCACTTTCTTGAAGGCCGGATCGCCCTTGCGCAGCATGATGCCGTAGGGCTCGACCGACAGCGCTTCCTTGGTGATTTCGTAGTCGTTCGGGTTTTTCGAGTTGGCCACTTGCGACGCCAGCAAAATATCGTCGTTGGCTTCGGCCACCGCGCGGCCCGTTTCCAGCATCAGGAACGACTCGGGATGGTCCTTGCCGACGGCAATGTTCATGCCCAGGTTCTTTTCCTTGTTGAGGATGGTCATCTGCTTGATGGTCGACGTGCCGGCCGTGGCCACCAGGGTCTTGCCGCGTAAGTCTTCCAGGGTCTTGATGTTCGAGGATTTTTTCGCCAGGATGCGGTTGCCGATGACGAACATGGTCGGGGCGAATGCCACCTGCTGCTGGCGCTCCAGGTTGTTCGTCGTCGAACCGCATTCGAGGTCGATGGTGCCGTTGGCCATCAGCGGGATGCGGTTGGCCGACGTGACGGGGCTCATCACCACTTTCAGTTCGCTCAAGCCCAGGTGCTTTTGCAGGGCCGTGACGACTTTCATGCACAGGTCGATCGAATAACCCTGGTATTGCTGTTTGTCATCGAGATAGGAGAAGGGCACGGAGCCGTCGCGCACACCGAGGGTGACGGAACCGGCTTTCTTGATCTTGGCCAAGGTGCCGGTCAATTCCTGAGCCTGGACTGGCGACATGCTGCTGATGACACCGACGCTGAGCAGCGTGGCGATGATTTTGGTCAATTTCATAAATTCTCCTGGGCGGACAAACCGGATGGACTCCGAACGAAACAACTGTGGTGCAGACGCCACCAATGGAATTAATTTTATTTCATTTTCAGCGCCGGACCAGCCGTTTTCTGCGATTGCCCTCAAATAGGCGCTATACGCGCGCCTGAATCGGCGCGGCTGTAGCATTTTTCCTACTGATTGTCCCCCGCCGATTTATTTGGCCGGCGCCAGCCCCGCCAACTCGTCTTCATCCTCCTCGTCGTCCCTGGTCGCCTGCTGGCGTTGCCACATCTGCGCGTACAGGCCATCGAGCGCCAGCAATTGCGGATGCGTGCCCCGCTCGACGATGCGGCCATGGTCGAGCACCAGGATTTGCTGGGCGTCGGCCACCGTCGACAGGCGGTGCGCAATCACCAGGGTGGTGCGGTTCCTGGCGATCTCCTTCAGCTGCGACTGGATCGCCTGCTCGGCCTTCGAATCGAGCGCCGAAGTGGCTTCGTCGAAGATCAGGATGGCCGGGTCTTTCAGCAAGGTGCGGGCGATGGCCACGCGCTGCTTTTCGCCGCCCGACAGTTTCAAGCCCCGCTCGCCCACCATGGAGTTGTAGCCATCTGGCAAGCTTTCAATAAAATCATGGATCGACGCCGCCTTGGCCGCCGCCACGATGGCCTCCTTGCTGGCGCCCGGCTTGCCGTAGGCGATGTTGTATTCGATGGTGTCGTTGAACAAGACCGTGTCCTGCGGCACGATGCCGATGGCGGCGCGCAGCGAGTCCTGGGTCACGGCGCGCAAATCCTGGCCATCGATGGTGATGCCGCCGCCATCGACTTCATAGAAGCGGAACAGCAAACGCGACAGGGTCGACTTGCCCGAGCCGCTGTGGCCCACCACGGCCGTCGTGGTGCCGGCGGGAATCTGGAAATCCACGTCGAACAGGATTTGCCGCTTGGCTTCATAGCTGAAATCCACATGATCGAAACGCACGGCCGCGCCCCGCGTGACGAGTGGCTGGGCGTCCGGCGTATCGGCGATTTCGCGGTTCTCGTTCAGCAAGGAAAACAGGCGTTCCATGTCGGCCAGGCTTTGCTTGATTTCGCGGTAAATGACGCCCAGGAAATTGAGGGGGATATACAGCTGGATCATGAAGGCATTCACCAGCACCAGGTCGCCCAGGGTCATGCTGCCGGCGATCACGCCCACCGTGGCGCGCCACAGGATCAGGGTGACGGCCGTGGCGATGATCAGGGACTGGCCCGTATTGAGCAGGGACAGCGAAGTCTGCGATTTGACGGCCGCCGATTCGTAGCGCTGCAAGCCCTCGTCGTAGCGCTTCGCCTCGTAATCCTCGTTGCCGAAATATTTCACGGTTTCATAGTTGATCAGCGAATCGATGGCCTTGGTATTCGCCTTCGAATCGAGGTCGTTCATCGTGCGGCGGAAATGCGTGCGCCAGTTCGTCACCAGCACGGTAAACGCGATGTAGGACACGAGCGCCACCGCCGTGATGACGGTGAACCAGATGTCGTAATGCAAGACCAGATAGCCGAGCACGAGCGTGATTTCCACCAGGGTCGGCAGGATGTTAAACAGCGTATAGGAAATGAGCGAACCGACGCTGCGCGTGCCCCGCTCGATGTCGCGCGTCATGCCGCCCGTCTGGCGGTTCAAATGGAAACGCAGGGACAAGGCATGCAGGTGGCGGAACACTTGCAGGGCGATGGTGCGCACGGCCCGCTGCGTGACGCGGGCGAACAGGAATTCGCGCAACTCGGTAAACAAGGTAGTCGACAGGCGCAGCAAGCCGTACGCCACCAGCAAGCCGACCGGCAACACCAGCAGCGCCTGCGGGTGCGCCGCCGTGATCGTCATGGCGTCGACGAGTTTTTTCAGGATCAGCGGCACGCCCACGTTGGCCAGCTTGGCGCCCACCAGGCATAGCAGCGCCAGCAGCACCCGCCATTTGTAGACCCACAGGTAGGGCAGCAAGGTCTTGATGGTGGCGAAGTCGCTGTGGCTGGCGGAGGCTGGCGAGCGGGGCGGAGGGGGAGTCTGGGAACGGCGCATGGCGAAGGTCGGCTTTTTATGGTTCAATCGGGGCAATTGTAGCCTTTCATGAGAATAAAAGATGAGCACCTCCCCCAACCGCCCTGACAACTGCCTCGCCTCCGGCCTGCCCGCCGGAAAAATGCCGGAATTGCGCATGATGCCCGCGCCGTCCGACGCCAATGTGTACGGCGACGTCTTCGGCGGCTGGATCATGGCGCAGGTCGATATCGCCGGTTCCCTGCCGGCCACGCGGCGCGCCAACGGCCGCGTCGCCACCATCGCCGTGAACTCCTTCGTCTTCAAAAATCCCGTCTTCGTCGGCGATCTGCTGTCCTTCTACGCCGACATCGTCAAGGTTGGCAATACCTCGATCACCGTCAATGTCGAGGTGTATGCCGAGCGCAACCGCCTGCAGGCATGCATCGTGAAAGTCACGGAAGCAACCCTGATCTACGTGGCGACGGACTCCGACCGCAAGCCGCGCAAGGTGCCGCCGATCGAAACCTTATTGGCGTCTTGATTGTCGCAATAATTCCACACCATGGATGAGCAGCGCCGCATCTTCCTGCACAGCGCTGCGCGCATCACGGCGCTGGCCGCCGCCGGCAGCGTGCTGTCCGGCTCCAGCGCCAGCGCCGCCACGCGCATCAATGGCGCCGGCTATCCGTTCGCGCTCGGCATCGCCTCCGGCTCACCCTTGCCCGATGCCGTCGTGCTGTGGACGCGCATCTGCCACGACCCGCTGCATGCCGCCGCCACGCCCGCCATCGCCCTGAGCGTGCGCTGGGAAGTGGCCGACGATGAAGGTTTTCGCCGCATCGTGGCCAAGGGCCACGCCACGGCCATGCCCACCCTCGCGCACAGCGTGCACGTCGACGTGGGCGGCCTGGCGCCCGGACACTGGTACTGGTACCGCTTCATGCTGGGCGACGCCGTCAGTCCCGTGGGCCGCACGCGCACGGCGCCCGAGCCCGGCTCCCTACCTGCCTCGCTGAAACTGGCCGTCGCTTCCTGCCAGCACTGGGAATTCGGCGCGTATGCGGCGCACCGGCACATCGCGGCGGCCGCGCCCGACCTGGTGGCCTTCCTCGGCGATTACATTTATGAGTGGGGCCCCTACCAGCTGCAGCACCCGAACCGGGCCATGCGCACGCATGAAAGTTTTACCCTGGACGAGTACCGCGCCCGCTATGCGCAATACAAGAGCGACCGCGACTTGCAGGGCGCGCACCTGGCCGCGCCATGGATCGTCACCTGGGACGACCATGAGGTGGCCAACGATTACGGCAACGACCGCGACGAGTTGCTCACGCCTGGCTTTTTGCAGCGCCGCGCGGCCGCCTACCAGGCGTTCTATGAACACATGCCGCTGCGCCTGTTGCCGCTGGGCAGACGGGGCTTTGTCGACATGCGCATCTACCAGCGCTACGACTGGGGCCGGCTGGCGCGCTTCCACGTGCTGGACGACCGGCAATACCGCGCCCATCATGCGTGCGCCAGGCAGGGGCGCGGCGGCTCCAATTCCGTCACCACGCGCAACTGCCCCGACTTGCTGCAACCGCAACGCACGATGCTGGGCGAGGAACAGCAGCGCTGGCTGCAAGCGGGCCTCGACGATTCCCCCGCACGCTGGAATATCCTGGCCCAGCAAACCCTGATGGCGCAAGCTAGCCAGGTGCCCATCCTGCGGCTCGGCGACGAGCGCGTCTGGACCGATGGCTGGGATGGCTATCCCGTGGCGCGTCAGCACCTGCTCAACGCCTTGCGCAGCAGCAAGGCCAGCAACCCGCTGGTGCTGTCGGGCGACGTGCACACCTTTTATGCCACCGAACTGAGCCGCAACGCCATGCGCCCGGTCAGCAAGGATAATCCCGTGCTGGCCACGGAGTTTTGCGGCACCTCCATCACCTCGAGTTCCCGTCCGCAGGCGCGCACGGAGCAGTACGTGGCGATGAACCCGCACATGCGCTACGGCCGCAGCGACAAGCGCGGCTATATGTGGATGGAGATCACGCCAAGTCAAACCACGACCCTGTTCCAGGGCCTGGAGAATGTGCGCGACAGCGCCTCCCCCATCGCGACGCTGGCCAGCTTTACCGTCCGGGACGGCAAGGCTGGCTTGCAAAGTTGAAGCCTAGGCAACCTTCTTTTCGTCACGCAATTGACGGCGCAATATCTTGCCGACATTGGTCTTCGGCAATTCATCGCGGAACTCGATGTATTTCGGTTTCTTGTAGGCCGTCAATTCATGCTTGCAATGCTCGCGGATCTGTTCCACCGTCAGGTTCGGATCCTTGCGCACGACAAACACTTTCACGGCTTCGCCCGCGTTGGCGTCCGGCACGCCGATGCAGGCGCATTCAAGCACGCCCGGGCACGAAGCGACCACGTCTTCCACTTCGTTCGGATACACATTGAAGCCGGAGACGATGATCATGTCTTTCTTGCGGTCCACGATTTTGACGTAGCCGCGCTCGTCCATGACACCCACGTCGCCCGTCTTGAAGTAGCCGTCGGCCGTCATCGATTTGGCCGTCTCGTCCGGACGCTGCCAGTAGCCGGCCATCACTTGCGGGCCGCGCACGGCGATCTCGCCCGGTTCGCCCAGCGGCACTTCCACGCCGTCGTCGTTGAGAATCGCCACTTCCGTCGACGGGAAAGGCAAGCCGATGGTGCCCGTAAATTCCGTGATGTCGACGCGGTTGCCCGTCACCACGGGTGACGTTTCCGACATGCCGTAGCCTTCGATCAACGGGCAGCCAGTCAATTTCAGCCAGCGTTCGGCCACGTTGCGCTGCAAGGCCATGCCGCCGCCATTGCACACTTTATAGCTGGAGAAATCGAGCTTGGCGAAGTCGGCATTGTTCAGCAGCGCGTTGTACAAGGTGTTGACGGCCGGGAAAACGACGATCTTGTGCTTGGCCAATTCCTTGACGAAACCGGGGATGTCGCGCGGGTTGGGGATCAGCACGTTCAAGCCGCCCACGCGCATGCCCATCAGGGCGCTGACCGTCAGCGAATAGATGTGATACAGGGGCAAGGCGCACATGAAGCCCATCGAGGTGGCGCGCATTTCTGGCGTCATCACGGGCGAAATCCACGCCTCGTTTTGCAGCACGTTGGCGATCACGTTACGGTGCAACAACATCGCGCCTTTCGACACGCCCGTCGTGCCACCCGTGTATTGCAGGAAGACGATATCGTCATGCCCCTGCTGCACCGGCGTGAGTGTCAAACGGGAACCCTCGGCCAGCATCTTGTTGAAGCTGATGGCGCCCGGCAAGGAAAACGCCGGCACCATTTTCTTGATCTTGCGCACGACGAAGTTGACGATGGCGCCCTTCAAGCCACCGAGCAAATCGCCCATGGTGGCGACGATCACATGCTTGACCTGGGTATGCGGCAATACCTGCTCCACCGTGGTGGCGAAGTTTTCCAGCACGATGATCGCTTCGCTGCCCGAATCGATCAGCTGATGCTGCAATTCGCGCGGCGTGTACAACGGATTGACGTTGACCACCGTGTAGCCGGCGCGCAGGATCGCCGCCATGGCCACCGGGTACTGCAACACGTTAGGCAGCATGATCGCCACGCGCGCGCCCGGTTGCAGGCCACGGCTTTGCAGCCAGGCGCCCATCTGCCGCGACAGCTGGTCGAGCTCGCGGTAGGTCAGGAATTTATCCATGCACACGAAAGCGTGGCGGTCCGCGTATTTCTGGAACGACTCTTCCAGCAGGTGCGTCACGGAACGGTATTGCGTGCAATCAATCTCTGCGGGAACGCTGTCCGGGTACGACTTCAACCAAATCTTGTCCATCTATGCCTCATCTTTATCTGTATGAAAGGGTGCGCGGCCTTGACGCGCACCCTGCACTGTTTATGCTGCTATCTTCGTTTCGTCGCGCAGGGCGCGACGCAAGATCTTGCCGACGTTGGTTTTCGGCAGTTCATCGCGGAACTCGATGTATTTCGGCCGCTTGTAGCCCGTGAATTGTTCCTTGCAATACGCAGCCAGCACCGCCTGGGTCAGGTTCGGGTCCTTGCGCACGACAAACACTTTCACGGCCTCGCCCGAATGCTCGTCGGGCACGCCCACGCAGGCGCACTCGAGCACGCCCGGATGGGCCGCGATGACGGCTTCGACTTCGTTCGGATACACGTTGAAGCCGGAGACGAGAATCATGTCTTTCTTGCGGTCCACGATCTTCACGTAGCCGCGCTCGTCCATGATGCCGACATCGCCGGATTTAAAGTAGCCGTCGGGTGTCATGACCTTGGCCGTCTCGTCGGGACGATTCCAGTAGCCGCTCATCACTTGCGGGCCGCGGATGGCGATCTCGCCCGTCTGTCCCAGCGGCACTTCCTTGCCGTCATCGTCGAGGATGGCGATATCGGTCGAGGGCACGGGCAAGCCGATGGTGCCGGAAAACGCCGTGCTGTCGGCGCGGTTGCAGGTGGCGACGGGCGACGTTTCCGACAGGCCATAGCCTTCGATGATGGACACGCCCGTCACTTGCAGCCACTTGTCATTGACGGCTTGCTGCACCGCCATGCCGCCGCCATTGGCGATCTTCAAGCCCGAGAAATCAAGCTTGGCGAAATCGGGGTGGTTCACCAGCGCGTTATACAGCGTATTGACCGCTGGCAGCAGGTTGAATTTGTACTTGCCCAGTTCCTTGATCAGGCCCGGAATATCGCGCGGGTTCGGGATCAGGATATTCAGGGCGCCCACGCGCGTGCCCCACATCGCGCACGCCGTCAGGGCAAAGATATGGTACAGCGGCAAGGCGCAAACGACGATCATCTGTTCCTTGCTGTTCTGATCGAGCGCCGCGCCCGACCACGCTTCGCTCTGCAGCACGTTGGCGATCACATTGCGGTGGCTCAAGGTCGCGCCTTTCGACACGCCCGTCGTGCCGCCCGTGTATTGCAGGAAAGCAGCGTCATGGATGCTCAGCTCGACGGGCGTGAGTTTCATGCGGCTGCCCAGCGACAGCGCCTGTTTGAAACGCATGGCGTTCGGCAAGGAATACGCGGGCACCATCTTCTTGACGTTGCGCACGACAAAATTGACGAGCATGCCCTTCAAGCCGCCCAGCATTTCGCCCATGCTGGCAACGACGACGTGCTTGACGGCCGTCTTGCCCAGCACTTGCTCGAGCGTATGGGCGAAGTTTTCCAGCACGATGATGGCTTCGCTGCCCGAATCGTTGAGCTGGTGTTCCAATTCCCGCGGCGTATACAAGGGGTTGACGTTGACCACCGTATAGCCGGCGCGCAAGACGGCGGCAATGGCCACCGGATACTGGAGCACGTTTGGCATCATCAGGGCAACCCTGGCGCCCTTCTTCAGGCCACGGCTTTGCAGCCAGGCGCCCAGCTGGCGCGAATAGGTATCGAGTTCGGCATAGGTGAGAAATTTGTCCATGCAGACATAGGCATTGCGATCCGCATATTTTTGAAACGCTTCTTCCAGCAGATGCACGAGCGAACGATATTGATCAGGATCGATGTCGGCGGGGACGCCGGGAGGGTACGACTTCAGCCAAATTTTGTCCATCCTGTGCCTCTTGTCTCGAATAATCGTGGGGGAGCCGGCGCAGCGTGCCGGCGCGGATCATTGCTGCGGATTCTGTCGTCCTGCAGTCAGTTTGAGCATTCTGACGAGCAATTGCTCTATGCTACTAATGCGATGCTATCGGGCGCCGCGCTTCCATGCAAGCGCTTTCAACAGTATTCGAGCGGCAACTCTAAGGGTATTTTATGCTGCAGCGCAACATGATAAATACACTGTTGCAGGATGGTTGGAGCTGACGTGCCAGACAATCTTTACGGGTCAGGGGCTGGACAATTGTTCCAGCGCACGCCTGCGCTCAGGCTTCTCGATCTGGGCCATTGTGTGCACTGCAGCATAAAAAGCACGAAAGTTCTTTTTTTCTTCCAGCAATTTTTTGAAGGCAGGCAAAAATTCATTGTAGGTAGACACGGAAGCGAGGTGCGCATTGCTCAACGGTTGCTCGAACCAGCGGTCGTAAGCGGCGAAGCCACCCCAGTTTTGCTTCATCACCTGATACGCTTCTTTCAGTGCAGCAAACACCTGCGCCTTGCGCGCGCGCTTCTCCGCATCGCTGGCGTCGCTCGCATACACGGCTTCCAGTTCGCCCCGGTAACGCAGCAGCAGGGCCAGGAAATCCTGGCGCCGCGCCGTGTACTGGGCGTAGGCGGCACGCAGCGTGTCATTGCCCTCGCGCGCCAGCCAGCGCTGCACGCCCGCCTCTTCCACGGCACTGGCAAATGACTCGTTGAAGGCCGAGTCGCCGGGCACGTACACCACCTGGTGCGCCAGTTCATGGAAGATCAGGCGCGCCAGTTCCGCATCGTTGTAGTGAATAAAAGTCGACAACAGGGGGTCGTCGAACCAGCCCAGGGTGGAATACGCGGGCACGCCGCCCACCTGCACGTCGTAATGCTGGGCCCGCAATTCCTCGGCATACGCGAGCGCCTCTGCCTTGTCATAGTAACCGCGATAGTTGACGCAGCCGGCGATGGGGAAACACCATTGCAGCGGTTGCAACGACAGTTCCGGCGTGGCCACCACGTTCCACAGCACGAAGGGACGCCGCAGGGCCGCATAATTCTTGTAGCTGCCATTGTCTGGCAAATCCAGCTCGCTGACGGCAAAGCGGCGGATGTGCTGCGCCCTGGCCAGGCGCGCTTTCAGGCGCGGCTCGGTAGCCGGGTCGTCGAGCCAGTCGCCGATGGGACGCGCGCCGGACCACAGCGCATATTGCCCCTGCGCCGCCTGCGTGTAATAGCGCAACTGCGTGCAGCCGCCCAGCAGCAGGCACACCGTGCCGACAAGCAAGCGGGCCGGCCAGCGTGCCAGGGCCATGGTCAGGCAGCCTTTTCCACTTCGACCAGCGTATCGTAGAAGGTCGGCGCGCGGCCCATGTCCGTCAGGCGCTGGCTCGTCACTTCATTGGCGTTCTTGCCATCGCTGGCGAGTTTCTTCCACCACACGGACAAGCCCACCACCAGGCCCCGCCTCGCCTTGTCCGTCACCCTGGCCTTGGCAACAAAGCTGCCGCGGTCATTAAAAATGCGCACCATGTCGCCGGCCACGATGCCGCGCGCGGCGCAGTCGTCCGGATGGATATCGAGGTGCGGTTCGCCCTCGGCCGCGCGCAGGCTTTTCACGTTGACGAAGGTGGAATTGAGGAAATTGCGCGCCGGCGGCGAGATCATGGCCAGCGGATAACGGGCTGCCAGCGCGGGATTGCTGGCCAGCGATTCGTGCGGCGCGATATACGTGGGCAAGGGATCGAGTCCCGCCAGCGCCATGGCGCTGGAATACAATTCGCACTTGCCCGATGGCGTGGGGAAACCGCCCTCGGCAAATGGCGCCTCCGGCATGGCCAGCTTTTGCCAGCCCGTGCGTTTCAGCGATTCCCAGTCGAAATGCACGGCGCGCGCATCGCTCGCATCGAAGGCCTTGGCCGCCAGCGCATCGTCACTTTCCTGGAAGCACGGGTCATCAAAGCCCATGTATTGCGCCAGCAGGCGGAAGATTTCCGTATTCGCCTTCGCTTCGCCCAGCGGCGCGACGGCCGCGTTGTTCGCCATCATGTACAGGTGGCCGTAGGTGGAATGCGCATCGACATGTTCCAGCTGCGTCGTGGCGGGCAGCACGATGTCGGCGTAATCGACGGTATCGGTCTGGAAATGTTCGAGCACGACCGTAAACAAGTCTTCGCGGGCAAAGCCCTGCGCCACTTTCGACGAATCAGGCGCCACCGCCAGGGGATTCGAGTTGTAGACGATCACGGCTTCCACTTGCGGGCCGAACTCGGCGGAACTTTCTTTCAATAAATCGTCGCCGATGGTGCTCATGTTGATGGTGCGCGGCGTGCCTTTGAGCAAATCGGGACGCTGCAAGGCCTTGCGGTTGACGGGGAAGGAACCCGAGCTCGACAGCTGCATGCCGCCGGCCGGATGACGCCATGCCCCCGTCAGGGCCGGCAGGCAGGCGATATTGCGCACCGCCATGCCGCCGCCATGCACGCGCTGCACGCCATAGTTGGCACGGATGGCGGCGCCCTCGCCGGAGCGGCATGCCTGGCCGTACAGGCGCGCCAGTTCCACCACTTCCGCGGTCGTGATGCCGCACACCTGGGCTACGCGCTCGGGCGGCCACTCCAGGGCGCGCTGTTTCAGTTCAGCATAGCCGATGGTGTACTGCGCAATATAGTCGTGGTCGACCAGGTCTTCAGCGATCAGCACATGCATCAAGCCCAGCGCCAGGGCCGCATCGGTCCCCGGCAGCAAGGCGATATGCTGGTGGCACTTTTCGGCCGTCAGCGAACGGTAGGGGTCGATGGCGATCAGGGTGGCGCCATGACGCTTGGCCTCTTGCGCGCGCATCCAGAAGTGCAAATTCGAGGCGATCGGGTTGCCGCCCCAGATGATGATCAACTTGGCGTTCTGGAACTGCTCCATGTCCGTGCCGATGCTGGCGCCCACCGTGTAACGGTAACCGGTGGCGCCGGCCGACGCACAGATGGTGCGGTCCAGCAGGGAGGCGCCCAGCTGGTTGAAAAAGCGCGACGACATCGATTCGCCCTGCACCAGGCCCATGGTGCCGCAGTAGCTGTACGGCAAGATCGCCTGCGGATCACGCGCGGCGATCGGTTTCAAGCGGGCGGCGATGGTCTGCAGCGCTTCTTCCCAGCTGATGCGCTCGAACTTGCCTTCGCCCTTCTTGCCCACGCGGCGCAGCGGATGCAGCAAGCGGTCCGCATGGTAGGTGCGCTCCGTAAAGCGCGACACCTTCGTGCACAGCACGCCAGCCGTGGTCGGGTGGTCGGGATCGCCCTTGACGGCTGTTGCCACCCCGTCGGTCACGGTGACCAGCAAGGCGCAGGTATCGGGGCAGTCGAGCGGGCAGGCGGCGCGCACTTGGGTGGTGGTCATGGGGCAATCCAAAAAACGTTGGGGGAAGGCGATACTGTAAACCATTCCGCGCCCTTGCTGTTGGCGCCGTACCAAGCACATCCGTGCGCTGGATTTACCCGACAAACAAGGGCTACAATGCACTATTAGCCGCGCCTGTTTTCGATCAAACAAGCGCGGCCCGGCACGCCATACATTGCTGCGCGCCAGCACCCACAGGAGAGTCCCATGAAACTAGTTGATCCGATCTTGGCGTTTCAATCCGAGCTGCAAGGTATCCGCCGCGACCTGCATGCGCATCCCGAGCTGTGCTACGAAGAACAGCGCACCTCGGACGTGGTCGCCGCCAAACTGACGGAATGGGGCATTCCCGTGGTACGCGGCCTGGGCCGTACTGGCGTGGTTGGCATCATCAAGCATGGTACGTCGACACGCGCCATCGGCCTGCGCGCCGACATGGACGCCTTGCCGATGCAGGAAATGAATACCTTCGAGCATGCTTCGCGCCATCCGGGCAAGATGCACGCCTGCGGCCATGACGGCCACACGGCCATGCTGCTGGGCGCCGCCCATTACCTGGCGCAGCACCGCCATTTCGATGGCACCGTGTATCTGGTCTTCCAGCCGGCCGAAGAAGGCGGCGCCGGCGCGCGCGAAATGATCGCAGACGGCTTGTTTACCCGCTTTCCCATGGATGCCATCTATGGCATGCACAACTGGCCAGGCGCCGAAACGGGCACGCTGAGCGTGGTGGAAGGCCCGATGATGGCGTCCAGCAATGAATTTCACGTCACCGTCAAAGGCAAGGGCGCCCACGCAGCCCAGCCGCACAAGGGCATCGATCCCGTCATGGTGGCCGTGCAGATCGCGCAAAGCTGGCAAACCGTCATCACGCGCAACAAGAGTCCGCTCGATACGGCCGTGCTGTCGATCACGCAAATCCACGCAGGCAGCGCCACCAATGTGATTCCCGATGACGCCAGCCTGGTCGGCACCGTGCGCACCTTCACCACGCCCGTGCTGGACCTGATCGAGGAGCGCATGCGCGACATCGCCGTGCACACCGCCGCCGCCTTTGGCGCGGAAGTCGATTTCCACTTCAAGCGCAACTATCCGCCGCTGGTCAACCACGCGAAAGAAACGGCGTTTGCCGTCGACGTCATGAAAAGCGTGGTGGGCGCGGACAAGGTCAACGCGAATGTCGAACCGACCATGGGCGCGGAAGATTTCGCCTTCTTCCTGCAAGAAAAAGCCGGCTGCTACATTTTCATCGGCAATGGCGATGGCGAGCACCGCGATGGCGGCCATGGCCTGGGGCCGTGCGTCTTGCACAATGGCAGCTACGACTTCAACGACAATCTGTTGCCCATCGGCGCCAGTTTCTGGGTCAAGCTGGCCGAAGCGAGCCTGCCCGTCGCTTGAATCAGCTCAGTTGATCCGGACCTGTGCCCAGGCGCTGGCCCGGATTCAACGCTTCCAGGGCCAGCAAGGCGGCCGCGTGGTCCGCTGTCGGATAAGTCCGGGCGATGGACTCGTAGCGTTGCGTCACCAGCTGCGTCACGGGCAAGCTGACGTGGGCCGCCTCGGCCGCCGCGAGGATGTTGTGCATGTCCTTGATCTGGCTTTTCACCTGCCCACCGGCCACAAAGTTACGTTCCAGCATGCGCTGGCCATGCACCTCCAAAATCTTGCTCTCGGCAAAGCCGCCACGGATGGCTGCCCGCACGGCGCTCGCATCGGCGCCGGCCGCCTGGGCCAGCAACAGCGCCTCGGCCACGATATGCAATGTCGCGCCGACGATCAGCTGATTGCACAGCTTGGCGACCTGGCCACTGCCTGGCGGCCCCACCAGGGTCGGGCGACCCATTGCCGTCAAAATAGTTTCCACACGCGCGTAATCATTGGTGCTGGCGCCGGCCATGATGGCCAAGGTGCCCGCCTGCGCCCCGCCGACGCCGCCCGACACGGGCGCATCGATGAAGGCATGGCCTGCCGCCAGTAAAGTGGCATGAAATTGCCGGGCTTCTGATTGTTGGGTGGAACTCATATCGATCCACAGCGCACCAGCAGGTAATGCCGGCAGCGCTTCCTGCAGCACCTGCGACACGATGGGACCGGCTTCCAGCATCGAAATGACCACGTCCGCGCCATTGACAGCCTCAGCCACGGAAACGGCCGGCTGCGCCCCTGCCGCACGCAGGACTTGGGCCTTGCTGTGCGTGCGATTCCAAATTGTGACAGAATATCCAGCGCGTAGCAGGCACCGGACCATCGGATCCCCCATCAGACCGATACCGAGAAATGCGATTTTTGTAGAGAATGTCAATTGAACCCCTGAGATCAACAAGTGGCGAGAGCGGCATGCAAAGCAAGGTGCCTGTACAACAATAGCCTATCGGCCAATTTTACGATGAAAGCCTCTATGTTCTTCAAGAAGAATCTCCTCAAATCCATCGCCGCCGTTGCCGCGCTGATGGCGGCCAACGCCGGCTTTGCCGCCGACGACAAACTGATCGACTCCGTCTACGGCGAATATGCCAAGGGCGTGAAGGTACAAATGGTACGCGCCGGCGTGACCTCGAACTGGGATAAGGCCTGGTTCGTATCGAATGGTACGCAGTTGAGCGGTTACTGGGATGCCAGCATCGGCGGCTGGGATGGCAAGAGCTATCGCAACGTCCCTGGCCAGCATCAAAAACTGTGGGACCTGGGCTTTACCCCTGTGTTCCGCTTTGAAAATACAAATAAGCTGGGTTTCTATGCGGAAGGCGGCATTGGCGTACACATGCTGTCCAAGCTGTACGATAACGATGACAACCGCCTGTCGACCCACTTCCAGTTCGGCGACCATATCGGCGTCGGCTACGTCTTCAACAACAAATGGGAAGTCGCTGCGAAAATCCAGCATTTCTCGAACGGCGGCTACAAGAAACCGAATAGCGGCGTCAATTACATGAACGTCAAAGTCGCTTATCACTTTTAATGCGCGTGATAAATGACAAAAGCAGCGCGCAGCGCTGCTTTTTTTATGTCCGCACGCGGTTATTGAAAAAAGCAGCAGACGTAAAAAAACCCCAACCGGATCACCGGAAGGGGTTTTTTCGAATAACAAGCCTGACGATAACCTACTTTCACACTGGTTGCAGCACTATCATCGGCGCAAAGTTGTTTCACGGTCCTGTTCGGGATGGGAAGGGGTGGGACCAACTTGCTATGGTCATCAGGCATAACTTTTTCAACAGCCTGCTCCCAACGGGGCAGCAAACCATCTGATCTGAGGAGGAGAATTATATAGGAATTTCCCTGAAGATGGGGCTAAAAATGGCGCTTTTATGGTGAATAAATCGCCAGACGAAAAAAAACCCGACCATCGCTGATCGGGTTTTTCTCTACTGCGCATAACAAGCCTGACGATAACCTACTTTCACACTGGTTGCAGCACTATCATCGGCGCAAAGTT
>NZ_JAFLJN010000084.1:0-299 GCF_018682595.1 Janthinobacterium sp. JC611
TGCTCGATCTTGCCGTCCTTGTTCGTAACGCTGACGGCATCGATGTTCAGGTTCTTGCTATTAACGGCAATGCGGCCAGCCGTGTTGTCGAGCCTACTTGTATTGATGACGGTATCGCCCGTGCCCGTCTGCAGCAGCGTACCCTTGGCATTGTCCAGGTTGCCCAAATACAGGTCGAACTGGCCCGCCTGCAACGTGCCTTCCGTGTTGTGCAGAGAGACGCTCGTCGTCACATTCAGCGTGCCCGCCGTTGTCACGACCGCCTTGTTCGTGCTGACGTCACCTTGGGTTGCCGTCAG